>JBJTYE010000172.1:0-26741 GCA_046082625.1 Actinomycetota bacterium | reverse complement strand
ACTCGGCCACACCGGGCGTCGTGGCCACGATCTCGACCGCGTTCCAGAGCCTGAGGGCTTCGTCGCCTCGCGGAATCCGGGCGATGACCGGTCCGAAGAAGGAACCTTCGTTCTCGGCTCCCGGGTGAAAGGTCAAGATGGGCGTTCCCACGTCCCTTCCGGTGCGTTCGAGGGCCGTCTCGGTACTGGCCACGATTCCCGCGTCCAGCGACTCGTCATCCAAGTACTCGACGAACGCACCGGGCAGGCCGGCGGTCGTGAGACATTCGGCGGTGAAGCCGCGGGAGTTCTCCATGAAATCCTGACGACGGCCGTTGGTGTGGCCCGCGGTGCCGAGAGCCGTGTAGAAGGCTCCCATGGCCTGGTTGCCGAGTCGGTCGTCGAGGGTGGCCGCCACCCGCAGGTTCTGGTGGCCGATGGAGTGCATCGTTCGATACTCGGGCGTGTACCAGTCGGCGGTCTGATGCTGATTGAGCACTTTGAGGGAGATGGGGCGCCACCGGACTTCGTAGGAGCGCAGTCCCTGAACTTCGACCACCCATCGGGACGTGATCCAGGCCCACGGACAGATCGGATCGAAGAAGAACTCCAGATCGGTCACGTGCGCACCACCAATTTGTCCTCGTAGGTCTCGATGATGTCGCCCTGCTTGAGGTCCTGGAAGTCGCTCAGACCGATACCGCATTCGAAGCCCTCGCGGACGTCGCGGACGTCGTCCTTGAAGCGGCGGAGCGACTGGATGGCGCCCTTCCAGATGATGACTCCGTCGCGCAAGAACCGTACCTTGCTGCCGCGGGTGATCTGCCCGCTGCGGACGTAGCACCCGGCGATGGCACCTTGGCGCGGCACTCGGAAGATCTCGCGTACTTCGGCTTCGCCGGTCACGACCTCTTCGAATTCCGGCGCCAACATGCCGACCATGGCGCTTTCCATGTCCTCGAGCAACTTGTAGATGATCTCGTAGGTGCGGATTTCCACTCCCTCGGCCTCGGCCAGTTCCCGGGCCTTGCGGTCCGGGCGAACGTTGAACCCGATGATCGTGGCATTGGTGGCAGCGGCCAAGGTGATGTCGTTCTCGGTAACGCCGCCGACGGCGCGATGTACGAAGGCCAACTTCACTTCGTCCCGCTCCAGACGACGCAGACTCTCGGTCACCGCTTCGAGTGAACCCTGCACGTCGGCCTTCAGCACCAGATTCAACGTGGCCACTTCGCCGGCCTGGATCTGCGTGAAGACGTCCTCGAGTTTCACGCCGCGAGCCACGCGGGCATCGCCGCGCTGGGCCTTGGCCCGCAGTCGCTGTTCGCGAGCCTCGCCGACGGTGCGAGCGGTCTTTTCGTTGGGGGCCACCCGGAATTCGTCCCCGGCGTTGGGCACCGACGACAGACCCAGCACCTGCACGGGGGTGGAAGGTCCGGCCTCCTTGATCTGCTGACCCTTGTCGTCGATCATGGCCCGGACACGACCCCAGGATCCTCCAGCCACGATCGGGTCGCCCACCTTGAGGGTGCCCTTGTCCACCAGGATGGTGGCCACCGGCCCGCGGCCGGTGTCGAGGTTGGCCTCGAGGACCACGCCCTTGGCTCGCCCGGTGGGATTGGCCGTCAGTTCCTCGATTTCGGCCACCACCGTGAGTTGCTCGATGAGGTCGTCGACACCCAGTCCCTGCTGAGCCGACATCTCCACGCAGATGGTGTCTCCGCCCCAGCTCTCGGCGACGAGACCCTGCTCGGACAGCTGTGAGAGAACTCGCTGCACGTCGGCGTTCTCCTTGTCGATCTTGTTGATCGCCACCACGATCGGTACATCGGCCGACCGCGCGTGGTTGATGGCTTCGATGGTCTGAGGCATGACCCCGTCATCGGCGGCCACCATCAGCACCACGACGTCGGTCACCTGGGCGCCGCGGGCCCGCATCTGCGTGAAGGCCGCGTGACCCGGAGTGTCGATGAACGTCACCCGCTTGCCGTTCTGCTCGACCTGGTAGGCGCCGATGTGCTGAGTGATGCCGCCGGCCTCTCCGGCCACCACGTTGGCATTGCGAATGCGATCCAACAAGGTGGTCTTGCCGTGATCGACGTGACCCATCACGGTGATGACCGGAGGGCGAGACTGCAGCAGTGCTTCGTCGGAGTCGTCGCTGTCGTCGAAGAGGGCCTGCAATTCCATTTCCTCTTGCTGGCCGGGTTCGACCAGGAGTATCTCGGCACCGATCTCGAGTGCGAACAACTCCATCTGCTCATCGGTGAGGGTCATGGTGGCCGTGACCATCTCGCCGTTCTTCATCAGGAAGCGGACCACGTCGGCGGCGGTGCGATTCAGACGCGGTGCGAACTCCTGCGAGGACGCACCGCGCTCGATCACCACGACGCCTTCGGGAACCGGCGCGTCGCTTTCGCTGTAGGTGATGAGACCAGGCTGGAAGTCGTCCTCACCGCGGCGACGGCGACGTCCTCCACCGCGCGGAGCGCGACGACCTCCGCTGGGTCGCGGACCGCCACCGGGACGACCCGGACCACCACCCGGACGACCCGGACCGCCGCCCGGACCACCGGGGGCACCGCCAGGGCGCGGACCGCCGAAACCGCCGGGACGCGGTCCACCGGGTCGAGGACCGCCGAAACTTCCGGCCGGACGCGGCGCACCGGTACGCGGTCCGCCGTAGCCGGCACCACTGGGACGAGGCGGGCGCGGCCCACCCGGCGGAGGCGGCACGGGACGACCGGTCGAACTCATCGGACGACCCGGCGGAGGCGGTACCGGCCGAGGTCGGGGCGGGACATCGCCCCGCGCCGCCGGTCGGGGAGGCTCCTGCCGGGACGGCTCGGGACGCCCGACGTCGGGTCGGATCTCGTCGCGTGGCGGAGCGGTCCGGCTGGACACCACCGATGGCCCGCTCGGCCGAGGTGTCGGACTCTCCTGGGTATCCGCTGGCGGTGCCGCCGGGGCGGTCGGTTCGTGTACATCGACCGGGGCGGACGGGGAATCTTCCACCGTCGTCTCGGGAGCGACGGCCTTCTTGGGTGCCGCGGCCTTGGCAGGAGCTTTGGCCGGAGCGGCGGCCTTCTTCGCCGGTGCCTTCTTGGGAGCCGCGTCCTCGGCGTCACCGCTCTTGGCGGCGGCCTTCTTCGGCGCGGCCGCCTTCTTGACCGGCTTGTCCTCTTCGGGTTGCACGTCGCGGACCAGGCCTTGGGCCCGAGCTTTGCGCTCCAGCATGGGGACGAAGGCCTCAACCAAGGTCGACTGGGGAGTCTTGGCGGCCACGTTGTTGGCTCGGCAAAGGTCCAACATCTCGGCATTGGTCATGCCGAGCTTCTTGGCTAGTTCACTGACTTTGATCTTTGCTGTTGCCACGCGGCGCTATTCCTTCGATTCGTTTCCGCCGGAAGATCCGGCGACCCTTCAGTTTGCCATTGTTCTGCGACTCTGCCTCGTGAGGCGGACCTTCCACGCCCGCTCGAATGCCCTGTTCCTCTGGGCCAAGCCCAGACACTCATGATCGGCGCACAACCAAGCGCCGCGACCGGCAGCCGTCCGCGACTCATGGGGGTTCCCCGCGGAGTCCGCCACGTACCGCCTCAACTCGGATTGCGGACGTCGCCGACGACAGCCGACACACGTGCGAACCGGAGAGCGGCCTGGATCAGGCGTCATCGCCACCTTCGCTCGCCGAGACACCGGTGGCCCGCTCCCATTCCGCCACGCTCATGATCGAACCGTCGGCGGCGTGGAACTCCTGGGCTCCGGTCTCGGAATTGAGGATCCACTCTCCGGCCGCGTACTCGGTTTCCTCCGGGAAGATCCCGTTCAGTTCATTCTGGTACTGCGTCTCACTCTTGATGTCGATGCGCACCCCGGCCAAACGAGCCGCCAAGCGGGCGTTCTGACCTTCCTTGCCGATGGCCAGGCTCAACTGGAAGTCCGGAACGATCACATCGGCCTGGGTCTGGTCGTCACTGAGACGGACTTCGGTGACCTTGGCCGGGGACAGCGCCTTGGCGATGAAGTCCGCCAGATCGTCGCTGAAGGGAATGATGTCGATCTTCTCCTGATTGAGCTCGTTCACCACCATGCGCACTCGTCCACCGCGGGCACCGACGCAAGCTCCGACGGGATCCACGTTGTTGTCGTTCGAATACACGGCGATCTTGGTGCGGTGCCCTGGTTCACGGGCACAGGCCTTGATCTCGACCACGCCGTCGGCGATCTCGGGGACTTCGAGCTCGAAGAGTCGCTTGACCAGACCCGGATGAGTCCGACTGACGACGATCTGTGGGCCCTTGTCGCTGCGACGGACCTCGACGATGTAGGCCTTGAGACGCGTTCCGGGCGTGGCCCGCTCGAAAGGCACCTGTTCGCTCTGCGGCATCAGAGCCTCGACCTTGCCCAGATCGAGCAACGCGTAGCGGTTGTCGTTCTGCTGCACGATGCCGGTCACGATGTCGCCTTCGCGGTTGGCGTATTCCTCGAACTTGCGATCCCGTTCGGCTTCGCGGATGCGCTGACCCATCACCTGACGGAAGGTCTGAGCGGCGATACGGCCCAACTCGTTCTTCTCGGGGGTGTCGTCGCGGGGATTGACCCAGTTCCCGTCTTCGTCGATGTCGTAGGCGGTGAAGGTGATCTCCAGGGTGTCCGGATTCAGCCCCACTTCCACTTCCTCGGCGGCACCGGGACGGCGCTTGTAGGCGGTCGCCAGAGCATCCACCAGCACCTGCAACAAGGTCTCCTCCGAGATGTTCTTCTCGCCTGCCAGCAGGCGGATCGCTTCTTTCATATCCATGTTGCTCATGATTCGGCGTTCTCCTGATCGTCTAGGTGCATCTCGTCATCCAGAAACTCGTCGTCATCTCGGACCCGAAAGTCTGCCGGGGTCCGGGACGATCCACTCGTCCCCCCGGGTGGGCCATCGGGAGCGATCGCGTCCGAGGCTCCTCGGCTCCGCCGGCCCGATTTCGCCTGACCAGGTTTGGGTCGGGCCTCCCAGACGAAAACCGTCCGTGCCCGGTCGACGTCGATGTAGGGAACGACCCGTTCGGTGCCGGACTCGTCGCGAACCGTGAATTCCTCGGATCCGGCCTCCACCAGGATTCCCGTCACCCGCCGTTCTCCCTGGACCACGTTGCGCAGTCGCACCGCCACCGTCTTGCCGACCTCGCGGGCGAAATGGCGGGGCAGACGCAGGTTCCGCTCCAACCCCGGACTGGAGACCTCCAGGGTGTAGTGGCCCGGGATCGGGTCCAGATGATCGAGTTCACGCGACACCAAACGCGTCACACGGGACAACTGGTCCACGTCGACACCACCCGGGGAACCGGGCGGCGTGTCGACGGTGATCCGTAGAAGGCCGCCGCTGAACTCCAGGTCGTACAGGTCCAAACCGAGGTCGCTCACGATGGGCAGCACCACGTCGGTGAGACGGGACACCAGCGGACTGTCGCCGGTCATGGTCATCGTGGCACCTCCTCGGATGTTCCGTCCACCGGCCGATGAAGGAAAAAGGCGTGGGTCAGACCCACGCCTTTCAGCTTCACCGAGGTGAACACTTGTTCAGGACCCTCGAAGCATACCGGGAAACATGGCCGGTCCCAGAGGGGTCGACAACTCACACCTGGCGCGTCGACCCAGGCCAGTAGCCTGACGCAGATGTTGCGTATGTCCAGCCTGTTCGTGCGGACCCTGCGAGACAACCCTGCCGACGCCGAAGTGCCGAGCCACCAGCTGCTGCTTCGCGCCGGCTACATCCGCCGGGCCGCGCCGGGTGGTTTCACCTGGCTGCCGCTCGGGTGGATGGTCTATCGCAACGTCGAACGAATCGTTCGAGAAGAAATGGACGCCGCCGGATTCCAGGAGGTCCATTTCCCGGCCCTCTTGCCCCGGGAGCCCTACGAGGCTACCAACCGTTGGTCGGAGTACGGACCCAACCTGTTCCGCCTGAAGGATCGCCGTGGTGCCGACTTCCTCCTCGGACCGACGCACGAAGAGATGTTCACCCTGCTGGTGAAGGATCTCTACAGCAGCTACAAGGATCTTCCTCTCCGCATTTACCAGATCCAGACGAAGTACCGGGACGAAGCCCGACCTCGCGCCGGTCTCCTGCGAGGGCGCGAGTTCGTGATGAAGGACTCCTACAGTTTCGACCTCGACGACGAGGGCCTGGCTGCGAGTTACGAGGCCCACCGCGCCGCCTACATCCGCACCTTCGAGCGGCTTGGCCTCCCCTTCGTCATCGTGTCGGCCATGTCCGGAGCCATGGGAGGCTCGAAGAGCGAGGAGTTCCTGGCCCCGCTGGCCGTCGGCGAGGACACCTTCGTGCGTTGCTCGACATGCGGCTACGCCGCCAATACCGAAGCGGTCCGCGTTCCGGCTCCACCGACGATCGACCAATCGGGCATTCCGGCAGCCACCGATCTCGACACTCCGGGCACACCCACCATCGCCTCCCTGGTGGAGTTCCTGAATTCCGCGTCGGGGATCCCCCGCCACGACGGTCGGCCCTGGACCGCCGGCGACACGTTGAAGAACGTCCTCGTCGTGCTCCGCCATCCCGATGGACGTCGCGAGCCCCTGGCCATCGGACTTCCCGGCGACCGCGAGGTCGACATGAAGCGGCTCGAATCCCAGGTCGGTCCGTCCGAACCCGACACCTTCACCGAGGAGGACTTCGCCGCCCATCCGATCCTGGTCAAGGGCTACATCGGACCGCGGGTCCTCGGCTCGTCGAGTCGGAGTGGCATCCGCTATCTGCTCGATCCACGCGTGGTTCCCGGGACGACTTGGGTGACCGGTGCCGACGTCACCGGGCGACACGTGGCCAACCTCACCTGCGGTCGGGACTTCGCGGCCGACGGGACGATCGAAGCAGCCGAGGTCCGGGCCGGGGACTCCTGTCCGGAGTGCGGCGACCGAACCGGGACCCTCGACATGGAACGAGGTATCGAGATCGGCCACATCTTCCAACTCGGACGGAAGTATGCCGAGGCACTGCAGCTGACTGTGCTCGACCACCACGGACGCAGCGTGGTGGTGACCATGGGCAGCTACGGCATCGGTGTGTCCCGAGCGGTGGCGGCGATCGCCGAGGCCACACTCGACGAGATCGGATTGTGCTGGCCCCGCGAGGTGGCGCCGGCCGATGTGCACATCGTTCTGGCCAGCAAGGGCGGCGACGAGATCACCGAATTCGGCGAGACCCTGGCACGTCGACTCGAGGACGGCGGACTGCGAGTACTCCTCGACGACCGCACCGCAGCCTCGCCGGGAGTGAAGTTCAAGGATGCCGAACTCCTCGGCGTCCCGACGATCGCCGTGGTGGGCAAGGGTCTTGCGTCCGGAGAGATAGAAGTCCGCGATCGACGCTCGGGCGAGGTGCGACACGTCGCCGCCGCAGAGGCTCGGGACGTGATCGAACGCATCTCGTCGGCTGGGTGGCACGGAGCCTGACATGCGTCTGGTTCGGGGAGTGGTCCAGCACTACGCCTGGGGCCACCCCTCGGCCATTCCCGATCTCCTGGGCATCGAACCCGACGGCCGACCTTGGGCCGAAGTGTGGTTCGGCACCCATCTGGGCGGACCGTCGCGACTACTCGACGTGGACGAAGGGGACATCGATCGCACCTCGAACGACGACACCGGGGGCCTCTCTCGTCCGCTGGTCTCCGTGGCCGGCGAATTGCCCTTCCTTCTCAAGATCCTGGCGGCGGCCGAACCCCTGTCGTTGCAGACCCATCCGTCGGATCTGCAAGCCCGAATCGGCTTCGCCCGCGAGAACCAGGTGGGGATACCCGTCAGCAACTCACGACGCATCTATCGCGACCCGTTCGCCAAACCCGAATTGCTGTGCGCCCTCGAACCCTTCGAAGCCTTCTGTGGATTCCGACACGAAGCACCGACAGTCGAATTGCTGAACGACATCGGCGGTGCCGCCTCGACACTGGCGCGCCTGGTGGCCGATTACGATCTCGAACACGTCGTGCGATTCATGTTCGACGGCTCCGAGGAATCGCGACGCGTCAGGAACGACGTCATCGCGGCCTGCGCCGATCACTCGTCCCCGAGCGCCCGGTGGGTGACTCGTCTGGCCGGTGCGTATCCCGACGATCCCGCCGTCGTCGTCACCCTGCTCTTGAATCATGTCGTGCTCCAGCCCGGGGAAGCCCTGTACCTGGACCCGGGCAACATGCACGCCTATCTGCGAGGCGTGGGTGTGGAAGTCATGGGATCGAGCGACAACGTGGTTCGGTGCGGTCTGACCAACAAGCACGTCGACGTCGAGGAGTTGTTGCGCACCGTGGTCGTACGTCCTCTCGACACTCCGATCCGCAAACCGGTGCACAAGGCGATGACCTCCGTCGGACGGCTGTGGATGTACGACACGCCGGGCGCTCCGTTCACCTTGTGGCTCCACCAGATCGACGGAGCCGAGACGTTGCAGGCTCGAACCCGGGAGTTGGTGTTGTGCGGGGTGGGATCCACGGACCGTCTGCACCGCGGCGAGGTGTGCTTTCTCGCGCCGGGCGACGGCATCACGCTGCGGGGCAAGGCGACCCTCTTCAGAGTCACCGAAAGTTCGGTCTGATCAAGACTTCTTGCGGATTTCGATGATCCGCTCCAACGACTGATTGGCGTCGTCTCCCTTGGTTTCGAGCAATTGGGAACGATCCTTGGCAGCCTCGCGCTCGGCCTTGGCGGTATCGGCCCGAGCGATAGCCGCCTCGGTGCCGTGTTCGTGGATGAACTCGGCCCACTCCACCAGCGCCTCGACCATCTCGCTCTCGGGTACCACCGCCACATTGCGACCCTTCACGAACATGTGGCCGCGCTTGTTTCCAGCGGCGATGCCGAGGTCGGCCTCCCGGGCTTCGCCGGGACCGTTCACCACACACCCCATCACGGCCACTTGCAGCGGCAGCTCTTTTTCGCCGAAGGCCTGCATGGCCCGTTGGGCCACGTCGATGACGTCGATCTCGGCTCGACCGCAACTGGGACAGGCGATGAGATCCACGTTCTTGCGCTCGCGCAATCCCAGGGACTCGAGGAGAAGACGTCCCGCCCGGGCTTCTTCCACCGGATCAGCGGTGAGGCTGTAGCGGATGGTGTCCCCGATCCCTTCCATGAGCAAGGTGGCGATACCCGCAGTGGCCTTGAGCAGTCCGGCTGGGAGGGGACCCGCCTCGGTCACTCCGAGATGCAGCGGGTGATCGGTGGCTTCGCTCATCTGTCGATACGCCTCGACCATGAGAGGAACACTGGAGGCCTTCACGCTGATCTTGATCTGGTCGAAGTCCACTTCCTGGAACAGGGCCACTTCGTGCAGAGCCGATTCCACCATGGCTTCGGGTGTCACCTTGCCTCCGTACTTGGCATAGAGCTCCGGATCGAGCGACCCGCCGTTCACACCGATCCGGATCGGGATTCCGCGATCCCGGGCCTCGGAGGCCACTGCCTTGATGTGCTCGGGACGGCGAATGTTCCCCGGATTGAGGCGTAGTCCGTGGACGCCGGCCTCCATGGCCGCCAGGGCCATCTTGTACTGATGGTGGATATCGGCCACGATCGGCACGGGAGAGCGCGGGACGATCTGGGCCAGTCCTTCGGCGGCCTCGATCTCGTTGCAGGTGCACCGCACGATGTCGCATCCGGCTGCGGCCAGGGCGTAGATCTGCTGCAGAGTCCCTTCCACGTCGGCGGTCTTGGTGATGGTCATCGACTGCACGCTGATCGGGGCGTCTCCGCCGACAGCCACCTTGCCCACCTGGATCCGACGTGTGGGTCGTCGATTGTCGAGCGAGGTGGTGATCATGGTCGGTCCTCAGAACGGACGCGTGATGTCCAGGTAGAGACCGGTCATGGTGAGGAACAGCAACATGGTCAGGACCGCCACCGTGACCGGCCACATCTTTTCGACGTCGGCCTGGTACCGCCGACCCGGCCGGCTGCGGAGTCTCTCGTAGGTGGCGATCACGGCGTGGCCGCCGTTGAAGGGCAGCAACGGCAGCAGATTGAAGATTCCGATGAAGATGTTGACCGAGGCCAGGACTTCGAGAACCGCGAAGACGCCGTTCCGCTCACCGATATCGCCGGCCACTTGAGTGATCCCGACCACCGTGGTCGGCCTCTTGCCGGGATCGGCATCCTCGTTGGTCACTTGTTCCCACTGATTGACCGGATTCACGACGGTGACGATTCCTTCGAGGGTGTTCCCCATCCCCTCCCACAGATCACCGGCGACATGCGACGCCGCCTCCAGAACTCCCAGTCGGTCGCGGCCGTAACTGTCGGTTCCGACCCCGAGAAAACCCTGGCTCGTCTCGTCCGCGGAAGGACGGGACTGCAAGGTGGCCTCCGTTGTCGAGATTCGTCCGTCTCGTTCGAAATCGATGACCACCGTCGTTCCGGGAGCGAAGGACGCGACGACTGTCCGCAACTCGTCGGACGAGTCGATGCGCTCGTCGCCGACCGAGACGACCACATCGCCGCTCCGCAGTCCGGCCGCTTCGGCAGCCGATCCCTCGGAGACGGCGAAGATCTCGGTGCGACCTGTTTCCTGGACCCGCCCGCCGACGGTGTAGACGAACACCAGGATGACCACGGCGATGATGGCGTGCATGATCGAGCCGGCAGTGATGACCAGGAGTCTCCATCGGTAGGGCTTGGCCGAGTAGGCGACATCGCGATCGGCCTCGTCCACCGGATCGAGATTGTTCATCCCGACGATGCGCACGAAGGCCCCGAGTGGGAGGGCGCGCACCCCATACTCCACCCCGTTGCGATGGGTGCTCCAGAGTTTCGGACCGAAGCCCATGAAGAACTGGGTCCTCTTCATCCCGGCCCATCCGGCGGTGACGAAATGGCCGATTTCGTGCAAGAACACCGACACGAGCAGCCCGATCACCAGGATCAGACTCCAGATGTTCGAGATGCCGAGCCAGACCAGCAATCCGAGAATGACGAGAGCGGCCACGACCGACCGACGTCGACGACTCTCCTCTCGCGGCGTCGGGTGGTCATCGTCCACCGCCCCGCCCGCCATCATTTCCGCTCGGAGGGACCGGTACAGAGTCATGATCCCAGCACACTATTGGCAGCTTCGCGGCCTTGGCGGTCGGCTTCGATGATGTGTGAAGAAGTCAACAGTTCGGGGAATTCCTGGTGCCGGTCGAGGGCGGCTTCGATGACCGCGGCGATGTCGATCCACGTCAAGCGACCGGCGAGGAAGGCCTCGACCGCCACTTCGTTGGCCGCCGAGAGGAAGGCAGGGGCAGTCCCTCCGGCCCGACCCGCCCGATAGGCGAGGTCGAGGCACCGGAAGGTTCGGCGATCGGGAATCTCGAAGTCGAGACGCGACAGGTGCGACCAGTCGATCCCCCCGAACGGAGTACCGATGCGTCGGGGATAGGCCAAGGCGTAGCCGATGGGAAGTCGCATGTCCGGCAGACTCAATTGCGCGATGGTGCTGCCGTCGATGAACTCGACCATCGAATGCACCACCGACTGCGGATGGACCACGACGTCGATGCAGTCGTAGGCCACGCCGAACAACTCGTGGGCTTCGATGACTTCGAGTCCCTTGTTCATCAAAGTCGAGGAATCGACGGTGATCTTGGGACCCATGGTCCAAGTCGGATGCGCCAGTGCTTGGTCCACGGTGACCGTGGACAGATCGTCGTGTGTCCTTCCGCGGAACGGTCCTCCGCTGGCCGTCAGCACCAGCCGCCGCACCTCGACGTCGAGGCGCGCCGTCGACCGCAGGCACTGATGAATCGCACAATGCTCGCTGTCGACGGGAACGATCTCGGCTCCGGGGATCGCGCGCAGTGGCTGCACCACCGGTCCGGCGGCGATCAAGGATTCCTTGTTGGCCAGAGCCAGCCGTTTGCCGCGGCTCAGGGTCTCGAGGGTGACGTCGAGGCCTGCGAAACCGACCACGGCGTTGACCACGACGTCGGCCTCGCCCACCAGTGCGGCCATGTCGTCCACGATCTCCACCCCGGGAAGCGCCTCGCGGACCTGAGCGTGCAACGAGCGATCGCCAACGGCCACGACGTCAGGGCGAAACTCGCGAGCCTGGCCGATGAGGGTGTCGATGGACGAACCGACGCCGAGACCGACGACCCGGTATTCGGTCTCACCGCCGTACTCGGCGCGGACGACGTCGAGAGTCTGGGTCCCGATCGATCCTGAGGACCCGGCGATCGCCAGGCGGACGGTGGCCAACGCTCACATCACGATGCGTAGGGTTCGAACACCTGCAGCAAGTAGTACGCCGCCGGTAGGACGAAGAGGAATCCATCGAACCGATCGAGCACGCCCCCGTGCCCCTTGACCAGAGTCCCGAAGTCCTTGATCTCCAAATTGCGCTTGAACATGCTCTCGACCAGATCGCCGAGAGGGGCCAGCACCGCAACGGCGATCGCCAGAGTCACGATCTCACCGATGTCGTTCCACGTGTCGCTCTGGAGTCCCACCACCCACATGGCGAAAAGAGTGGCCACGGTTCCGCCCATCAGACCTTCGACGGTCTTGTTCGGACTGATCCACTGACGCAGTGGCGTGCTCCCCGCCGCCGAACCCACGAACAACGCGCCGACATCGTTGGCCACCACACCCACAGCCACGATGAAGAGGGTGTCGGTACCGGCCGTGCCGAGTCCAGGAACATTGGAGACGCCGGCCAACATCGCGGCATAGGCCCCCATCAATCCGATCCACATCATGCCGAGTGACGTGACGGACATGTTGGGGATGGGACTGGAATGGAGGCCGGTGGCGCCGACAAAGGTTGCTCCTGTGGCGACGAACCCGAAGACCATCACCAACGGCAGGGCCGTCTCACCGACCCAGTATCCGGCCAGAGGCGCCACGACCGCGGTCAGGATGCCGATGACCGTCGCCGGGCGATATCCCTTCTCGGTCACCTTCTCGAAGAACTCGATGGCCGCCAGACCGCAGATGAGCACCACCAGGGCCAGTACCGCCACCGGACGCCACATCAGGGCACCGATGAAAGCCGCAGCAATCAGCAAGCCGACGGCGATGGCAGTGGGCATGTCGCGTCCGGCAGCGCCGCTCACCGGCTGTTGCGGCCGCGCCACGCGCGCCGGTCGAGGCGGGCCGCTGCGGCCCGTCGATGGGCGGGGACGGCCACCGGAACTCGGACGGCCGACGGGACCCGACAGGCCCGACGCTTCATCCGGTGGCCGTGGCCCGCGGCGCTGATCGGGCCCACGACGGGACTCGAGGGGACCACTGGGGTCGCGCGGTAGGTCGCGGGCAGTTTCGCGGGACGGACTGCGTGACGGGTCGCGACCTGTGCCACGCGACAGATCCCACGTCGACTCGGAGCCGAAGTCGATCGGCTCCGATTGCGGATCATCGAACATCGACCTCGACGGCACCGACGTCGGCGCGTCGGGTGGACGTCGCAAGGCCCCCGACCCGCGCTCACGACGACCAGGCGTGGTCGGCTCGCCGAGTTTGATGCGTGGCCTGCTTCCACTGGTGTCGTGACCCGGCTCGATCCGTGGCGCAACCGGCTCGTCCTCGAAACCGAAATCAACAGCGGATTCTTCGTGAGCATCGGCGAATCGGATTTCCCCGAATTCCTCGTCGTCGGAGAACGAGGCATCCGGACGCACCGGAGGCTCCACCCGTCCGAGCCGACCCGACTCGCTCACCGGTGTCAGATCGATGGGTCGGCCCTTGTCACGCCAGGTCTCACCTTCGAAAAGTCCTCGACCACTCGGTTCAGCGGCCGGGCGATCGGGAATCGGCCGCGGGGCCGTTCCCGAATAGGAAGCCCACACGTCGACGTCGGACTCCGACTGCTCGGCGCTGACATCGTCGTCGGCGAACCGCAGTTCGCCGAAGTCGTCGGACTCGTCGTCCTCGTCGGCTCGTCGCCACATGTCGTCACTCATGATGCCGTCCGTCAGACTTCCAGGAGCTCGTGCTCTTTCTTCTGCACGGCCTTGTCGATGCTGTCGACATGATCGTGCGTGATCTTGTCCAATTCCTTCTCTGCTCGCTCGAGTTCGTCAGCGGAGATGTCGCCGGCCTTCTCCGCAGATTCGAGTTGTTTCCGGGAGTCCCGTCTGACATTGCGCACTGCGACTCTGCTCTCCTCAGCCATGTTCTTGACCAGTTTCACATAGTCACGACGGCGTTCCTCGGTCAACATCGGGAAATTCAACCGAATGACCACACCGTCGCTGTTCGGAGACATCCCCAGATCACTGTCGCGGATGGCTTTCTCGATCGATGCGATGGCCCCGCGATCGTGGGGCTTGATGACCAAAGTTCGGGCTTCGGGGACTTGGAAGCCGGCCAGCTGCTGGAGAGGGACGTCGGCTCCGTAATAACTGACGAGCAACTTCTCCACCAGAGCAGGAGTGGCCCGACCGGTACGCACGGTGGCGAACTGGCTCTGGGCGTGCTCGACGGCCCGGTCCATCTTGTCCATGGCCTCGAGGAGAACGTCGTCGATCACCCGACCAGCGTACCGACGGGTCGGCCCTCCAGAACGGACCGGATGTTCCCCGGCGTGCTCACGTCGAAGACCACGATGGGGATCCGATTGTCCAGACAGAAGGCGATGGCAGTTGCGTCCATGACCCGCAGTTCCTTCTCGATGACCTCCTTGTGGGACACCCGGTCGTAACGAACCGCCGACTGATCGAGTTTGGGATCGGCCGTGTACACGCCGTCGATTCCGGAGTGGGTGCCCTTCAGAATCGCCTGAGCGTCGATCTCCGCGGCGCGTAGAGTGGCTGCAGTGTCGGTGGTGAAGAACGGGTTGCCGGTACCTCCGGCGAAGATCACCACGCGGCCCTTCTCCATGTGTCGTTCGGCGCGACGTCGGATGTAGGGCTCGGCGACTTTGGGCATTTCCACAGCCGTCATCACACGACTGTGCTGGCCGACGCGTTCCAACGCGTCCTGCAATGCCAATCCATTCATCACGGTGGCGATCATGCCCATGAAGTCGGCCTGGGCCTGATCCATCCCCTGACCGGCTCCCTTGAGACCTCGCCAGAAGTTTCCGCCTCCCACGACGACGGCCACATCGACGTGCAAATGGTCGCGGACATCCTTGATCTCGAGCGCCACCTGCCGCAGCACGTTGGTGTCCAGACCGAAACCCGTCGGCTCAGCGAGCGCCTCACCGGAGAGCTTGAGAATGACCCGCTTCCACTGGGGGCGGTCGGGCTGACGGACGAAGTCGACGTCAGATCCGGCCATGGCGATCAGCCGATCTCCACCTGGGCGAAGCGGATGATGGACGCTTTCCCGATGATCTGGGTGACGGACTGTTTGTCGTCCTTGGCGTATGGCTGCTCGAGCAGGCAGACATCCTTGAAGAATCCGTTCAATCGTCCTTCGACGATCTTGGGAAGCGAGGCCTCCGGCTTGCCTTCGTTGCGGCTGATGGCCTCCAGGGTGGAGCGCTCCTTGTCGATCACCTCAGCCGGAACTTCCTGGCGCGACAGATACTTCGGTCGCGCGAAGGCCACGTGCACGGCGATGTCGTGGGCGAGATCGGTGGTGCCTCCCGCCATCTCGACCAGCACGGCATTGACGCCGCGCCCTCCCTGGATGTGCTGGTAACTGTCGATGATGTTGCCCGTCGCGGCTTCGATGCGAACGACGTCACCGAGTTCGATCTTCTCCTTGAGGGTGATCTTCAGGTCTTCCAGGATGGCGGCACGCTCCGCCACCGCCGCTTCGCCCTTGGCAACCACCAGTTCGGCCAAGGCCTGAGCTTCGCCCTTGAACTGGTCGCTGCCGGCCACGAAATCGGTCTCGCACTTCAATTTCACGATCGCCCCGACGTTGTCGTCGATCACCAAGGCCACGACGCCCTGGGTGTTCTCCCGGTCGTCGCGCTTGGCGGAGGCGGCCAGACCCTTCTCCCTCAACCATTGCTTGGCTTCTTCCATGTCGCCATTCGTGGCCTCGAGGGCCTTCTTGCAATCCATCATCCCGGCGCCGGATGACTGCCGGAGTGCTTGCACGTCTTTGGCCGTGAACGACATCGATCAGCCCTCCGCTGCTTCGTCGGCGGCCGGCGCCGATGCCGACTCGGCCTTGGCCGCTGCCACTCGAGCTTCGCGCTCGGCTTGGGCCGCGGCGGCCTGAGTACGGGCCGTGGCCTGGCTGGCGGCGAACTCGGCCTTCTCCGCCTCGCTGCGCTCGGGAGCCACGAGTCCCGGACTGCGCTTGGACGCGATGAAGCGACCCTCGGTCACGGCCTCGGCGATGACTTTGGACATCAATTCGTTGGCGCGAATGGCATCGTCGTTGCCTGGAATCGGATAGTCGATGAGATCGGGGTCGACATTGGTGTCGACGATGGCCACGACTGGGATCCTCAACTTGTTGGCCTCGGTCACGCCGATGTGCTCTTTCTTGGTGTCGATCACGAACACGGCATCGGGCCGCTTGGTCATGGACCTGATTCCGCTCAGGTTCTTCTGCAACTTGGCGAGCTCGCGCGACTTGAGAAGCGCTTCCTTCTTGGGCATGAGATCGAACTCGCCCGTGCGTTGCATCTGCTCCAACTCAAGCATCTTCTGCACTCGCTTGTGGATGGTTTCGAAGTTGGTCAGCATTCCACCCAACCAGCGTTCGTTGATGTAGGGCATTCCGCACTTGTCGGCGAAACCAGCGATCGGATCCTGAGCCTGCTGCTTGGTGCCGATGAAGAGAATGGTGCCGCCGTTGGCGACCAAGTCGCGCACGAAGGCATAGGCGGTCTCGATGCGCTCCAGAGTCTGCTGGAGGTCGATGATGTATATGTCGTTGCGCTCTCCGAAGATGAATCTCCGCATCTTGGGATTCCAACGACGGGTCTGGTGTCCGAAGTGGACCCGAGCTTCCAACAATTGACGCATGGTGACGATGGCCATGGCGGTGTCCTCTCTGTCTGCGGTTGCGGGCGCCGTTCCACGCGTGGCCTTCGGCCACGACCGCAGGTCGGGAAGAGCGCTGGATCTGGACCCGACGTCGAAGTCGACCGGATGGTCGCTCCCCGAAGGGCCTGGGCAAGGCTAGCGGGGGCGGAGCTCGGAGGCACCGCTGATCAGGGTTCGACAACCGAGCACCGCCCGGGCGGTTCGAACCCGATTCCCGACGAGGGGCAGCAGACGGGCCGGAACCCGCCAACGGACCAGGAAGGGTTCCGGGTCGAGATAGGACCTCCGTCCGGCCACGTCGAGCCGGCGCAGACTCATCCGCACCGTGCCGGAGGCGCGGCCGAGGAGCTGACCCCGTTCCACCGACGAGCCGAGGCCCGTGACCGGAACCAGACCACCTACCGTGACCAGGTACCTGGAGGTGGCCACGGTGACGAAGCCCGTCCCGACCACACGACCGGCGAAATGCACCCGACCGGTGATCGGCGAATGCACGGAGTCCCCGAGCGCGGCGTCGAAATCGAGAGTCCTCCGTCCGGCGCAATACGGGCAGGCCGACGACACGAATCGCGCCACGACCGGTCCGGTCACCGGAGGCGACAGGCAGGTTCCACTCGCCGACACCGACCCCGCGGCAGTCGGGACGACAGCGAGCACGAGCACCGCGACCAACGAGCCGATTCCGCGCCGGACCATCACCCGAAGGTGGGACCGGCGAGCCGCGAACCGGCCGCTTCAGATGCCGGCTGCCGCCATCTGCGAGCGCAGCAAGATGATGGCCTTGGAGTGGATCTGCGACACGCGACTCTCGGTGACGCCGAGGACCGAGCCGATTTCGGCCAGGGTCATTCCCTCGTCGTAGTACAACGCCACGACCGTCCGCTCCCGCTCGGGGAGATTCCTGATCTCCTGGCGCATCACGTGGCGCAGTTCCCGGTCCTCCACCACGGCATCAGGACCATCGTCGTTCGAGGGAGGCAGTTGGCGAGGCTCACCTTCATTCGGCCCCGCCACCACGTGATCCAAGGGACCGACGTTCGCGACCGCGATCATCCCCAGCCAACGCTGGAGTTCGTCGTTGTCGATCTCGAGCTCAGCGCACAACTCCTCATCCGTCGGGCTTCGCTTGAGTTCGTGACTGAGCCGGGACACGGCACTTTCGATCCGACGCGAGCGAGAGCGCACCGATCGCGGCACCCAGTCCAATGCTCGAAGTCCGTCGAGCATGGCACCCTTGATGCGCGGAACGGCAAAGGTCTCGAACTTGAATCCGAGCGAGGGATCGAAACGCTCCACTGCATCCATCAATCCGAAGATGCCCGTGCCGATCAATTCGCCCGTGTCGGTGCCTGCAGGCAGACCTGCCGCCACGCGGCCGGCCACGAACTTCACCAGAGGCGAATAGTGAACGATGAGCTGCTCGCGTGCCGCAACGTCGCGGCCGGAGGTCCATCGGGACCAAGCGCGATCGATGGCCGGTTGCGGGCGGGTGGGACTCTGCTCCATGACGGCTCAATTATCGGTCACCCGGGGACTGCAGACGGTCATGGTCGCAGCGGTCGCCCCTGGTTCAGGCCCGGGGGTGAGTGATGGAATACACCGACCGGAGCCGTTCCTTGCTCACATGGGTGTACCGCTGGGTCGTGACGACGTCAGCGTGACCGAGAAGCTCTTGCACCGACCGCAGATCGGCACCTCCGTCGAGGAGATGCGTCGCGTAGGTGTGGCGGAGGGCGTGAGGATGGGTCGGACTCTTCGCTCGCTCGTCGAGAATTCGCCGAACATCGCGCGTCCCCAGGCGCCTTCCGTGGGCGTTGAGGAACAGCGCCGCGCCGGACTCGTCGCCCTCGACCTCGCCACGAATTGCCATCCAATCCGTCAGTGACTCGACGCTGGCAGCCGACAGCGGAACTCGGCGTTCCTTTCCGCCTTTTCCCCAGACGGTCACCACATGACGGGCCAGATTCACCGAGTCCAGGTCCAATGCGCATAGTTCACTGACGCGCAGACCGCTGCCGTAGAGGACTTCGAGAACCGCATCGTCGCGACGGCACTTCCACGCTGCCTGGTCCTCGGTGTCGGCACCTGGTTCCAGGATCGCATGCAATTCCGCTCCGTCGAGGACGCGCGGCAGACGACCTTCGCCGGTCGGAGCCCGCAGCGACGAAGCCGGATCGGACTCGACGACTCCCGTTCTCCTGGCCCAGGCGAAATAGCGGCGTAGAGCCGATGCCTTGCGGGCGATGGTTCTCTTGGCGTACTGCCGCGTGTTCAGATACGCCAGATAGCGACGCAGAGCCAAACGGTCCACCGTGCGCGGATGATTCAGCCCACCTCGTTCGCACCATGCCACGAAATCGAGGAGATCACGTCGATAAGCCGTGATCGTGTGGGCCGAGGACGCGCTGAGCGTTCCGATCCACGTCTCCACCGACCAGTCGCGAAGCTCCACCGCGGGTTCGGAATCATCGGCCACGAGGAAACAGTACCGATCTGCGATGCCCGAGTGGTCTCGCTCATGTCCGAAGATCGCCCAATCGCTCGAACCATCCACCCGTGCATCCGATCCAACCTTGAGCCTCCAATCGCCCGAGGGACATTGCCACGCGACCCACCCCGAGATTCGACGCCCTCGCGTCGAGAGCCACGACATCATCGAGTGTGAGGGGATCTGCCCCGAAGAGAGCCAGCACCTCCGCCTCGTGTCCCGTGGGCCGCGGTCTCAGGTCGTCGAAAGGATGACGTCGACGGGTGTCGAGGTCCAGCGCGCACAGGACGTCGTCGGCCGAAAGCACTATCGAGGCGCCGTCACGCAGAAGGAGATTGGTCCCCGCCGAAGCCGGAGTGGACGTCGCTCCCGGGACCGCCATCACGGTCACCCCCCGCCGGAGGGCATGGCGCACGGTGATCATGGATCCGCCGTCGACCTTCGATTCCACGACCACCACCACTTCGCTCAGCGCGGCGATGATCCGATTGCGAAGAGGAAAGCGATACGGCAACGGAGTCGTTCCCGGAGGCGACTCACCGAGGAGTACGCCCTCGACGGCGATGCGATTCCAGATTTCACGATGTTCAGGGGGATACACCACATCGAGTCCGCTCGCCACCACCGCGACGGCGGACCCACGTTCGGGATCCTCCGCGTCGAAGGCCCCGCGATGCGCGCTGACATCGATACCGCGAGCCAGGCCGGACACGATGCCCACACCGTGATCGGCCAACGCTCGACCGAGCGATCGCGCCATCGATCGTCCGTAGGCGGTGGCATGACGAGTGCCGATGATTCCCACGCGGCGAGCCGACAAGCATTCGAGCGAACCGAGTGCGAAGAGCAGCGCAGGCGCCGACGGGTCCTGCGCCAACTGCCAGGGATAGTCGGCATCACCGAGCAAGTACACCTGCTGGTCGTCGGCGACATGCGGCTCGCGGGCTACCACGAGTTCGGCACTCCAGATCTTCGACAACGAGTCATCGACATGCCTGCGAGTCGACACCCTCGGCGTCGACTCGATCGAGCCCGGATCGCCGATGATCCGTCGTTCCACGGCCGCCGGACGTTCGCAACGTAAGAGCGAACGCAGTCGACCCGGCGTCATTCCCGGCAAAGTCGCCAAGCGGATCGCAGACCTCCGATCCTCACCCGTCAAAGGCATGTCGACCTCCGATCGGTGCACGCAAGGACAACGCCGTGGCGATGTCGACCTCCTCCACCGCGTCGATCTGGCCCCGACCATCCGCCAGCGTGCGCGCCACGCGTCGGATGCGATGCAAGCCGCGCCCGGTCAGCCGTCCACCCTCCAACTCGCGTCGAAGCAGCCCCCGACCGGCGACGTCGACCGGCGCATACTCCTCGAGTTCTTCTCCAGAGATTTGGGCATTGAGCCGCCCCTGCCGGGCGATGGCCACCCGCCGCGTCTCGGCCACTCGGGCCCTGACGGTGGCCGATGCTTCACCGCGTCCGTTGCTGAGAAGCTCTTCGACCGAGGGACGCGTCACCAGGACGCGGAGATCGAATCTGTCCAAGAGAGGACCGCTGAAACGTCTCCGGTACTTGGCCAACGCCGTTTCGTCGCAGGCACAACGTCCCGGCGCGCCGTTTCCGCAGGGACACGGGTTGGTGGCCCCCACCAGAATGAAGCGAGCCGGGAGCACCACCCGCGAGTCGGCGCGGGTGAGGTGGACCTCTCCGGATTCGAGCGGCTGCCTCAATCCGTCGAGAGTCGAGGGAGCGAACTCTCCGAGTTCGTCGAGGAACAGAACACCGCCGTGCGCCAAGCTGACCTCTCCGGGTCGCAGAGCCGATCCGCCGATGATCGACACCGTGCTGGCGGTGTGATGCGGTGCCCGCATGGGTGGGTTTCGAACCAGCGAAGCGCCCCGCCCGGCGGCCGACTGCACCAGCGTCGCCTCCACCGCCGTCCGCTCGTCGAGGAGCGGGAGCAGCCCCGGGAGTCGTTGCGCCAGCATCGTCTTTCCTGATCCAGGAGGTCCGACCAAGAGGAGATGGTGTCCACCGCTGGCAGCCAATTCGACACCGAGTCGTCCGGCGGCCTGTCCCGACACATCGGCGAGGTCCAACCCCTCGTCTCCCGACATGTCGCTCCGCGATGGCGCCGATGTCCCCGACGGCTCTACGGAGGATGCATCGGACCACGGCTTGCCTCGACGCAGTCGTTCCACCAGACCGTTCAGATCGTCGACGACGAGGACGCGTACATCGCCGAAGACCGATGCCTCATCGGCGTTGTCACGCGGTACGACCACACCGTGACACTCCGCTCCATCGGAAAGGCGCGAGCGACGCCACGCCTCCACCATCGCCACCACACCTGTCACAGGTCGTATACGACCGTCGAGGGCCAATTCGCCGACGAATACCAAGCCCTCGGCGCAGGCGGACGGGAGTTGCTCGTCGGCGATCAGGAGCCCGACGGACATGGCGACATCGAGTGCCGCGCCGACCTTGCGTTGCTCGGAAGGGAGCAAATTCATGGTGATGCGACGCGTCGGCCAGTGGAGTCCGCTGTTCGTGACGGCGGCGCGGATCCGGTCTCGCGACTCGCGACACACGTCATCGGGACGACCGAGGATGGTGAAAGTGGGCAACCCTTGACCGATGTGGACTTCGACCGTCACGCAACAGCCCACACCGGCCGAGAATCCGGCCGCCGCTACCGCACAAAGCGCCATCGTCGCCTCCGATTCCTCACGTCACCAATGTTGGGACCACCGAAGGTGGATGCGGTGACCCGACTGCACCGATCCCACCTGAGAGACTGGGGTCATGTTCAAAGTGGCAGCGGTCGGGATGTCCGCCGTGGCAGTCGTGTTCGGCGTCACGACGATGGTCGCGTCGTGTAGCGACACCGATCGCAGTGCCACTCGATTCTGCGGTGAACTGAACCGCTCGCTCCCCGACTTGACCGCTGAGCCGGTCGATGGGAACGATGTCGACGGGCTGGTCACACGTTTCCGCCAACTGAACGGCATCACCCCCATCGCCATCGAAGACGAGTGGCAGGCCCTCACCGACCTGGTGGAAATGGCTGCCGCCAGTGATCCATCGGATCCGGCCAGCGGTCAGTCGCTGGCCGACGCGGCCTATGCCACCGAACGACCGGCCCGGGACGTCGAACGCTGGGTGGAGGCCACGTGCGGGTTCCAGATGCCCGATGTCATCGGTCTCGAAGGCCCCTACGTTCCGTGATCACCCGAACGAGATCGACCGAACGTCAGATGATCTCGCCGCGCTTCAAGATGACCTTGTCGACGAGACCGTATTCCTTGGCCTGTTCGGCCGTGAACCAACGATCTCTTTCGGCATCGGCCTGAATTCGCTCCAACGTCTGGCCCGAATGATGTGCCGTCAATTCAGCCATCCGCCGCTTGGTGTAAGCCAACTGCTCCACCTGGATGGAGATGTCGGTGGCCTGGCCGCGCAGTCCGGCCAGTGGCTGGTGCATCATGATGCGGGCATTGGGAAGGGTGTAGCGCTTGCCGTTCGCCCCGGCCGTGAGCAGGAATTGGCCCATCGACGCCGCCAAGCCCATGCACACCGTGGCCACGTCGCAGCTCACGAATTGCATGGTGTCGTAGATGGCCATTCCGGCCGTGACCGAGCCGCCGGGGGAATTGATGTAGAGCCAGATGTCGGATTCGGGATCCTCGCCTTCGAGGTACAGCAACTGGGCGCAGATCTGATTGGCGATGTCGTCGTTGACGTCGGTTCCCAGCATGACCACCCTGTTCTTCAGGAGGCGGGTGAAGATGTCGGCACGACCGGCCATGTCGGCCGAATCGAGGGCCGACGGACTGATGACGGAAGTCGTTCGGGGATCCGAGGTCATGCGGCGAGACTACCCGTGACTCGGGCAGAATGAGCGCCGTGGCCCGTGACCCCGATTCCCGTCCCAATGCCGATGAACTCCTCGGCTACAACAAAGTCTTCGCCGCATCGTTTCCCGATCACGGGCTGCAACTCGTGCCGCGACGCCACCTGGCCGTGGTCGCCTGCATGGACAGTCGCATGGACATGTTCCAACTTCTCGGCATGGACCACGGCGACGCCCACATCATCCGCAATGCTGGCGGCGTTGTCACCGACGACGTGATCCGGTCCCTGGTGATCTCGCAGCGCCGCCTCGAAACCCGGGAGATCCTTCTCGTTCATCACACCGACTGCGGACTGCAGCGGGTGACCGAGGACGAGTTCAAACGGGAGATCGAGGAAGAATGCGGAATCAGACCGTGGTGGGCCGTCGAGTCGTTCGACGATCCCTACCGCAGTGTGGCCCAGAACATGCGCCGCTTGGAGCAGAGTCCCTTCATCGTGCACAAGGACCGCATCCGCGGATTCGTCTACGACGTGGAGGACGGCCTGCTGCGCGAAGTCACCCGCGCCTGACGCCGGAGAACACCACCGCCGAACGCGAACCGTCGTCGAGTGAACTGCGTCGGCTGAGAAGACCGGCGAGACCCGCCGTTCCGGTGGGGCTGGCATCGATACCTGTGAGGCGCGGCCCCATCTCCGCCGCCGCCACGACATCTCTCTCATCCGCTACGACGACGCCACCGCCGGTTCGCCGGAGTTGTTCGACATCGGCCACCCAGTCGTACGTCTCGTCGTCGAGGATTCCATCGGCCAAGGAATGCGGTTCGGTCTCCCACGGCCACATGTGTCGCGCCCAATGGGAAGCCGGTCGGTCGTCCGACCGCGCGCTGTCCCAGGCTAGGGCCAACGGCGCGCACCCGGCGGTCTGCACTGCGTACAACGGAGCAGGGAACGCCGATTCCTCCAAGCCCCGCGAGACCGATGCCGCGAAGGCTCCACCACCCACCTGAACGAACATCGCATCGAGTGATTCCAGACCTACGGCCCGCAGTTGGTCCGCCATCTCCCAACCGATGGTGCGGCCGCCGTCGAGACACAGGGTGTTCTCCGGACCTTGCACGCTGAACGGAACCGCACCCTGGGCAACCGCGCAACGGAACTCGCGAAGTGTCGGATCTCCCGGAAGGTCGCCACGGCGGCACCGGGTCACCCGCGCACCGAGTTCGTCGAGAGTCTCCACCACCTCCCCACCCGCCCATTCAGGGATGTAGACGTCGATCGGCCACTCGACCGCCCGAGCCAAAGTGGCGGCTGCGATGGCCGCGTTGCCGCAGGAAGCGATCGCCAATGACGGACGTTCTTCCGACCACGGCACCAGACCCAGTTCCTCGGCCACGAGGAGATGAAGGAGGATCGAATGGAGATGACGGGCCTTCTGGCTGCCCGCCACGTTTCCCGTTTCGTCTTTGATCCAGATTCCGCCGTGGGAGACGAAATCCAATTCGGCACTCAAGGCGTCGGCTCGGGCCAGTGGCGTCATGGTGAATCCCACGCCGGCCACCGAAGCCACGTTCTCGTCGAGATCCACCACCAGGCCGACCAGTTCATCGTCACCCATGCCGTGCGAGCGACCGAAGGCCCACCATGCCATCTGGGCGCGGTAACGGATGAAGGGATTGTCCTCGCCAACTTCGCGGACGAAAGCTCCGCCATCGTCCAGGATCTCGAGAACGTGGTGACGATCGCCCTGTTCCCGAGGACACCGCCATGGCAGAGGGGTCGCGATGGGCAGACCGGTCCCGCAGGCCGCGCACTGGTACCCGATGACCGCCATCGATCGACGTCAGCCGGCGGACACCCGGCGGTTGAACTCCGTGATCATCTCGTCCCAGATCGGGAGGTACCGACGCAACCCGGTCCAGAACGACTGATGACGCCGGGCCTCGAAGAGTTCGAAAGGTGTGCCCTGTTGCTCGACCCAGGTGTAGTAGCCCAAGTTGAAAATACGATTCCGGTCCCGTTCGGTGCAGTCGATCATGTCCTCGGTGGTCACGTGACCCAGATGACGCCCGAAGACCTCGGCTGCGTCCTCGGCTCCCATTTCGCCACCGAAGCTCTCGGCCAATGTCCTGATCCGCGAACTCGGATACAAGGCCCCTCCGTCGGTGGCCACGGTGATCACCGCATCGTCGGGTCCGAGGTTCAGCAGCTTCGAGGTCTTGATGGCCGCCAACGTGTTGCAGATCGAGGAGAACCCGAAATGTTCGAGAGCCTCCACCAGGTCCGGCGCCAAGCCCTTCTTCGTCACCAGGAATTCCCTGCCCGCCGGTGAGTTGAACAGAACGTCGAGTTCATCCGTCGCCTGGTCGCTGATTCCGCAGATCACGTCGCTGTTCATCACGTTGTGGATCAAGGGGATGTGCTTGTCCCCGATTCCTTGGATGTTGTGCTCTCCGAAACCGTTTTCGAGCATCGTCGGGCATTCGAGGGCCTCGACGGCCACGATCCGCGCTCCGAAATCCTGCTTCAGCCGGTCGCCGGCGGCGATCGTTCCTGCCGAACCCGTCGCCGATGTGAAGGCCGCCAACTTCAAGTCGCGGCCGTTCTTCCTCATGTCGTCGCGCACGGTCTCGAAGACGTGGCCGAGAGCGCGGCCGGTCACTTCGAAATGACCCAAATGATTCGAGAATTCGCAGAACTGGTTGAAGATGAAGTTCACCGGGTCGCGATCCAACTCGTTGCAGGCGTCGTAGATCTCCTTGACGTTGCTCTCGGTGCCGACGGTGCGAATGACGTCCTCGGCCGGATTCGTGCACCAGCGATCGAGCCAGTCGAATCTCTCCTGGCTCATGCCTGCGGGGAGGATGGCCACGCCGCGGCATCCCATGATGCGACTGATGGCCACACCACCACGGGCGTAGTTACCCGTCGAGGGCCAAATGGCGCGGTGATACGTCGGGTCGAACTGTCCGGTGACCACCCGGGGCGCGAGACATGAATAGGCCGCCAACACCTTGTGGGCCGTGATCATCGGGAACCGATCCCCGAACACCACGATGATCGGATTGGGAACTCCGGTCAATGAGGATGGAAGGACCACGTGCTGGGGAACTGCCACCCGGGACCCGGCGAGATCGTTGTACCAGTGGACGCGCCACAGATTGCGAGCATCGGGACCTTGCGGATCGGCATCTCCGACGAGGGCCGGGTCGATGCGGGTGGGATCCGCCAGTTCGGCAAAGGTCGGAAGTCGAATTCCCTGCTCGCGAAACCGACGGACGCTCCGCTCCAGGGCCGACTGGTCGATGACGCGGTCAGCGAGGCCGAACTGGTTCTCGAGGGCCGATGCGGCATCGGAGGAATGGGCGAGCACGGTCACCTCTCCAGTCTGGCAGGTCACCGGTGATCCGAGACATCCACGGTCGATTCATCCGCGACCGATTCATGGCGCGTGACGCTCCTCGGTCCCCGGCCCCTAGTCTCGACCCCGATGT
>JBJTYE010000171.1:0-2606 GCA_046082625.1 Actinomycetota bacterium | reverse complement strand
CCGAGGTCGAGTCCGATGGGCGACATGAGCCGGGCCAGATCCTTCGGGTCGGTGACACCGACCTCGGCCAGGCGCTCGAGCCGTTTGGCGTGCGTCTTGCGGCTGCCCATGACCCCGATGTAGCCGACGCGGGTGGCGAGTGCACCTTGCACCGCCGGCACGTCGAATTTCGGATCGTGGGTGAGGATGCACACCGCATCACGTGGCCCGAGGGTGTGGCCGCGTCGCTCGAACATCGGTGCGGGCCAGGTGACCATCACTTCATCGGCCATGGGAAACCGCCGCTTGGTGGCGAAGATCTCGCGGGCGTCGCACACCGTCACTCGGTACCCGAGCACCTTGGCGACACGACCCAGGGCGGCGGTGAAGTCCACGGCGCCGAAGATCCACATCTGCGGCGGGGGCGAGAAACTCTCGATGAACACCGACACCGTCGGGGTGTCGATGAGATCTTCGGGAGTGGCTTGGCCTTCGGGTCCGTAGTGGCGCACCCCGGTGCGACCGGCTTCCAATTCGCCGGCGGCGTCGCGGGTGACCACCCGGTCGAGTTCGGGATGTCCGAGGGATCCTTCGACGTGTTCACCGGTGTCGTCGCGATGGACGAGCAACTTGGCGCCGACTCCCGGGCCTTCGATGACGGTGGCCAGAGCCACCGGGGTCTCGGCGCGCACCAGAGCCCTGAAGTGCTCGTACAGGTTCCCGGCCATCACGCACTCACCAATCGAGTTGCTCGATGTACAGCCGGATGGTGCCACCACACGTGAGGCCGACGGCGAAGGCCTCGTCGTCGCTGTAGCCGAAGGTGACCATCCGTCCCGCAGAGTTCTCGGCCATGAGCGACAAAGCTTCGCTCACCACGGCGCCTTCGACGCATCCACCGCTGACACTGCCGGCCACCTCGCCGTCCTCGTTCACGGCCATGGCCGCGCCGGGATCACGGGGACCGGAACCGTCGATCTTGACCACGCGGGCCACGGCCACGCGTTTGCCGGCGTTCCTCCAACGGTCGATGTCGTCGAGTATCTCGCGCACGGTTCCATTCTGCCCGGACCGACGGGGGTTCGGGCAGATCAGGAGCCGATGACCCGGGCCAACTCGTCGAGGGCGGCCACCGAGTGACCTTCGACGAAATGGTCCACATGGGGCAAGGCCGCGGCCATGCCGCGGGCGAGCGGTGCGTAGCCCGGTGACACCTTCAACGGGTTCACCCAGATGAGCCGGTGGCTGACGCGATGCAGACGTTCCATCTGATCGGCCAACATGACCGGATCACCGCGGTCCCAGCCGTCGCTCAACACGACCACGATGGCCCCTCGGGCCATGCCGCGCACACCCCAGGCATCGTTGAACGTCCGCAGGCATTCACCGAGACGGGTACCGCCACTCCAGTCCTGCACCCGCAACGAGGCCTGCGTCAGCGCCCGATCCGGATCGCGGGAATTCAATTCCCGGGTGAGACGAGTGAGACGGGTGCCGATGGCGAAGGCTTCCACCTTCTGACGGCCGGCGACCGCAGCCTGCACGAAGCGCAGGAGGGCCCGGGCGTAGGGCTCCATCGAACCGCTGATGTCGAGCAGCAGGACCAAACGTCGGAGTCGTTCATCGTTGTCCTGCCACTGTCGACGCACCGGCTCACCGCCGGACCGCAGACTGGCGCGCACCGTGCGACGCAGATCGGGACGCGAACCTCGCCGTCGGGGTCGTTGTCGGAACGACTGCCGGGGCGGTCCGGCGAGCCGCAACTTGCTCATCAGGTCCTGGGCGAGTTGCAGTTCTTCGGGGGAGTACTCGGCGAAATCCTTCTGACGCAGGGTCTCGACGGCCGAGAAGCGCACGGTGATGGTCTCATCGGAATCGTTCTGCTCATCGCCTTCGTCGCTGGATCGGTCCTCGTCCTCGTCGTCGAGAAGCACGGTGATCCGCATGGTCTCGTCGATCTCCAGCACGTGCGGCGAGGTGCGCCGTTCCCAGAACACCTTGAAAGCCTTGTCGTAGAGCGGGATGTCCTCGGGTCGGCGGAGAAGCGCGGCCCGTCCGGCCCAGTAGACGTTGTCGCGATCGTCGATCCCGACCTTGTCGAGGGCTTCGACGAAGGTCAGCACGTTGCCGATGGGAGTGCGCACACCGGCGCCGCGCAGGATGCGGGTGAAGGCCACCGCCATGGTTTCGGCCGGAGAGGTGACCGCTGCGGTCATGGCATCAGGCCAGCAGGCTGCGAGTGAGAGCCTGGTGGATCAGATCGGCCATGCCGTTGCGCTCCACGCTCTCTTGATCCTCGCGGTACTTGAGGACCGCCCCGAGCGTGGACCGCACGCTCTCCTCGTCGAGAGCGCTGACCCCGAGGCTGCCGAGCGCCGACGCCCAGTCGATGGTCTCGGCCACGCCGGGTGGTTTGTAGAGATTCATGCCGCGCATGGCTTCGGTGGCGGCAGCCACCTGACGGGCCAAGGTGTCGGACACTTGGGGGACGCGCAAGCGCACGATGGCCACTTCACGTTCGAAGGACGGGTGCTCCACCCAGTGGTAGAGACAGCGACGCTTCAAGGCGTCGTGCACGTCGCGGGTGCGGTTGGAGGTGAGGATCACGATCGGGGGACGCGGTGCGG
>JBJTYE010000170.1:0-3943 GCA_046082625.1 Actinomycetota bacterium | reverse complement strand
CGTTCCAATCCAAAACATTCCCCGAACACCCCGCCGGTGGCCATGGCCTCCAATTGGGCTGACGACAGCTCGTCCACCCGTCGCACCAGATCTTCGACGTCCCGATACGGACCACCGGTGACCCGTTCCTCCTCGATCCGGCGAGCGGTGTCCAGCCCCACCCCGCGCACCGAGGACAGACCGAGTCGCACGGCGAACCCGCCGTGGCTTTCGGGACAGGGTTCGAGACTCGCCTGCGCCCGCGAGACGTCGAGATCGGGGGAACGCACCACCACCCCGTGTCGCCGGGCGTCCTGGGCCAGGGAATGCGGACTCCAGAAACCCATCGGTTGGGCGTTCAACAAACCGGCGTAGAACGCCGCGGGCTCGTGGAGCTTCAACCACGACGAGGCGTACACCAGATAGGCGAAGGACACCGAGTGGCTCTCGGGAAATCCGTAATTGGCGAAGGCCGCCATCTTGTCGAAGATCTCTTCCGCGATGTCACCGACGATGCCGCGCGCCGCCATGCCGTCGTAGAGACGCCGGCGCAGCCGGATCATGCGCTGCCGACTGCGTTTGGAGCCCATGGCCTGGCGCAGTTCATCGGCTTCGGCCGGAGTGAATCCGGCGACGTCGATGGCCATCTGCATCAGCTGTTCCTGGAACAAGGGCACGCCCAAGGTCTTGCCGAGACTGTTCTCCAAGAGTGGATGCAGATAGGTCACCGGTTCTTGTCCGTTGCGCCGGCGGATGTAGGGATGCACCGATCCGCCCTGGATCGGACCGGGACGGATGAGCGCGACCTCCACCACCAGGTCGTAGAAGCGGCGCGGTTTGAGCCGCGGCAGAGTAGCCATCTGGGCCCGGGATTCGATCTGGAACACCCCGACCGTGTCGGCGCGGCACAGCATGGCGTAGACCTCGTCGTCCTGGGGAATCGTCGCCAGATCGATCTCGACGCCCTTGTGGGCGCGCACCAGATCCACCGCTCCGTGCAGAGCCGAGAGCATGCCCAGGCCGAGCAGATCGAACTTGACCAGACCGGCGGTGGCGCAATCGTCCTTGTCCCATTGCAGAACACTGCGGTCGCGCATTCGGGCCCACTCCACCGGACAGACCTCGATCACCGGACGATCGCAGATCACCATGCCACCGGAGTGGATGCCGAGATGCCGCGGCGCGTCCTCGATCTCGGCGGCCAATTCCAGAACCAACGGCGGAATGGAATGATCCTGACGGGTATCGGGTCCGGTGGGGGACGTCTCACCGGCGATCGCCGCCACGTTGCGCCAGGAGTCGATCTGCTTCGACCAGGCGTCCTGCTGTCCCGGCGCGTATCCGAGAGCCCGGGACATGTCGCGCACCGCCGAGCGGGCCCGATAGGTGATGACGTTGGCGACTTGCGCGGTGTGATGCCGTCCGTACCGGGTGAAGACGTACTGGATGACTTCTTCGCGCCGGCCGCTCTCGATGTCCAGATCGATGTCGGGAGGGCCGTCGCGTTCCGGGGACAGGAACCGTTCGAAGAGCAGACCGAGCGACACCGCATCGGCCTTGGTGATGCCGAGCGCGTAGCAGACCGCGCTGTTGGCGGCACTCCCCCGACCCTGGCAGTAGATGTCGGAGTGGACGCAGAACTGCACGATGTCCCAGACCACCAAGAAGTAGCCGGCGAAGCCGAGGGTCTCGACGACCTCCAATTCGTGGTCGATGGTGCGCCAGGCCCGAGCCCGCAGACTGAGATCTTCGCCGCCGCTCGGACGTTCGCCGTATCGCCGCCGGGCTCCCTCGTCCACCAGACGTCGGAGATACTCCATCTCCGACAGTCCGTCCGGACACGGATACGGAGGCAGACGCGGCGCCACCAGAGACAGATCGAACGCCGCGGCGGCTCCGATCTCGGCGGCAACCTCGATCACTCCCGGATAGCGCGCGAAACGACGGATCTGTTCGGCTCCGCTGCGCAGATGGGCCGTGGCCGCGGCCGGTAGCCATGGATCGATCTCGTCCAGACTGCAGCGTCGCCGCACCGCGGCCATGGCCGTGGCCAATCGACGAGCCGCCGGCGTGGCGTAGTGCACGTTGTTGGTGGCCACACACCGCACATCGGAGCGGCCGGCGATCTCGGCCAACGCATCGTTGCGCGCCGAATCGAGCGGATCGCCGTGATCCCACAGTTCCACCAGCACGCGATCCCGACCGAAGGCACCAATGAGACGTTGCAGTTCGCGCTGCGCAGCCGCCGGACCGTCCTCGACGAGTGCCGCCGGAACGGTCCCCTGTCGGCATCCGGTGAGAACCCACCAGCGGCCGGCGGCGGCATCGGCCAGATCGGACAGCGTGCATCGGGGTCGGCCCTTGGATCCGGCCAGTTGCGCCAGGCTGATGGCCCGCGACAAACGGGCGTATCCATCCGGACCGTCGGCCAGGACCACGAGATGGCGCGAGTCGCGTCGGTCGGTGTCCGAGGACGACACGTCACGCGGTCGCTGCAAGGTGAGTTCGGCACCGAAGATCGTCGGCAAGCCGACCGCGCCCGCCGCCCGGGCGAAGCGCACCACTCCGTAGAGGCCATCGTGATCGGTCAGAGCCAGAGCGTTCAGTCCGAGACGATGGGCTTCCTCGGCCAGCTCTTCGGGATGGGAGGAACCGTCGAGGAACGAGAAGTTCGAATGACAGTGCAGTTCGGCATAGGGAACCGCCGGCGGTCGCGGGACAGGGGGCGCAGCAGGGGCCGGGACGACGGGTGGCGGCGGTGAGGGGGCCGTGGTCGGCGGTGGGCGTCGACCCGAGAGGCGGGCCTCGAGTTCGGCCCACGTCGTGGGACCGGACATGCGGTAGGGCCGGACGTCGTCGGGATCGTCGGAGGCGACCATCGGGACAGACTATCGAACATATGTTCGGTCACGCCAGTGCCTCGTGATGAACTCCCTGGTCAGAGGGAATTCAGAGCCAGCCGCACGTCACCCACGACGTCGTCGGTGTGCTCCAGACCGCAACTGATCCGGACGGTGCCCGGGGTGATCCCGGCCGCTGCCAGCTCCTCGGGGGTCATGCCGGCGTGCGTGGTCGAAGCCGGATGGGTCACCAGGGTCTCGGGACCGCCCATCGACGTGGCCGGACGGCACAGTCGCACCGAGCGGACGAAGCGGGTCCCGGCATCGAGACCGCCACGCAGATCGAAGGTCAGCACGCCGCCGTGCAGTCGATGCTGCCGACGAGCCAGATCATGATGCGGATGCGACTCCAGCCCCGGATAGCGCACCCAGTTCACGGCACCGTGCATTTCGAGGGCGCCGGCCACGGCCAGTGCCGTCGCTCCCTGCTGACGCAACCGCGGTCCGAGAGTCCGCAACCCGCGCAATCCGTTGAGTGCATCGAACGGAGACGCACACGCACCCTGCAGAACGGCGAAGCCCCAGAGCGCCTCGATGAGATCGGCCGATCCGGCGACCACACCGAGTGTGGCGTCGTTGTGGCCGGCCATGGCCTTGGTCGCAGAGTGCACCACCAGTTGGATGCCGTGCTCGAGTGGCCGCACACCGAGCGGCGTGGCCAATGTGGAATCCACCACGGTGATCGGACCCTTGATGGATCCCACCTCGTCGAGATCCACGATGTCGAGCAGAGGATTGGCCGGTGACTCGGCCAGCACCATCATCGTGCGACCTGGCCGCACCGCGGCGGCGAACGCTCCCGGTTCGGTCCCGTCGACGAAAGTGACGTCGATACCGAAGCGCGGACACACACCGGCCAGGAACTGCATGGTGCCGCCGTACAGCTGATTCTGGGCCACGATGTGATCGCCCTGGGAACACAGGCCGAGCACAACTCCGGCGATGGCGCCCATCCCCGAGGCGTAGGCGCGAGCCGCCTCGGCTCCTTCCAATTCGGCCACCGCCCGTTCGAAGGCGTTCACCGTGGGATTGCCGTGACGGCTGTAGAACTCGGCGGCCTGTGC
>JBJTYE010000169.1:0-7566 GCA_046082625.1 Actinomycetota bacterium | reverse complement strand
TTGTCCACTCTGCCACCGTTCCGATGCGAGGCTAGCGAGATCGGTCGCGCATCCCTGATGGAGGGTCCGGGCCGAGACGGTTCAGAGCGTGATGCTCACCCCGAACAAGCGCAGAAACTCGGCTGCGTACTGCTCGTCGGTCTCAGCCGCACCGAGGGCCACCCACTCGTCGTCGCTGATCTGTGGTCGGCGACTCAGCAACTCGGGACCGCCCCACGACACGGGGTACCGCAAGCGCGGCGAATCGGTTTCGATGGCCTCGCGGACGACCGCACCCACCTCGAACGGATCGGTGGCCTGCGCCATGCCGGCGGCATAGAACTGGAAGAGCCGTCGGTAGTGGGCGTCGTAGGCGCCGGTGCTGTTCGGCGCATCGATGTTCTTGGCGAAGATCGCCGATTTCGTGATGCCCGGTTCGATGATCGCCACACGGATGTCGAAGGGCGCGAGTTCCTGGGCGAGTTCTTCGCTCATGGCCTCGAGGGCCCACTTCGACGCCACGTAGGGAGCTTGGGCCAACGCTGCGAAGCGACCCACCACCGAGGACACGTTCACGATGCATCCCTGGCGTCGCTCGCGCATGGTCGGTGCCACCTTGCGGACGCAACGCACTGCCCCACACAGGTTGATGTTCATCACCTCGAGGAACAACTCCGGCGGACACTCTTCCACGACCGCGTTGCCCCCGACACCGGCGTTGTTCACCAACACGTCGACGTGGTCGACGGCGGCGAAGATCTCAGCGAAACCGGCATCGACGCTGGCGTCATCGGCGATGTCCATCTCGATCCATTCGATGGTCACTCCGGCCTCATCGGCCATGGACATGGCCTTGGCGGCTCGTTCCCGCGTTCGCGTGGTGCCGAACACGCGATATCCGTGGCCGGCGAGATGGATGGCCGTGGCGCGACCGATCCCGGAATTGGCGCCGGTGACCACGGCGACGGGGAGTTTTCCAGACATGGCCGAAGCCTAGGACTCCGACCCGCAAGGGCTGTCAGCGGATGGTCGAACGCAACTGCTCGATCCAGTCGTCGGCCTGTTGCCAGCGAAGATCGGCGTGCTCGCGAGCGGTATGAGCATGGGGCGAATGCGCCGGATAGGAGCCGAGGAATTTCACTCCACCTTGTTTGGCGTGGAGAGCTCTCAACGCGTCGGCGACCAATTCATCGGCGATGTGTCCGTCGAGATACATCACGAAGCAGTAGTCCCCGAGACCACCGGCCTTGGTCGGACGCGACAGCAGATGGGTGATGTTGACCCGTCGCGCCGCGAATTCCTGGAGGATCGAAATCAGGCTGCCCGGTTCGTCGGCGCGCTGGTAGACCACGATGCCGGTGACGTCATGACCGGTCGGGGCCGGAACACCGGAGCGTCCCACCACCACGAAGCGGGTCTGGTTGCCGTCGTGGTCGGCGATGTCGGTGGCCAGGACCTCCAAGCCGTACAGCGCGGCGGCGTTGCGAGGGGCAACGGCGGCCACCGCTGGATCGCCTCCGGCGGCCACGGTCTGGGCGGCATCGGCCGTGCTGTTGGCGGCGCGCACGTCGGCCTGGGGCAGTTCCTCACGCAGGAACCGATGGCACTGGGCGGTGGCCACCGGGATCGACAGGACGGTGCGGATGCCTGCCAGATCTACCCCCGGCAAACCAACCAGGCAATGTTCGATGTCGAGCACGATCTCGCGCTGGATGAGCAAGTCGTAGTCGAACGACAAGGCGTCCTGAGTGAAGTTCACCGTGCCTTCGATGGAGTTTTCGATCGGCACCACACCGAGGTCCACCGATCCGCCGGCCACTGCGTCCAGAACGTCCGGCACCGTCCGAAAAGCCACCAATTCCGCGGCACCGAGATCGGCTTGCGATCGCACGGCCTGCTCGGTGAAGGTGCCGAAGGGCCCGAAGAAGCCGACCTTCATCGGATGATCACCGTCATGCGGACGCTGAGTGGAGGCGGCTGCGCTCATTGGAACCAGGTTACGGGTTCACCGGGCCGAGGCTCGTGGAGTTTGCGGTAGATGGCAGGATGAAGAGATGGACGCCGAAACACTTCGACATCTCTTGGAATCCGTCTCGGACGGATCCGTCTCCCCGAACGATGCCGTGGAGCGACTGCGCCGTCTCCCCTACGGCGACGTCGGCGACGCCTTGGTGGACCATCACCGCCATCTCCGCCAAGGAGCTCCCGAGGCCGTCTACGGACCTGGCAAGTCGCCCGAACAGTGCGTGGCGATCGTGGCCGAACTCATGACCCACGGCACGGGCCCGGTATTGGTCACTCGCACCACCGACGACCAACGCAAAGCCCTGGAGGCGGCTTTCGGATCCACCGACATGGCCAGCGGATCGATGCTCTGGCGTGCTCCCGATCCTTGGTATTCCGGTCGGGCCATGGTGATGTCGGCCGGTACCGCCGACGTGCCAGTGGTCGACGAATGTCTGCTCACCTTGCGCGCCCACGGCATCCCGGCCTCGCGCATCACCGATGTCGGCGTCGCCGGATTGCATCGACTGCTGGATCGCCTGGACGACGTTCTCGACGCCGATGTCATCGTGGTGGTGGCCGGTATGGAAGGCGCACTGGCCAGCGTCATCGGCGGTCTGAGCGGCAAGCCGGTCATCGCCGTTCCCACCAATGTCGGTTACGGATCGGGTCTCGACGGGGTGACCGCATTGTTGGCCATGCACGCCACGTGTGCCAACGGCGTGACGGTGGTGGGTATCGACAACGGCTACGGAGCGGCCTGCGCCGTGGCCCGTATCGTGCGCTCGATACCCAAGGGTTCGTCATGACCGATCGTTCCTCCACCGTGGCTTGGTTCCACTGCGGTGCCGGGACCGCCGGCGACATGACACTGGCCGCTCTCGTGGACGCCGGTGCCGACCCGCTGGCGGTGCACGACATCATCGGCGGACTCCATGTGGACGATTACGCGCTCACCTTCGAGCGCACTCAACGCTCCGGTGTGTCCGCCACTCGCGCCTTGGTGGCCGTCCACGACCATCATCCCCATCAGCACCGCACCTGGTTGGACATCGATCGCCTGCTCACCAAGTCGGATCTTCCGACACGCGTCACCGAGCGCGCCCGCAAGGTCTTCGCCGTCCTCGCCGATGTGGAGGCCGCCATCCACGGAGTCACGCCCGAGGAGGTGGAGTTCCACGAAGTCGGCAGCACCGATGCCATCGTGGACATCGTCGGAGTGTGCGCGGCCCTCGAGGTCCTGGGTGTCGACTCCATCGTGTGCGGTCCCATTTCGGTCGGGTGCGGACAGATCACCACCGCGCATGGCGTTCTGCCCAATCCAGCCCCGGCCGTGACGGCGTTGTGTGCCCGTCGGCAGGTTCCGGTCATCGGTCTCGACGATCCTCGTGAACTGGCCACACCCACCGGCGTGGCCCTGATGGTGGCTCTCGCCGATTCCTTCGGCCCCCTCCCGACACTGGATGTCACCGCCGTCGGATACGGCGCGGGTGCTGCCGACATCTCCGGTCGGGCCAACGTGGTCACGGTGGTGCTCGGGACCGGACGACCCGCCTCCGCCACGCCGGCTTCTGGAGAACCGGTACGCCTTCTCGAGGCCAACGTCGACGACGTGACCGGTGAAGTCATCGCCCACACCATCGCCGCTTTGCTGGCCGCCGGAGCCCACGATGCCTGGGCCACACCGATCGTCATGAAGAAAGGCCGGCCGGCCTACACGGTGCACGCCCTGTGTGATCCCTCGGCCACGGAACGAGTATCCGAAGTTCTCATCGCCGAAACCGGAACACTCGGATTGCGCGGTGCCATTCTCGACCGTTGGCCTCAGATGCGCCGCGAGATCGTCGTCGACATGGACGGACACGACATCCGCGTGAAGATCAGCAATGGTCGGGCCAAGGTCGAGCACGACGATGCCCAACGTGCCGCACTGGCTTCGGGTCGGCCATTGCGCGAGGTGCTGGCCCAGGCCGAGCGTCTGGCCCTGGACTGAGTCAGCCGGCCAGGGCGGCGGCCACGATGGCCTCCAACACCTCGGGCTCCAACTCACCCGATTGGCGCACCTTGACCTGTCCGTCGGCACCGACGATGACGAAGAACGGGAAACCCGACACGCCGTAGGCCGCCGCCGCGGTCACATCCGCTGAGTCGGCCATGATCTCCCACGGCCAGTCGGTCGCCACGATCCACTCCGACGGCGGATAGTTCGGACGATCAGCGGCCACCGCGGTACTGACGCCGATCACCCGAAGATTCGCCGGAACCCGACCGGACTCGAACCAGGTCACGAGTCGCGGGATCTCGGCGTTACAGTGCGGACACCAGTGAGCCAGGAAGACCACCATGTAGGGCTGTCCGTCACCGGGTTCGATCACGATCGGTGTTCCGTCGAAGGAGCGACCTTCGAGTCGCGGAGCCATCATCCCCACCGCCGGATCGGCATTGGGATCTTCCAAGGCCGACAGGACGTCGCCGGTCACGGCAACCGGCTGGTTCTGATCGACCACCTCGACGGCCGTGGTGTCACCGCCGTTCTCGTCGGACGAGGAACTCCCGGTGAAGAGAGCCACCAGCAGTGCCGCCAGGATCAGCACCACCACGCCGATCACCACCCACGTCGTGCGACGGTTCACCGGACCATGACTTCCTTGTGAGGAATTTCCTTGCGAGGGATTTCCTTGTGAGGACTTGGTCGACATGCTTCTACCTTTCGCTCCGAGAGCCGCGCTCCCTGGGACGGACGAACAACAGTGCCAGCATGGCCAGGAATCCACTCAGTGCCATGCCGGCCAGCGTCATGAAACCCAAACGACGGAACCAGACGTCGGTACACGAGGGTCCGATCCCGCAGGCTCCTTCGCCCCAAGCCGGACGCCACTCGATGAGATAGTGGTACGCCGAGATCCCGATACCGGCCAACAGAAGAGGCAACGCGTACCAGCGCACCGATCGGTCGTTGCGCGCCGCGGCCACCAGGAGGATGCCGGCCAAGGGATACATGCAGATGCGCTGGAACCAGCACAGACGACACGGCACGTAGTCGGCGACCTCGCTGAAATAGAGGCTGCCGGCGGTAGCCACGGCGGCGATGCTCCAGGCCAACCAGAGTCCCAGCCGATGCAACTCGTCGGCCACCGCCCGCGGCACCGCAGCCCACGGCGATGCGACACCCGCCGGCACCAGCCGGGCCGCCAGGACGTAGAGCAGACCTCCACCGAGAGCGATGATGGCCAGGAGGGACGTGAAGAGTTCCACGGTCGGGGTGTCCACTGATTCCAGTATGCCGGTCTCCGGTGCGAGGATGGGAGCCTTGAAGGAAGTGGAGTCCAAAGTCCCGAGTGTGATCTCGGTCGCCGAGACCCGAGCTCTGCTCGATGGGTCACCCGACGAAGCGATGGTTCTCGCCGATGTCCGCTGGTATCTGGACGGCCGCGACGCCTCCCAGGCCTTCCGGGACGGACACCTTCCGGGCGCGGTGTTCGTCGACGTGGATCACGATCTCGCCGACCATCACAACGCCGATCGGCGTCTCGGACGGCATCCGCTTCCGACTCCCCAGGATTTCGCTCGGTCCATGGCGCGCCTCGGGATCGGGGATCGATCCCATGTCATTGCCTACGACGACACCGGAGGGATGACGGCGGCCCGACTGGTGGTCATGCTGCGCATGATCGGACGTTCGGCATCACTGCTCGATGGCGGGATCGGCGCGTGGTCCGCAGAATTCCCCGATGCCCTGGAATCGGGACACGGACGATCGCCGGCCACCGCCGTCTTCACTCCGACACCTTGGCCAGCCGAGTCTCTCGCTGACTACGACGATGTGCGCCGTGTCGGCGAGAGCACGGATCGATCATCGCGGAACTCTCCGGTGCTCATCGACGCCCGGGCTCCCGACCGCTTCGAAGGACGAGCACCGACCGCGGTACCCGGACTCGATCCCCGACCGGGCCACATCCCAGGCGCCGTGAACGCACCGTGGGCGGCGGTGCTCGATCCCGAGTCCAAGACGATGCGCAGCCCCCACGATCTGCGTCGACACTTCGGGCGACTCGGCATCGGCGACGGCACCGACGTCATCGCCTCGTGCGGGTCGGGAGTGTCGGCCTGTCTGAACATCCTGGCTCTCGAACACGCCGGTCTGCCGGCGGCACGTCTCTTCGTTCCGTCGTGGTCCGGCTGGGCTTCGGATCCGAATCTTCCGGCTGCCGTCGGCACTGCCGAACCGATCCGTCCGATCGAAGGATCGGACGCGCCATCGCTCGGGATCGACGCCGTTCGCGACCTTCGTCGGTCGCGACAGCGCAATCGACTGGCTGATGTCGAATGGTTCGAAGCCCTCTACCGCGTCTACTTGGCGGCTTTCGTGTTCGGAGGAAGCATTCTGTTCGTCTCCGGATGGGTACCCGACGATCCGGTGTCGGCCGCGGCCTCGGCCGATGTGGATCGGTTCGGTCCGGCATGGCTCGGCCTGGCCGGCGTCCTCGCCGTGGCTCTGGGTCTACGCTCCGGCAGTCGTGGCGGACCGTTGGCACTCGAGGACAGCGACGTCCGACATCTCCTTCTCGCACCCATCAGTCGAGGGAGGGTTCTGTTGCGGCCGGCCGTGCAGCGACTGCGCACGCTGACCTTCGCTGGAGCCGCCGTCGGCGCCGTCGCCGGTCAATTGGCCGGACGTCGTCTTCCTGGAACGACGGCTGCCTGGGCGGTGTCCGGAACGGCATTCGGGGCCACGGTCGGAGTCCTGTTCGTGGCCGCGGCCCTGATCGCCCACGGCCTGCACGTGCCGCACGGATCGAGCAGCGCCCTCGGTGCGGGTCTCCTGACCTGGCAGATGGTGTCGGCTCTGTCCGATCCATCCTTCGTCGGTCCGGGCGATGGTTTGGGAGGACTGGCCCTCTGGGGTGAGCGAACCCACGTGTCGGAGTCGATTCCGGTGGCGGTGGCGATCCTGGCGGCGGCACTAGGTCTGGCGTTGCTCGGTCGACAATCGGTGGAAGCGCTGAGTCGGCGTTCGTCGCTGGTCACGCAATTGCGATTCGCCGTCACCCTCCAGGATCTCCGCACGGTGACGCTCCTGCGTCGTCAACTGAGTCATGAGCGTTGTCGATCGAAACCGTGGATCCGTTCGCGGAGGAACGGCGGGCCGACGGCCGAATGGCATCGCGGCTGGCAGGGCATCCTGCGCTTTCCGGCCAGTCGGTTCGCTCGTCTCGGATCACTGGCCGTGGTGGCCGGCCTGTGTTCGGTGGCGGCCTACCACGGAACGACGGCCGCCATCGCCGGAAGCGGTCTGGCACTCTTCGTGGTCGGCCTCGAACTGCTCGAACCCTTGTCACAGGAGATCGATCAAGGCGATCGCACCGACAGCTATCCGAAGAGGCGCGGCCTCGTGTACTTCGCCCTCCTGATGCCGTCGTTGGTGACCGCACTCCCAGTGGCCGCGGTCATGATCACCACCATGGTGATCGCCGAACCCGAGATGACCGTGACAGCCCTCATCGTGGCATTGCCGGCGGTCCTTGCCGGAATCGGTGGAGCAGCCGTGAACATCGTGGCCGGCGCTCCCGATCAAGTGGTGAC
>JBJTYE010000168.1:0-7504 GCA_046082625.1 Actinomycetota bacterium | reverse complement strand
AGATGCTCTGCTGTGATCGGTCCGTACGATGATCGTCTTGGCCTTCGATCCGGAACGCCTCTGGGCCCTGTGTCGATCCCTCGAAGATCTCGATGAAGCCCTGGTGGGTCTGCGTCAGGAATTCGTCGACGTCGAATTCCTGAGTCGCGAGATCGCCCTCTGCCGGACCCACCATCGACGGATCCAGAACGTCCTGCGCAGCGACCTCGCGGACTCATCGGTGTCCCGTATCGAAACCTGGGTCGATTCCCATCCGAGTTGGTGGGCCAAAGCCACCCATGGCGCTCCCAGCGACGTCGACGCGGTGTTGGCGGCGGTGATCCGAGATCCGCGAGCAGCCGGAGCACTGGTCGACGACCTCGACTCGATCGCACCGCTGATCTACGGAACTCACGACACCGACCTCGTCCGGACGTTCTGGAATCTGGTCACCGATCCGCGCACCACATCACCGACGGAGGCCGGGCGGAGGATCCAACGCCTCCTCGAGACCGTCCTCGGCGATCATCCCTGGAGTCGAGAAGTATCGCGATCCTCCATCGATCCGATCGTTCGCACCAAGATCGAGACCGCCGCCGTCGACATGTTGGGTGGGATCGCCGCCCCGTGGCAGCTGTACTTCTCCGGCCACGCCGCGGCCTGGTCCTGGACCACCGAGGTCGGAATCGGCTGGTTGCGGGCCGTGACCGACTCAGCCGTGGCCGCCGCCGACCTGGCGCGGGGTCTGGGGTCGTCGGTGGTGCAGTCGCTGTCCGACCTCCCCGACGACGACATCGAGCGCCGACGACGCATCGACGAGGTGGCCTTCGGCATCGGGGCGTCGCTGGCGCTGTTGCAGGAGGCCGGAATCGACGATGCCGGCCGGGATCGTTCCTCGTGGCGGACCTTCGATCAGCTGGTCGAATATCTGCCAGTGGACGCACCGTGGCCGGTGTCGATCGTGGTGGATCGAGGCGCGACCTGGTTGGACGACCGGGTGCACCGTGGTGGCCGTGACGATGTCGCGACCCGGCGCCTCGCCGCTCTGACCGGACATCAGGTGCTGGCCGGAGTGGCGGTCCTCACCATCTGGCGGTCGTACTGGTCGCGGCCCGATGCACGACTCGATCCGGTTCGACGCGACCGCGAACTCCGCCACGCCTACGACTCGATCGATTCTCCGTCGGTACGCGGGCGCATCACCGCCGGGTGATGCCGGTCAGCCGGCGACGTCCACGGTGGTGGTGAGTCGGGTCACCGAACTTGGATCCATTTGCACCAGGATCTCCATCGTCCAAGGTCCGCCCTCCAGCAGAGACACCGAACCCGAGAAGTGATCGGGGCCGAGGACCTCCGTCGGTACCTCGAGGGGAGGAACCTCGGAGTCGGGTTGCGAGAGCCGCACCGTGGCGCTCTCCACCGGAGCCAACGCGCCGTTCGGAGTGCGCACGGTGAGATGGATCTCGTTCGCACCGACCCGGGCCGGGGTCACCGTCACGTCGACGATGGTGGAGCCATCCACCAGCGACGCCGTGAAGACGTTGCTCGCGGCCTGAACCTGCGGTGGATTCGCCACCAGTGCCGTGGTGGACGCCAGCACTCCGGCCACCACCACCAACTCGATCAGCAGCAATCGTTTGATGGAGGCCCCGAGATGATTCGCGACCATCCACCGGGCCACACCGCCGATGGTCACGGCGGCCACGACGAATGCCGATTTCACCACCAAGGCCCGCCCCCACGAGGTGGCAGTGAGATCCTCCCAACTCGGTATCAGATGCCAGGTCTGCCACAGTCCGGTGGCCACCGCGATGGGCACGGCCACTGTCGCCCACCGTGAGAACGTGGCCACGATGCGGACTTCGTCGCTGTCGTCGACGGGCCGCAAACGCGTGAGTGCCAGCAATCCCCCGATCCAGATGACGATGGCCGACAGGTGGACGGCGTCGACTCCCACCGCCAGTCCCGCCAGCGAGGACGAACTCGGATGGCCCGATGCCGACAGGGTCATGATCGTTCCCGCCCCGACGAGTGCCGTGCTCGATCGCCACCAGGTCGCAGAGCGCCTGGCCACCGAACGCGCCGCGGCCAGGAGCGCGGCTGCGATCCCCAACAGAATCAGACGCGCCACCAAGGCCTTGCCATTGCGCGTCGACCAGACGTCGCTCCACAGTCCGGTGTCCACGATGCCGCCCCACGAACCACCGACGGCGTAGGGCCCTTGGGTCACGAAGTGGACGGCGGTTCCGAGGAAGGCCGCCACCAATCCTCCGATCAGCACGGCGCGTAGACGCCGCAATCCTCCCCCGATCGCCACAGCGAAGGCCAAGGCACCGAACAGGGCGCTCAGTCCGGCGAAGACCGCGAAGCGCGCCCCGTGGCGCACCGCGTCGAGTCCGGCAGGGGGACGACGTCGTTCGCTGAGGCCGGCCAGGATCTGCGACACCAAGTCGCCATCCGCGGTGCTCGAGGTTCCCACCTGGAACGAGAAAGCCCCTTCGGCCAGATGGCCATCGGCCGACAACACTCTCCAGGCCACCACGAACTGTCCGGCCTCCAATGCGGGCACGTCGGCGGCCACCACTCGGGAGGGATCATCGGCGGCCACGGCGGCCGTGCCGATGTCGACGCGGATCCCGGTCTCGGCGTACAACTCGACCGATCCCTCGATGGTGCTGACCGGCTCGGAGAAGTCGAGCACGATCTCCTCGGGCGCCCGTTCGAGAATGGCCGATGCCGCCGGATTCGAGACCAGGAGATCGGCATGGGCCGCCGCTGGCGCCGCGCCGGTCAGCGGGCCACCGATGATCAGAAGACTGGCGACGGTCAGAAGACGGGTGCGGGAACTCCGTCCACGTCGAATCGGCCGAGAAGCCACGCCAAACGGTACCGTGGCGGCGCCGTCCGCACCGCATCTGGGAGATCGACGAGTCCCATCGAGCCGCGCGCCTTGTACTGCATGGTGAGGAAAGCCACATCGTGACGGATGTAGTCCTCTGACCAGGTATCGATACCGCGGGACCCGATGTCGTCCAGACCGAGGTCGCCGGTGTGCACCTCCACCTCGCGCCAACGTCGCAACGGAACGTCCCGGATCGGAATCAGATCGCCCGAGAGACTGCGTCCATACCCTTCCCAGGCCCAACGGGCGGAGATCCAGGTGGATTCGAGAGCGTAGAGGCTGCGACGGAGGCGTTCGATGTGCACCGACGCCGGCGACGTGGCATCGCGCTCGATGTCGGCATTGCGGGTCTCGACTCCGCCGGGATACTGGTCGGCGATCTCACCGGCCTCGGCGGCCACGAAGAGACGTACGAAGCTCTCGGCGTTGTGCACCAGGTGAGCGAGCACATGGCCGACCGTCCAACCCGGAAGCAATGACGGCCGTCTCACCATCTCGTCGGAGAGTCCCGACCTTTCGGTCGACTCGATCATGGCCAGCAGGCGCTGATGAGCGGCGGCCGCACCTTCGACGTGGCGATCGATCTCGGACATCACCGGGACGGTAGCCGAAACACCCGATCCGAGTCCTCAGGCCAAGGGTGTGGTGCGCCGCGGCACGATCACCACCGTGCCGTCGTCGTCGCGGTGCACGTTCACCGTGACGCCGTAGAACTCCGACAGCGTGTCGGCTCGCAACACGTCCTCGGCTGGTCCACTGGCCACGCAATGTCCGTGGTGGAGCAGGGCCAGCCGATCGCTGTAGAGGCCGGCGAGCGTCAGATCGTGCATGGCCGAGACGATGGTCAAGCCGTGGTCGCGACGCAGGGCATCGAGGAGTTCGAGCGCGTACTGCTGATGTCCGATGTCGAGGGCGCTGGTCGGCTCGTCGAGCAACATTATCGGCGCCTCTTGCACCATGGCGCGGGCGATGACCACTCGTTGGCGCTCGCCGCCCGACATCGTTCCGAGACGACGATCGGCGAACGAACCGAGGTCCAGTCGTCGCAGGACGTCATCGGCGATGGCTCGGTCGTGGCGGGACTCCTGACCGAAGTACGACACGTACGGATTGCGTCCGAGAACCACGTACTCCTCCACCGTCATGGTGTCGGGAAGCACCGGTGTCTGCGGGATGTGGGCCACCAATGCCGCCCGCCGACGACCCGATCTCAGATGCAGAGGCGAACCGTCCACGAGGATGTTTCCGGTGTGCGGAGTGAGCCCGGCCACCGACCGCAACAGCGACGACTTCCCCGCTCCGTTCGGTCCGATGAGGCATAGCCATTCACCCGGCCGCACCGTTTCGCTGAAGGACCGCACGGCACATGCCGAGCCGTAATGAACCGATACCTGGTCGAAGGTCAATGAACTCATAGGGATTCCTTGTGACGTGAACGGAGAACGATGATGAAGAACGGTGCCCCGAGGAAGGCCGTCACCACACCGATGGGTGTCTCGGCGGGATCGGAGAGCATGCGACCGGGAATGTCGGCGATGATCAGGAACGCCGCTCCGAACAGCACCGAGAGCGGGAGCAGACGGCGGTAACTCGCTCCGGCCAGGAGACGCACCACATGGGGCACCACGATGCCCACGAAGCCGATGAGACCGCTCACGCTCACCACTGCCGAGGTGCCGAGCGTGGCCGCCAGCACCACGGTCAGACGGATCCGCTCCACGTCGGCACCGAGGGATCGGGCCTCTTCGTCACCGACGCGCAGTACGTCCAGGAGCCGTCGATGCCACAGGAGCACACCGGCACTGATCACCGCATAGGGCAATACCAGTCGCACGTCGCTCCAGGTGGCCGAGGACAGCCGACCGAGGATCCAGCTGTACACCTGGCGGACGGCATCGGAGTTGCGCTGCAGGACGAAGGTCTGGACCGCGGTCGCCAACGACGACACCGCCACGCCGGCCAACACCAAGGTGGCCGAGGACCGGGCCGCGCCGAACGTCGCCCCGACCGCGTAGGTCACGACCACCGCCACCAATCCGCCGACGAAGGCCGCCACCGGCAACGGATCGAGGATCCAGGTCGAGGTGGCGCTGCGATTCACCACGATGACCACCGTGGCCCCGAGTCCGGCTCCGGCGGCCACGCCGAGCAGGTACGGATCCACCAGCGGATTGCGGAAGACACCTTGATACGAGGCCCCGGCCAGCGACAACATGGACCCGACGATCGCCGCCAGCACGACTCGCGGCATGCGGATCTGCCAGAGCACCGTGCTCTCCAGATCGGAGGCCCCGCTGTTCCAGGACACCACCGGGAGATGGTCGAGCAGTTCCGCCGGGACCCGCCACCACTGCGGCCCGGCCGGACCGATCATCGATCCGGCGAGGAACGCCACCAGCAGAATCACGGTGGCGCCCGCGTACCAACCCACCGAGCGCCGATCGAAGTCGGGACCCTTGCGCAGGACGGACGCGGTCACGGGACGTCGATCAACCCAGAGCCGCGGACACCGCGGCGGCGATGGCTCGGACATAGTCCACGACCCGCGGACCCCAACGCGAGGCGATGTCGTCGTCCAATTCCACGACTTGGCCGTCGACCACGGCCGCCAGGCTCTCCCAGCCCGGGCGCGTGGCCACCGAGGCCGCCGTCACCGCGCAGCACTTGGTGTCGGCGAGAAAGACCAGTTGCGGGTTCTGGCTGACGATGAACTCGGCCGAGAGTTGCGGGTAATCGCTGCTGCCTTCGGCGGCATCGGCGATGTTGCGCAGACCGAAGAGTCCGTACAGCGACCCGATGAAGGTGTTGGACGTGACCGTGTAATACATGTCGTCGAGTTCGTGGTAGTAGGTCAAGGGTTCGGTCGGCTCCGGCGCCGCTGCCACGGCCTCGTCGATGGCCGTACGCATCTCCTCCACCAGGGCGCTCGCCTCGTCGGACCGTCCCACGCGGTCGCCGAGATCGGCGATCTGCACGTAGACCTCTTCCAGGCTGACCGGGGCCGGACTGGTCCAGGCATCGATGCCGATGGCTTCCAGCTGCTCGGCCAGTCCGGTGAAGTCGTCGCCGATGACCACCAGATCGGGATCGAACTCCGAAATGGCCTCCACATTGGGTTCATAAGCCGACAAGTCGGTGAGCACCGCCGCGGCCTCGCTCGGGAAGTTCGACAACGAGTCCACGGCCACCACTTGGTCGCCGGCACCGATGGCGAAGAGGATCTCGGTATGGGTCGGTGACAACGACAGGATGCGCTGCGGCCCTGCGGCACCCGAGTCGGCGGTCGGTGCCGGCGTGGCGGGAGTCGACGACGAATCGCCGCCGCATCCGACGGCCACTCCGGCCAGTGTCGCCACGGCGATGGTGAATCCGGCCAGACGCCGGTGATGGAACTTCTTCATGGAGCCTCCTCATGCTCTGAGGAGACAAGAGGAGTGCCGGGTGAGTCCCGTGCGATCCGCCCTTGCCTCGAGGGTTGACACACGCATGGATCAGGCGACCGGACTCGTCGTGACGGACTCACGAACCACCGTTGCGGGACAGTGCCGGGATCTCACCGGACTTCGCTGTTTTCCACACGGCCGACTATCGCCGGCTCTCGAACCGTAGCAGGCCCGCCGGTGCGGTTCCGGATGTCTCAGGAGGCGGCGACCAGCGCCGCGATGCGCCCGATCCCCTCTTCGAGATCGGCATCGCCGAGTGCGAAGGAGAAACGGGCGTACCCCGGTGTCCCGAAGGCCTCCCCGGGCACGATGGCCACCTTGCACTCCGACAGGATCAGATCGGCCAGTTCCAGACTGGTGGTAGCCACCTTGCCGGCGAGTTCGCGCCCCAACAGCCCCTTCACGTTCGGATAGCAGTAGAACGCTCCCTCGGGTTCGAGACACGTGACGCCCGGAATGGCCGACAGCAATCGGTGCATGGTGCGACCACGTCGCTCGAAGGCCTCGCGCATCATGGCCACGGCCGACAAATCTCCCGACACCGCCGCCAGGGCCGCCATCTGGGCCACGTTGTTGACATTGGACGTGGTGTGACTCTGGAAGTTCACCGCCGCCTTCATCACATCGGCCGGTCCGATCATCCAGCCCACGCGCCAACCGGTCATGGCGTAGGTCTTGGCCACTCCGTTCACGATCACACAGCGATCGGCGATCTCGGGCACCAGCGTCGGCATGGATGTGAAGGTGTTCGATCCGTAGGTGAGGTGTTCGTAGATCTCGTCGGTGAGGACCCAGATCCCCCGCTCAGCCGCCCACTTCCCGATGGCGCGGACTTCCTCGGTCGGATACACCGACCCCGACGGATTGTCCGGTGAGACGAAGAGCAGGACTTTGGTGCGCGGCGTGTAGGCGCGCTCCAACTGCTCCACCGTGACCCGGAATCCGGTCGCCTCGTCGGTGTCGACCACCACCGGCACGCCCCCGGCGAGTACCACCGCTTCGGGATAGGTGGTCCAATACGGAGCGGGGAGGATGACCTCGTCGCCCGGATCGCAGAGAGCCGCGAAAGCGGTGAACACCGCGTGCTTGCCACCGTTGGTCACCAGAACCTGTCCGGCGGTGGTGGTGAAACCACTGTCCCGCAGGGTCTTGGCGGCGATGGCCTCGCGCAATTCGGGCA
>JBJTYE010000167.1:0-19473 GCA_046082625.1 Actinomycetota bacterium | reverse complement strand
CTCGTCAGGCCCGCGAATCGAAGGTTCCCCTCGGACGACTGGGCACGGCCGACGACATCGCCGATGTGGTGCTCTTCGTGGCCTCGGATGCCGCTGGGTACCTCCACGGCCAGAACATCGTGGTGGACGGCGGCGTCACCGGATCGGTCATCGCCCACTTGCCGCGTCCGGCATCGGTGGAGGGGGGCAAGTCGTGACCGGATGCGCTCTGGTCCTGAGCGGAGGGCCGGATTACGCCCACGACTTCGGTTCCACCGGACCAGAACTCGCGACCATCGCCTCCGAGGCCGGCTGGGACACCCGGGTTCTCGACCATCCCGACGATCTGGCCGAGGCCCTCGCCGATGCATCGAACGTCGACGTTCTCATCGTCAACTCCCTGCGTTGGCGCATGCTCGCCGACCGCTACGACCAATGGCGCGCCGAATGGGGATACACCACATCCCCGGCTCTCCGCCGGGTGATCGTCGACTTCGTGGCGGGTGGCGGAGGTCTAGTGGGCAATCACACCGCGCCGATCTGCTTCGACGATTGGCCGGAGTGGGGAGACGTCCTCGGTGGATTCTGGGATTGGGATCGTTCCTCGCATCCACCCCTCGGACCGGTCACCGGCAACATCACGACCGCACATCCGATCACCGAAGGTGTGGCCTCACCCCTCGTCCTCGACGACGAGGTCTACGGCGACATGAACGTGCGGGCCGGAGTCACGGTTCTGGCCACCGCCCGACGCACACCGAACGATGCCGACCAGCCCGTGATGTGGACACATTCCTTCGGACGCGGCCGTGTGGCGTATTGCTGTTTCGGCCACGACGTGCGCTCGCTCCGACACGAGGGTGTCCGTCGCATCCTGGAACAGGCCATTCGCTGGGCGGCACGAACTGCCGCCGGAAAGGACGTCTCATGAGACCCATCGAGGGAATGTCGATCCTGATCACCGGAGGCGGATCGGGACTGGGCGAGGGGATGGCGCGTCACTTCGCCGGTCTCGGCGCCCTGGTCACCATTTCGGGTCGACGGGCCGACAAGGTCGTGGCCGTGGCCGACTCCATCGGGTCGCAGTGTTGCGCCGTGGTCGGGGACGTGACGCGTGCCGAGGATCGTCAGGCGATGGTGGACGCCGCACTCGACCATGGCGGCGGGTCCATCGACACGCTGGTGAACAACGCCGGCAACATGTACCGCGGACCGTTGGCGGAATTGGACGAAGACGAACTGTTGCAGGTCTTCCACTCCAACGTGGTGGCCGGCGTGATGCTCACCCAGGCCTGCCTTCCCGCACTCAGGCGGTCTCGCGGCGCGGTGATCTTCATCGGTTCGGTGCACTCGCAACGGGCTTTCCCGGGAGCCGCCCCCTACGCCGCTACCAAGGGCGCGGTCGAGACCCTGACCGGGGTGCTGGCCGCCGAACTCGGTCCGAGCGGGGTGCGGGTGAACTGCGTGCGTCCCGGCGGCGTTTTCACCGAGATCAACCAGCGCGCCGGATTGTTCGACGACGCCGCGGCCCTGGCGCGTCTGGAGGGCTTGGCGCCAGCCCATGCCCTCGGGAGATTGGGCACGGTGGTGGAGGTCGCCGAGGCCACGGAGTACCTGGCCCGAGCGGAGTGGACGACGGGGTCCATCCTCACCGTGGACGGCGGACTCGCCCTCGGCGTCACCAACGCCTAACGTCGATGTCCCTTGGGCGCGAAAAGGAGTCAAAACCTGTATGTCTGACGCACCAATCACCATCACCATCACCTCTTTCGACGAGGCCAAGGACACGTACCGCCAGAAGGACCTTCGCCAAGCCCTGTACGACGCCGGCGAGGTCATCATGGGCGACGTCCTCGTCAATCTCCATGGCGCCGAGCACCGCGACCGACGTCGTCTGGAGAATCGACTGTTCCGACGCGAAACCTTCGAACTCTACGAGAACACCCTCTTCCCGCCGATCATCGCCGACACCTTGCGCCCGCATCTGGAAGCCGGGCGCGCCGAATTGGTGGATCTCGGTCACCAGATGATGATGAACCTGGCCGCCGGTACCGCCGGCGTGGACCGTCCGTTGGGCACCCCGGAGGAAACGCACCGCTTGTACGACTACCTCATGCGCTTCATCGAAGGCGCCACGCTCGCCCACTACACGGGAGATCGCGATGTCAAGCGCGCCGAGGTGGCGGCCAAGTTGGCCGAATTCGACCAGGAGTTCGTGGTCCCATCGCTGGCGCGCCGCGCCGCCCTGCGGGACTCGGGAGCCGACCTCCCCAAGGACGTGATGAGCGTGTTGTTGGCCAACGAGGACCAACTGCATCTACCTCACGAGGTGTTGGTCCGCGAAGTCGCCTTCTACCTTCTGGCCGGGGCCCACACCTCGGCCACCGCCTTCACTCGTGTCATCCACAACATGTTCAAATGGATCGAGGCGCATCCGGAGGACGCCGAGCTGGCCAAGACCGACGGCTCCTTCGTGCAGCGCTGCACCCACGAGACGATTCGACTCCAACCCTCGAGTCCGGTCGCCATGCGCTGGGCGCTGGCCGACATGACCTTGAAATCCGGACGACAGATTCCCCAAGGCGCAAAGGTGGTCATCGATCTGCTCTCGGTGAACCGCGACCGGTCCGTGTTCGGTGACGATGCCGAGGACTTCAATCCGCGTCGCACGACGCCGGATGGCGTCCCGTTGTACGGACTGTCCTTCGGGTCGGGGATGCACGCCTGTATCGGACAGGACCTGGCAGCCGGATCGACCTGGGTGGACCAAGTCGGAGACGATCATCTCTTCGGATTGGTGCCTTGCGCCGTTCAGGCCCTCTTCGACCACGGGGTCCGGCCCGACCCGAAAGATCCTCCGGTCATGGACGAATCCACCACCCGGCCCTACTTCGGTCGCTATCCAGTGGTCTTCACCGGCTGAAGACGTTCCGCAGGGTGGCGTCGGCGGCCGACGTCAGCAACCGAGCGCGCTCTCCCGGCTCGACGGATCGCAATTCGTCGCTCTGCACTTCGATGCTGAAGGGCGTCGTCGGGGCTACCACGGCCAGGAGTTCGGCGAGGGGCAGAACCCCTCGGCCCGGTGCTCGACGTCGGTGCCGGGCTTCGTGGACCAACTGGTCCGTCGGAGGTCCGGCATCGCAGATCTGCACCCAGCCCAGGGATCCATCGGCGACGATCCGCGCCAGATCGGTCGCCGTGGCCCCGATGCGGGTGTGATGCAGGAGGTCCACCACCAGTCGACATCCGGTGGCTTCCGCCAGGGAACGGGCCTCGTCCACGAAACTCGGCGTGGTCCAGGCCATGTACTCGAGTCCGACCACGATGCCGTGTTCGGCGGCGACCGACACCACGTGAGCCAATCCCCGCCGCAGGCGATCCCGATCCTTGGTGTCGCCGACCACCAGGACGTGTCGTGCACGCAGCGCGGCCGCGGCCTCGATCAACTCCTCCACCGACTAGATGTACGGGCCGAGTTCCGAGCCGATGCGCAGGACCTCCACGTCGAAGATCTCGAGACGACGCGCCGCAGCCGTCTCCCCCAAAGCAACGCGCTGATCAGGATCGAGGTGATGTTCTCCGGTGAGGCGCAATCCGAAGCCCCGCAGTCCGTCGGTGGCGGCGCAAACGTCGAGAAGTTCAGCAGCCGACCGATCCAGGAACGACCCGGCGGCCATGGTGAGGAAGGGATCGACTCGTATATCCGGTGGACCGGACGGGTCGGTCAGCGAATCGTCCGTCACAGCGATGCAGACTAACCTCGGTCGCTCGAACCGCTGCTCGTCTCCGACGCGCATGACCGAAGGAGGACCGATGATCGATGTCCACGCGCACGTCGTCCTCGGCGGCGTCATGGGCTGCGCCGGTCATTACGGACCCGAACTCGGCATCGGACCCGAAGGCCGTCCGCGCTTTCGCGTCGGGGGATACGTCCTCGATGGCGTCAACTACGCCGACTCGCCCTTCATGGACGTCGATCGACGACTGCACATGAACGACCAACTGGGAATCGAGCTGCAGATCCTCTCTCCCAACCCGCTCACCTACTTCCATCACATCGAGGCGCCCGTCGCCGCGGAATTCTGCAGATGGCACAATGACGAACTGGGCGCGCTGACGGCCGCCCACCCCGATCGTCTCCGCGGTTTCGCGCAAGTTCCCATGCAGGACGTTCCGTCGGCCTGCGCCGAGCTTCGCCGGGCGGTGGAGAAGCACGGTTTCCTCGGGGCCTACATCGGCACCGATTTCGGGACCACCCTCGACGATCCGAGCCTCGATCCCTTCTGGGAAACGGCGGTCTCGCTCGATGTTCCGGTCTTCATCCACCCGGCTCCCTGGGGAATCGACGGCCCTCTTCGTGACGAGCGCATCCGCTCCTACGACCTGGACCTGTCGGTGGGATTCCTCTACGAAGAGACCATGGCCATCTGTCATCTCGTCTTCGGCCGGGTTCTGGATCGCCATCCGACACTCGACGTCTGCATGTCCCACGGCGGCGGTGCCGCCGCCTTCATGGCCGGTCGTCTCGACCACCAGGGACGCACCCGACCTTGGGCCCGTCAGGATCCCGTGGACTTCGTCAGCGGTCTGCGGCGGCTCTGGTTCGACCAGCATCTTCATGACGATGCATCCCTGCACCTGCTGGAAGAGCGAGTGGGACGGGACCGCCTCGTGGTGGGCACGAACCTCGCCGGTTGGGACGCACCGACCGACCCGGGCCACATCCCCTTTCACCCCGACTACGACGACAACGCCCGCCGGCTCTTGCGCCTGGGCTGACTACACCGGTCAGATCTCGATCTCGGCTCCGTCGAGCAACAGGCGAATGGCGCCACTCGGACAGGAGCGCGCGATCCGCAGAAGAGTCGCGTCGTCCGGTCTCGGACCGGCGGCCTCGACAGTGGCGATCTGGTCGGCGTCGAAGACGAAGAATCCCGGCGCCGAGGCCACGCACTTGCCGGCACTCACGCATTCACTCTGATCGACGACGACCTCATAGCCTGATGCGGAACCCATGGCCGACACATTATGACCCTCTCCTCACGACCGTCCACCGACGTTGCCGCGATGATCGCCGTCGTCACCGGCGCGGCCCGTGGCATCGGTGCGGCGGTCTGCGCGCGACTCCTCGCCGACGGCTTCACGGTCGTCGGACTCGATCGCGACGTGCCATCCGACTGCGGGTATCCGGTGCTGAGCTGCGACGTGAGCGATCACCGACAGGTGGCCGACGTCGCCGCGCTCGTGGAGCACGAACACGGCCCGGTGGGAGTTCTCGTGAACAATGCAGCCATTTGGGGCTTCGGTGCCATCGAGGACACGTCCCCCGACGACTTCGCGCGTGTTCTCGCCGTGAACCTCGGGGGCGTCTTCCATTGCACCCGGTCGTTCGGACTCGGCATGTTGTCGCGAGGGCGCGGTGCGGTGGTCAACATGGTCTCGATCGCCGCCCAGGCCGCCAACCCGAACGTGGGCGCCTACTCGGCCTCCAAAGCTGGAGTCCTGGCCTTCACCCGGCAGACCGCCCTCGAGTGGGGTCCGCGGGGAGTCAGAGCCAATGCCGTCGGACCCGGTTTCGTTCCCACCCCCGGCACCGGTCAGGTCTACGATGACCAGGCCGTGCGAGCGGTTCGGGCCCGGGCGGTCCCGCTGCGACGACTCGGCGACCCCGACGACGTCGCCGACGCCGTCTCCTTCTTGTGCTCCGAACAATCCGGCTACGTCAACGGCCAGGTGCTCTACGTCGACGGTGGTGTGAGCCAGTCGTTGATGACTCTGATCCCGCGTCCCGCATCGGTGGCGGGTCCGCATCTCGACGACCCCCTCTGAGTCGCCGGCGACCGTCACCACGACCGCGCCACTACAATCGAGGTAGGTCATCATCGAACGGAGGTCCATGTCCGCGATCCACATCACGAACGCCCGCTTGATCGATGGCACCGGTCGAGCGGCCCTCGAGTCCCATGATGTCGTCATCGACGGCGACACCATCGTGAGCGTCGGTCCCCACGGAACGATCACTGCTCCAGTGAGCGCAACCGTCATCGATGCCCACGGGGCCACGCTGATGCCGGGTCTCATCGATGCTCATTGCCACATCACCTTCGACGACGTCCAGTCGAACGACGAACTCTTCTACCACCGACCGGCCGCTCTCTCGAGTCTCGTCACCGCCTTCAACCTGCCCAAACTGTTGATGGCCGGCGTCACCTCGTTCATGGATCCCGACACCGTGCACGGTATCGGACCCCAGATCCGCGATGCCGTGGAAGCCGGAGTGATCGAGGGCCCACGCATCGCCACGGGAGTCCAGGCTCTGCTCACCGCGGTCGGCGGAACTGCCGGTCGTCTCATCCCGGACGAGGGCGAAGTCGGATACGCACAAGTGGTGAACACCCTCGAAGAGATGGTGGTCACCACCCGTCGGCAGATCAAGTACGGAGCCGACTGGATCAAGATCCACGCCACCGGCTCCATTCCAACGCACAAGGGCGAGCTCCAAGTGTGGACCCTGGACGAGATGAAAGCCGTCTGCGACACCGCCCACGCTCTCGGGGTGCCGGTGACCGCACACTGCCGGAGCGCCTCGTCCACGCGGGATGCGGCTCGAGCCGGGGTGGATCTGATCCTCCATTCGTCCTATATGGACGACGAAGCTCTCCAGGCCGTCATCGATGCAGGCGCCGCTCTGTGCCCGACCTTCACGTTCCTCGCCAATCTCGCCGACTACGGCGCAGCCGTTCGCGCTGGTGAAGGGATGGTGGACGTCTTCCGCGGAGAGATCAAGGCCACGGCACAGAAGGTGCGTGAGGCCTACGACGCCGGCGTGCCGATCCTGTGCGGTTCGGAAAGCGGCTTCGCCCTCACGCCGTACGGACATTGGCACGCTCGTGAGATGGAGGTGTTCGTGGAGGAACTGGGTCTGAGTCCGCTCGAGGCCATCACCTGTGCCACCAAGAACAACGCCATCGCCATGAAGAAGTCCGGTGAACTGGGCATCATCGCCGCCGACTGCCGCGCCGATGTGATCCTGGTCGACGGCCGGCCCGACCAGGACGTGCGGGTACTTCAGGACCGGTCGAAGTTGAAAGAAGTGGTGTCGCGCGGACGTCGCGTCGATCTCGACCGACCCTGGCCCACCAAACGACGCCTGCCGGGCGAAAAAGTGTCGAACTGGGCCGATCAGATTCTCACCTACGAGGTCGCCATGGCCGGGGGAACGGCGACCTGACGTGTTCCGTCACGTGGTCATGTTCAAGTGGCGACCGGGAACCAGCCCCGCCGAGGTGGAGAACGTCCGACGTCGACTCGATGAGCTGCCACGCTTCATTCCCGAGATTTCCATGTATCGCCACGGTCCGGACGCCGGCGTGAACTCGGGCAACTTCGACTACGTTGTGGTCGGGGATTTCGCCGACGGGCAGGCCTATCTCGTGTACCGCGACCATCCCATCCATCAGCGACTCATCACCGAGGTCCTCGCCCCGCTCATCGCCGAACGATCGGCCGTGCAGTACGAACTCGACTGATTCGGCTCGCGCACCTCGACATCGATGATCACCGCAACCTTGCTGGCGCTCGGCGCAGCGATCCTGCATGCTGGATGGAATCTGGTCGTCAAGCAATCCGGTGATCGCTGGCTGGCCCTGTGGGGACTGTTCAGCGCCGGTGGGTTGATCGGACTTCCCTACGCCGTCGCAGCCACGGTCTCGGGTGATCTGGACGCCGTGGCCTGGTCCTGGGCCGCGGCGAGCGGGTTCGTGCACACCGTCTACATCGCCCGGTTGGCTCGCACCTACGAGATCGCCGACTTCAGCGTGACGTATCCCATCGCCCGCAGCACCGGTGCTCTGGTGGCCGCCGTCGGCGGCTTCGCCCTACTGGAGGACCGCATGTCGGCGGTGTCGATCATCGGCATGATCATCGTGCTGACCGGAATGGCCGCTCTCTCCGGCCACGTGGAGTGGAGACACGTCTGGCCTGCGTTGATCGTCGGCCTGCTCATCGGGTGCTACACGGTGATCGACAGCCAGGGTTCGCGCACCACCACCGGCAGCGCCTACGCCATGTCGATCTTCGTCACCGGCGGACTCGGAACGACCCTACACGGTGCCGTGGCCGGCCGATGGACGCCGATGGTCCGCAGTCTGCGGGGCTCGTGGCGCAATTACGTCCTCACCGGGGCCGCATCGCTCGTGACGTACTGGATGGTGTTGTTGGCCGTGAGGCGCGCGCCCGTCGGCTACGTGACGGCGCTACGCGAATCGAGTGTGGTCGTCGCCACCTTCATCGGCTGGCGTTTCCTGCGAGAACGAAGTGGACTCCGTCGAGTGATCGCCTCGGGCATCATGGTCGTCGGACTCGTGGTCCTGGTTCTCGGCCGTTGAATTCGGACCGTCGAGCGATCAGAAGTAGATGATCTTCTCGGCCCGGGCCTCGGCCACGTCGAGATCGTCGGTGTAGGCGCCGGTCGACAGGTATTTCCAGCCTCCGTCGCAGACGATGAACACGATCGTTCCCTCGTCGATCTCGCTGGCGACCTTGGCGGCCCCGGCCAATGCCGCACCGGTGGAAATGCCGGCGAAGATACCGCATTCACGCACGATGCGGCGCGTCCATTCGATCGACTCGCGCGGACGCACGACGCGTTTGCGATCGAGGATGTCGAAACCGTGCCAGTTGTCGAACAACGGGGGAATGTAGCCCTCGTCGAGATTGCGCAAACCTTCGACCCGCTCACCGAGGGGCGGTTCGACGGCCACGATCTTCACGTCGGGCTTGTTCTCCTTGAGAAAACGCCCGGTGCCCATGAGGGTTCCACTGGTTCCGAGTCCGGCGACGAAGTGCGTGATCTCCGGGCAATCACGCAGAATTTCCGGTCCGGTGCTCTCGTAATGCGCCCGAGGGTTGGCATCGTTGGCGTACTGGTAGAGGAAGCACCATTCCGGATGCTCCTCGGCCATGCGGATGGCTCGGGCCACGGCACCATTGGACCCCTCTTCACCGGGAGTCAAGATGACCTCGGCACCGAAGATCTCGAGCATCTGTCGTCGCTCGATGGACACGCTGGTGGGCATGAGAATCTTGATCGGGTAGCCCTTGACCCGCGCGATGGCCGCCAGGGCGATACCGGTGTTCCCTGAGGACGGTTCGAGGATGGTCTGGCCCGGAACCAGACGTCCGTTCTTCTCGGCGTCCTCGATCATGGCCTTGGCGATGCGGTCCTTGACCGAGCCGAAGGGATTCTGGTTCTCGAGTTTGGCCAGGATGCGGACCCGGGGGTTCGGGGAGAGTTGACTCACGTCCACGAGAGGGGTGTTGCCGATCAGATCGAGAACGCTTTCGTTCGGCACCATGTCCACCTCCAACCTCTCTCCGGACCGGGAAATTCCCTACCAAGCCACTCAGGATTGTAATGAATCGCCCGTCGGAACCGGACACCGGCCGGGATCCGGCCCGTCAGCCCACGCTCAGGGGTATTTCGTCGATGGGCTCGGCTTCCGAGGACCTGATCCGAAAGGCCCGGGCCTCCGGTCTTTCCCGCTTCAAGGTGACGATCACATAGGACCAGGCCGGATCGGGGGCGGCGGCCACGTCGGTCGGACTGGGGTAGGCCTCGGTGTGGGTGTGGCTGTGCATCACGCCGACGATCTCCAGACCTCGCTCCTCGGCGGCCCGCTCGGCACGCAGGTGGTCGCGCGGATCGACGGTGTAGATGCGAGCCGAACGTTCGGTATTGCCACAGGGATAGAAGGCCGACACGACGTGCGATCCGGGAACCCCGGCCAGCAGGCCGCAGGCCTCCAACGGATATTCGGCCAATGCCAGAGCGGTCATGGCGTCGTACACGTGAGCGTCGAGAGTCAGTGTCGGTGCACTCGGATCCACGGCCAGCAGGGTATCTGGCCCATCCTGACCCGATCGCTCCCCAGCTTGTTCGATACGTGGCCTGACGCATCAGGCTTGACGCATCATGGCCTGACGCATCATGGCCTGATCGATCCCTAGCCTGATGCATCATGGCCCGCAGCGACACCACCGTCATCGCCAGCAATCGCAAGGCACGCCATGATTTCACCATTCTGGACGTCGTCGAGGCCGGGATCGTGCTCCAGGGCAGCGAGGTCAAGAGCCTCCGCAGCGGACAGGTCCAACTCGTCGACACCTATGCCCGCTTCGTCGACGGCGAGCTCTGGATCGAAGGAATGCACATCGCTCCGTATCAGTTCGCCCACGGTGTCGGCGCACACGATCCCAATCGTCCACGAAAGCTTCTCCTGAACCGCAGCGAGCTGCACCGCTTGTCCGCTCGGGTCGGCCAGGAACGACTGGCGCTGATTCCGCTCAGTCTCTACTTCAAGGACGGTCGCGCCAAAGTCGAATTGGCGCTGGCGCAGGGTCGGACCAAAGGCGACAAACGTCAAGCCTTGGCCAAGAAAGACGCAGCACGCGAGATCGCCCGGGAACTCGGTCGTCAACGAACCGGCAAGTGATCACCTCCGCATACTGCTTTGGCACACCGCTTCACGGCCGCTCGGACTGGACCGGAAACCGCATCGAACTTCCTGGCAGGCTTGCCCGATGCTCACCGTGACCTCTCCCGACGGAGCGACATCATGCGTCATCTCTCCCGAGGATGGAGGTCGCCTCGAATCCATCACGCGGCGAACGATACGCGACGACACTTCGGCCACCACCGACTACCTGGTCCGACGCAGCGACCCGTCGGCTTCGATCGACGATCCGTTCTCCTGGGGTTGCTTCACCATGGTTCCCTTCTGCGGAAGAGTTCGCGATGGTCGACTGCATATCGGTGCGGAAGAAGTCCGGCTCGTTCGTCGTTTCGGTCCTCACGCCATCCATGGCACCGTGGTCGACCTCCCCTGGGACGTCGTCGACCAGTCCCTCTCCACTGCATCTCTCGCCTGCGATCTGGGTCCGATGTGGCCGTTCGCTGGCTCACTGAGACACGACATCGCACTCACCAACGACGGCATCGTCATGGTCCTCACTCTCACCGCCGACCAATCCATGCCGGCCCAACTCGGCTGGCACCCATGGTTCCGTCGCCCCGTCGACTACTCGTTGCCGTTCGCAGCCATGCTGGAGCGCGACGTCGATGGCATCGCCACATCTGACCGAACTCCAGTCGCTCCCGGCAACCGCGGCTCCTTCGACGACTGCTTCATCGGTCGGCGGGGACCGATCGTGCTGCACTACGACGACGGAGACCTCGCGCTCACGTCCGACTGCAGCCACTGGACGATATTCGACCAACGCCCCCATGGCATCTGCATCGAGCCCCAGTCGGGTCCTCCCAACGGCATCAACGACTTCCCGGACGTTCTCTCGCCGGGCGACGAGCTCACGCGATGGTTCGCCATCGGCTGGGAGTCGGGACCCGGGCGATGAGCGGGTCCGGCTGCAGCGGACGGCATCCCATGACCTCCGACGGCACCCGGTCGAGGGACGGGTTGCAGCCCGATGCGTCGTATCTGGAGGATGCCGGACTGGTGGTCTCCTTTCTCGATGGCGACGCGCGTGCATTCGACCGCATCTACCGCAAACACGGCCCACGATTGATCGCAGCAGCCGCAATGATGGGCGCCGGGCGCGCCGACGCCGCCGACATCGTCCATGAGGTGTTCGTCATCGCCATGGGTCGTCTCTGGCAGATCGAGAACCCGGCGGCACTGGCGCCGTGGCTCTTCCAGATCCTGCGACACGAGGCCCATCGCCGGGTACGGGATCGTCGATCCCTCATGTCTCTCGTCGACCGCGAACAGGAGATCGCCGACATTCCGGCCCCCGTCGATCCGCGAACCGACGCGGCGTCGGTCATCGCCGACGAGATCGCCTCCACACTGCGCTCCTCCTTGGCAGGACTCGCTGATCGGGACCGCGAACTTCTGGCTTCGGTCGTCCGACGGCAGATCATGGGCCGTTCCGAGATGCTGGTCCGAGACCAAACACTCGAGAACGGGTCACGGTCGGCGGACCGCATGATGACCTCTCGCATGCGCGACCGATTGATGGCCAGTCGATCGGCACTACTGGTCGCCAGGCACGGACAGGATTCGTGCCGAGTGCTCCGGCATCTGTTGCGGGACTGGGACGGCGCGTACGACCCGATCATCCGCAAACGCATCGCTCGGCACATCGAAGCGTGTCAGCCGTGTCTCGAGACCCGACGCCGATTCGCCATCGAACCCCATTCCGAGGAGCCCCGGTAGGCTCGACTCTCATGCCCGACCACGGTGCCCTCGATCGCCCCTTGCGGATCGCCTACCTCACCTACCGCGGAAAGCCCCACGTGGGAGGCCAGGGCGTGTACACGCGGCACCTCACCAAGGCACTCGTCGACCTCGGCCACTCGGTCGAAGTCTTCGGCGGCCAGCCCTACCCGGTCCTCGACGACCGGGTGGCCCTGACCAAACTTCCCAGCCTCGATCTGGTCAACGACTACTACCCCTTCCGCTTTCCGGCCATCTGGGAGTTGAAGACCCGCGAGGACTTCTACGAAGTCGGGCTCTACCTCACCGGAGCCTTCGGTGAACCGGCTGCCTTCAGCTCCCGGGTGCGTCGGCACCTTGCAACTCGCGTCAGCGAGTTCGATCTGGTGCACGACAATCAATGTCTGGGCTACGGCATCCTCGGACTCGAGAAGAAGATCCCGACCATCGTGACACTCCACCATCCCATCACCCGCGACCGCGCCCTGGAGATGGCCCACTCCCCCAACTGGTGGAAGAAGTTCGGCGTGTCGCGGTTCTACTCGTTCGTCAAGATGCAAGGCCGAGTCGCCAGTCGACTGCCGCGCATCGTGGTCGTCAGCGAGAACAGCATCAAGGACATCCACGACGACATGGGCGTGTCCTACGACCGCATGCGTCTCGTCCCGGTGGGTGTGGATCCGGACCTCTTCCGTCCCCTTCCCTCGGTCACTCGTATTCCCGGCCGCTTGATCACCACTGCGTCGGCCGACGTGGCCCTGAAGGGTTTGTCCTACCTTCTCGAAGCCGTGGCCAAATTGCGGACCGAACGCGATGTGACCTTGACCATCATCGGCAAGCCCAAACCGGGCAAGAGCATGGACCTGATCGAGAAATTGGGACTCGTTCCTCATATCCAATTCGTGTCCGGCGTCTCCGACGAGCGCATCGTCGAGCTGTACGCTGAGGCCGAACTGGCAGTGGTGCCATCTCTGTACGAAGGTTTCAGCCTCCCCGCCATCGAAGCCATGTGCACCGGCATCTGTTTGGTGGCCACCGACGGCGGGGCCCTCCCCGAGGTGACGGGGACCGATGGGGACACGGTGTTGTCCTGCGTCGCCGGAGATGCCGAGGCCTTGGCCGCCACCATCCGTCGCGGTTTGGACGATCCGGCTCTCCGGGCCCGGGTCGGAGCGAACGGTCGACAACGCGTGGTGGAGCGTTGGACCTGGCGACGCTGTGCCGAGCAGACCGTCGATCAATACCGCGAGGTCCTCGACATGCCCGCCAATCGCGAGAAGCTTCGCCGGAACGGACGGATCTGACCGTGTTGACGGTCCGTCTCGATCGTCTCGGACTGGTCCCGGGGGATCTGACCCTCGACGCCGGTGCCGGATTCGGGCGTCACGCCTTCGAGGTGGCGCGTCGCGGCGGGCGGATCGTGGCTCTCGACTACGCCGACGATGAAGTCCGCACCACCCGGGCCACCTTCGGGGCCATGATCGAAGAGGGTGAGATCCCGTCGGAGGCTTTCGTCGGAGCCCTGCGCGGTGACGCCACCCGGCTGCCGTTCCCGGATGGAACCTTCGATCGCGTGATCACCTCCGAGGTACTCGAACACATCCAGGACGATGTCACGGCCATCGGCGAATTGGCGCGAGTGCTGCGTCCCGGAGGGACTCTGGCCTGCACCGTTCCGTCCTGGTGGCCGGAGAAGATCAATTGGATGTTGAGCGACGAGTACCACGCACCGAAGGCGGTAGGTGGGCACGTGAGGATCTATTCCGAAACCGAACTCACCGCCAAGCTGCGGGCCGCCGGACTGGAGATCGCCGGATCCCACCACGCCCACGCCCTGCATTCTCCGTACTGGTGGCTGAAGTGCGCGGTTGGTCCGCGGCGCAACGACCATAGAATGGTGGAGGCGTACCGCAAGTTCCTCGAATGGGACATCGTGAAGCAGCCTCGAACCATGAAGATCGCAGAACGCGCCCTCTCCCCCCTGCTCGGCAAGAGCCTGATCGTCTACGCCCGCAAGAACTCCGAGATCGCCACGGCGACCATCGATCGCCCCGCGGCGGCGGTGGCGTGACATGACGTCGGTTCCCCACCTGACGATTCCCAATGTCGAGGGAGTCCTGAGCGCCGAGGAGGTTTACCAGACCGCCCTCACCATCGCCGCTCTCCAGCTCGACAACGGCATGATTCCCTGGTTCGACGACGGACATTGCGATCCCTGGAACCACGTCGAGACGGCCATCGCCCTCGACATCGCCGGACTCCATCGTCACGCCGAGAGGGCCTACACCTGGTTGGCCGATTCCCAACATCCCGACGGGTGGTGGTTCAACTACTACCTACCCGGTGGAATCGTGAAGGAACCCAAACTCGACACCAACGTCTGCGCCTACGTGGCGGCCGGGGTCTGGCATCACTGGCTGTGCACGGCCGACCGCGGATTCGTCGAACACATGTGGTCGACCGTCGATCGGGCCATGGAGTGGGTCCTGTCCTTGCGACGTCACGACGGATCCATTCTCTGGGCCCGCGAGGTCCACGCCCAGCCCTGGGACTATGCCTTGCTCACCGGCTCGTCCAGCATCTGGCACTCCCTCACATGCGCGGTGAATCTCGCCGAACTTCTCGATCAGTCGAGGCCGCATTGGGTCGAGGCCGCCGATCGACTGCGGTCGGTGATCACCCATCGACCGGACGCCTTCGAGCCCAAGGAGCGTTGGGCCATGGACTGGTACTACCCCATCCTCACCAACGCTCTGGAGGGCGAGCAGGCCAAGGCCCGGATCGCCGAGGGCTGGTCCACCTTCGCCATGGAAGGCCGCGGGATTCGCTGCGTCAGCGACGAGCCCTGGGTGACGGCGGCTGAGACCGCCGAGTGCTCCATCGCCCATGCCGCCATCGGCGACCTGGACACTGCCATCGACTTGTTGGCCTGGACCCGGTCGCACCGGCACGATGACGGCTCGTATTGGACCGGAATCGTCTACCCGACCATGGAGAAGTTCCCGGCCGGCGAGCGCACCGCCTACACCGCCGCCGCGGTGATCATGGCGGCCGACGCCATCTGCTCCAGCACCGATGCGTCCCGGCTCTTCCTCCCCTCCCTGGTCGTCGACTGACAGTCGCCATCCCGACCGAGGGCACCGGGGACTATCCTCGAAGTATGTTCACCGCCTCGGATCGCCATCCTGCCTTCGAGGAGTACTGCGAGTGCATCTTCGAGTTGCACGAGGACGAACTCGACGTGATCCAGGCGCGTATCGCCGAACGCCTCCAAGTCAGCCGGGCCTCGGTGTCGCAAATGATCGACAAGATGAGCCGGGCCGGACTCGTCGCCACCTCCTCCAATCGCATCACCCTCACTTCGGCGGGCGAGCGTCTCGCTCAGCAAGTGGTGCGGCGCCACCGTTTGGCGGAACGCTTCCTGACCGACATTCTCGGATTGAGTTGGGCCGCCGCCCACCAGGAAGCGGGCAAGTGGGAACACGTGCTGAGCGACGACGTCGAGGCCGCCATCGATCGCATCCTCGGTGGCCCGACAACCTGCCCGCACGGTAATCCCATTCCCGGTTCCAGCTACGTGATTCCCGATGCCATCCCGCTGTCCCACGTGGATCCCGGTTCGACCTTCACGGTCTCGCGCATTCCCGAAGAATTGGAGTTCACTCCGGGACTGCTCGAATTCCTCCAGCAGTCGAGTATCACCCCCGGTCGCAGCGGAAGCGTTCGGTCGACGACCGACGATGGCTCCATGAAAGTCGAGATCGATGGTCGAGTGGTCGGCGTCAGCGCCTACGCCTCGGCGCGCATTCTGGTCACCGCTTGAGCGACCACGCGACCATGAATGCAAGAATTCTCTCGGCCGCGTTGACGGCTCTGGCGATCACCGGATCCATGGCCTGCGCGCCCACCACCTACGACGCCTCGGTGTCGACCTCGTCCACCGCTGCTCCGACGACCACGCAGCCCTCCGGCTCGGTCGAGGAGTTGTTGGGCCGTCTGGCGACGGCCATGGGTGATCTGTCCACCTACATCGGCCCCGATCAGAGCGGTCGGACACCTGCGGGCAAGGCGGAGCAACTGGCCCTGATCGAAGCTCTGTGGTCTGCAGTCGAAACCGAGGTCACGAGCGAGGATTCCGCCGCCGCCGATTCTCTCGGGCGAATGGTGGATCTGGCACGTACCGCCGTGGAGCGCAATCGACCCGCAGATGCCGACAAGGCGGCCCGCTTCGCCGGTCAGGTCATCGAGGAGTATCTGACCCGATCCTGATTCCGGATCAGTGACCCGGTCGAGGATCATCGGCGTTCATGGCCGGTGGCAGATCTCGATGGTGAACCACCGTGAGACGTTGCGTCGAACGAGTCAAGGCCACATAGAGAGCCCGCAATCCGTGACGTTCGGAGTCCACGATGTCGGCGGGTTCCACCACCACCACGCCGTCCAGTTCCAGACCCTTGATCATGCTCACCGGGACCACGGTCACCCCGGCATCGAGTGCCGAGGTGGCAGCACGACCGTGATCCACGCCGGCCGCCGTCAACGCTTCCGACATCGAGTCGACCAGAGCATCGGGGACGACCACCGCCACGTTTCCTCTGCCGAGAATCGAGACCAGCCGTCGGGTCTCGGAGGCCGCCACGACCTCCAGCGATCCCCGATCTTCGACTCGCGCGATCTCGGGTGCCGCCGGACCGGCGCGCACTGCGGTCGGTGCCCGCAGATTCGGACTGGCGGCCATCATCACCCGGTTCGCCAGGTCCATGATTTGCTCGGGAATGCGGTAACTCACGGAGAGTCCGATGATGCGAGTGTTCTTGACATCGGGCAGATGATCGAGCAAGTCGTCCCAGGTGGCCGGGGCATGGACGCCGGTGGCCTGTGCCAGGTCGCCCACCACCGTCATTGATCCCGACAGCGACCTCCTGGTGACCATGGCCAGTTGCATGGGCGAGAGATCCTGTACCTCGTCCACCACGATGTGGCCGTAGGTCCTGATTTCGTCGGCCTCGTCGATGCGGCCGCCCTTGCGGGGTTTGGGTCCGAGATGTACCCGAGCTTCGTCCAGCAGTGCGGCATCGGCCCGGGTCCAGCGCACGTCGTCGACCGACTCCGAGCGCGGACGATACAGCGCCTCGATGTCCTCGGCATCGAAGTGCCGCTGGGCGGCCAGTTTCAACAACGCCCGCGATCCGAAGAGGTCGTGCAGTAACTGCGCCGGTGTCAAGAACGGCCACATCCGCTCCAGGGCGGCCCAGACCTCCTCGTCCTGCCGCAACGCCTCTCGCACCTCATCGGGATCGACGTCGCCCTCGCGCCACGTGGCCGCCAGCGCCGACCACACTTCGTTCTCCACCCACCGTCGGGCGGCGTTGTGGCGGCGGAAGCGACGACGAGCCGCCTGCACGATGCGCTCCGATTCCTCGACGCGCAATGTGACGTAGCCGGACCGAAACGGACGACGTAGTTCGTCCCGCAACGGGCGCTGACGATCCCGAACGGCCTTCTCGATGACCTCGGCCATACGCTCGTCGCCCTTGACACGCTCGGTTCGCGACGAATCGAAGGCTCCCCTCGTCTCGGTCGCCCAGAGAACTCCGGGGACCAGATCCTGCAGGATCACTTGCTCCACTCCGGCTTCACCGAGCGAGGGCAGTACTTGTTCGATGTAGCGCAAGAACACCCGATTCGGTCCGATGACGAGGACTCCCTGATCCTCGAGCGGAAACCGATTGGTGTACAGCAGATAGGCGGCGCGATGCAGGGCCACCACGGTCTTGCCAGTCCCGGGACCGCCCTGGACCACGAGAACGCCCGGTTGCGGCGATCGAATGATCTCGTCCTGTTCCGATTGGATCGTGGCCACGATGTCGCCCAGGCGGCCCGTCCGTCCCCGTTCGATGGAGGCCAGCAGTGAGCTGTACCCGCGCAAACCGGTGCCGGCCTGGGTGACTCCCCCGTCATGGTCGGGGACGAAATCCACCAGATCGGCCAGTCCCTCGTCGTGTCCGATTCCCAGGTGACCCCGCCCGAAGAGCTCGTCCTCGATACCGAGCAGACGCGATCCCTCGATCACGAAATGTCGGCGCCGGGCCAACCCCATGGGTTCGCGACCCGTGGCGCGGTAGAAGGGTTCGGCGACCGGAGCCCGCCAATCGACCACCACCGGCTCGCGGGCCTCGTCGGAGACCGCCAAACGTCCGATGTGGAAGGTCTCGAGACCGTCGCCCTCGTGACGATCGATCCGACCGAACACCAGTGCCGCGTCCCCGAGATCGAGATCGGTGAGGCGCTTCACCAGAGCGTCGTCGATGGCGTTGCGCTCGAAGCGATTCTGAAAGGTGCCACCCATCCCGGACTCGGTCAGGTTCCGCATCTTCCAGGCGTCCTGACGGCTCTTCTCCAGGCACGCGTAGGCGTGATCGATGTAGGCCTGTTCTGCGACGAGGTCTGGGTGCTGGGCGGCCATGGTCGTGACGCCGAGGGAAAATTGGCGTTTCGGTACTCTACCGGCAGATTCTCATGACCAAGAAGAAGTCACAGACCCCCTCCATCGGTACACCAGCAATCCAAACTCTCAACCGTGCCGGCGTGACCTTCACCCTGCACACCTTCGACGCCTCGCCCTCGACTCTCGGGTACGGGGCCGCCGCCGCAACCGCGCTCGGAGTCGAACCCGATCGGGTGTTCAAGACCCTGATGATCTCCCTGCAAGGTGGCCCGCATCCGACGGCGGTGGCCATCGTTCCCGTCACCGGCCACGTCCAACTGAAAGCTCTGGCACACGCGCTCGACGCCAAACGAGCCGAGATGCTCGACCCCGCCGCCGCGGAACGGCTGACGGGCTACGTCGTCGGGGGCATCAGCCCTTTCGGACAACGTCGATGCTCACCCACGATCATCGATCGCTCGGCTCTGTCCTGGGAGACGATCTACGTCTCGGCAGGGCGGCGAGATGCCGACGTCGAGGTGAAGCCGAGGGACCTCATCGACGTCCTCCAGGCCACCGTCGCCGATATCAGCGAGCGCGGACGAGCCTGAGGGATCAGAGTCGGCGAATCGCCCCGTCAGGGCGTCAGGCAGAGATCAGTCGAGAGCGCGGACGTCGCGGGCCTCGTCGCCCTTGCGTCCCGGTCCGACTTCGAATTCGACCTTCTGGCCTTCTTGCAGGGTCTTGTACCCCGACGACTGGATCTGGGAGAAGTGGACGAACACGTCGGGCCCGTCCTCACGGGAGATGAACCCGTACCCTTTTTCTGCATTG
>JBJTYE010000166.1:0-13698 GCA_046082625.1 Actinomycetota bacterium | reverse complement strand
CGTCCCGCGTGGCCTTCTGGTACGGAATCGAGGCCGCAACGGCGGCATCCCGTGTGGCCTGATCGTTGAAACGGATCGCAGCTTCGATGGCGATGAGAGCCATGGTTCCCCCAAGAGTCCAGCCGGTTCGTCCGGGCGGAGCGAACGATAGGCGACCGATTGCGTTATGTTGCGGTCCGGAAGAGGCTTTCGAACGTCCCACGAGGAGGCAGGATGCTCGCAGCATTGATCACCGGCCAGCATCGCGTCGAGTTGCAGGAGTTCTCGGACCCCACTCCGGCGGACAAAGGTGTGGTCGTGGACATCGCACTTTGCGGTATCTGCGGCACCGATATCCACGCCTATCAGTCGGGCCAGCCCTACAACCCGGCCATTTGCGGACACGAGTGGTGCGGAACGGTGTCGGCCGTCGGCCGAGACGTGAAGAGTCTGAGCGAAGGAGATCGCGTGGTGGTGGCGGTGGCCCCGGCCTGCGGTCAGTGTCCGCCGTGCCGAGCAGGTCAGTCCGATCGCTGTCTCGTGACCTTCATGTCGGCTCTCGGCCGCGATCCATTGGCCCCGCCTCACGGCGGATTCGCCCCGCGGATCGCCGTGGCGGCCGACCGCGTGGTGCGGACGCACGCTGGTCTGACCGATGAACAGGCCGCACAAGTGGAGCCCACGACCGTGGCCTTTCATGCGGTGCGTCGCAGTGGACTTCGGCTCGGTGACGTGGCCGTCGTCCAAGGTGCCGGACCCATCGGACTCGGCACCATGCAATGGGTGCGGGCCGCCGGTGCGGGCGTGGTCGTGGTGATCGAACCGAACGAGCAACGCCGGGCATTGGCCGCCGATTTGGGCGCCCATCATGCAGTCACCCCCGGCCGCGAGGCCGATGCGCTGGTGAAAGAACTCACCCATGGACTCGGAGCCGACGTGGTCTACGAATGCGTCGGTCGACCTTTCGCCGTCCAGTCGGCAGTCGACCTGGCGCGGCGCGGTGGGTCGATGTGTCTGATCGGGTTGGCCGACGAGGACGCGCCGATCACTCCGGCGTCCTGGCTCATCAAGGAGATTTCCGTGACGTCGGCCTTGGCCTACACCCACGAGGAGTTCGATCTGGCCATGGGCATGATCGCTGACGGTCGGTTCCGGACCGAACCCATGCACTCGTCGACCGTCGGGCTGGACCTGTTGGATGCGACCTTGGCCGATCTGGCCAGCGGACATTCCGCCCACACGAAAGTTCTGGTCGACCCGAACCTCTAGGGACGTTCGCGTATACCGGCCTCGCGCACCAGGGCGGAATCCTGCTGGTGGAAACGACCGTTGCCGCCGATGGCCGTTTGACCGGCGTCGACGACCAACGTGTGGGCAGTGATGTAACGGGCCTCGTCACTTGCGAGGAACACGGCGGCATTGGCGATGTCCACGGGTAGTCCGGGAATTCCGAGCAACGAGCCAGCGGCGATGTGTTTGGTGGCGGTCTCGAATGCTGTCGGGTCACCGGTCATGACCGCCGAGGTCATGGCGGTCACCGTGTTGCCGGGAGAGATGGCGTTGACGCGGACTCCGGACGGCGCCAGTTCGGAAGCCACCGATTTGGTGAGTCCGATCACGGCGTGTTTGCAGGCGGTGTAGCAATGGGGACCGAGTCCGCCGAGGATGCCGGCCGTACTGGAGGTCGACAAGATGGCGCCACTGTTTCGAGGAACCATCACCCGGGCGGCGTGTTTCATGCCGAGGAACACGGCGCGCATCAGGATCGAGACGGTGCGATCCCATTGCTCGGCACTGGTATCGGCGATCCGACCGACGGCGCCCACGATGCCGGCATTGTTGAACATCACGTCCAGGGTTCCGAATTCGGCGACCGCAGTGTCCACGGCTCGGGCGATCTGGCTCTCGTCGGTGACATCGGTGTGGACGAAACGAGCCGAGGAACCGAGGGCGGCGGCGAGAGCGCGTCCCGGTTCCTCCTGGAGATCGGCGATGATGACGCGGGCCCCTTCTTCGACGAAGCGTCGAGCCGTCCCCTCGCCGATGCCACTCGCTCCGCCGGTGATCACGGCCACTTTCCCTTCCAGCCGTCCTGTACCCGAGCTCGACATGTCGCCCCCTCGACCCGGTCCGCCCTGTGCGAGACTGTGGTCGTCGCTCAAACTAATCGCATCCCATTGCCAGGGAGGAAGAGCCAGGGGGAACGAGACATGAGTGGTTTCGGCAGGTTTCCGGGAGAGGTCCTCGCCGCCGAGTATCGCAATGCCCGTCTCCGCATGCAGGAGATCGCCGGCGATCTCGGCCCCGACGAGGTGGGGGGAGTGGTCGACGCCTGTCCGGCCTGGCGGGTGAAGGACCTGTTCTCGCACGTCACCGGCATCGCCGTCGACCTCGGTGCCGGAAACTCCCCGGCCGGCGACACCCAAGCCTGGGTGGATCGCCAAGTGGAGGAGCGGCGCAACGCTCCGCTCGCCGAAATCGTCGAGGAATGGTCGCAGGCCGCCGCCAAGTTCGAGTCGATGATCGAGGCCGCGCCGGCACAGTTGTGGGGACTCACCTACGACACCGTCGTGCACGAACACGACCTGCGCGCCGCCGTCGGGCGTCCCGGCGCTCGCGATTCCGATGGGGTGAAGGTGGCAGCCGAATTGGGCCTCAATCTGGTGAAGGGAGACCTGGCGCGAGCCGGTCTGCCGGCGGTGCGAATCACCTTCGAGGGTCGGGAATTCCTGGTCGGCACCGGTGAACCGGAATTGTCGTGGAACGGATCGGCCTTCGACTGTCTGCGGCTCCTCGGTAGCCGCCGAACCGCCGAAGAGATGAGAGGGGCCGGATTCCTCGGCGACCTCGACCGATTCCTGAAAGGGCTCTTGCACATGGAACTTCCCGTGCGGAGCCTCGGCGAGTAGGGCTCTAGAGTCGCCTCGGGCGCCGACGGCGTTGGACGAAGGGGGAAAGTCATGGGTCAGTTCACCGGGAAAACCGTTCTCATCACGGGCGCGTCGTACGGGCTCGGCGAAGGTTTCGCCGAGGGATTCGCCAAGGAGGGAGCCGACCTCGTTCTGACGGCCCGTTCGAAGGACATGCTCGATGCGGTCGCCGAACGGTGTCGCAAGTTGGGGTCGAAGGTGACCGTGGCCACCGGAGATGTCGCCGTCGAAGAGGACGTGAAGCGCGTCGTCCAGACCGGGATCAAGGAACACGGCAAGATCGACGTGCTGATCAACAACGCCGGCGTGAGCGACTTGCGCGGATTGTCGGCCGAGGTCTACGACACCGCCACCTGGAACTGGATCCTGTCGATCGACCTCACGGGAGCATTCATGTTCATGCGAGAAGTCGGGCATCACATGCTGCAGCGTCAATCGGGATCCATCGTCAACATCTGTTCGATCATGGGCAGCGGTGCGAACGAGTCGAACATCATCGCCTACGCCGCGGCCAAGGGTGGCCTGCGCAACGTGACCGCCCAGGTGGGTTGTGAATGGGCCGATCGCGGGGTGCGCGTGAACTCGGTGTCTCCCGGGTTCATCATGACCGAGATGGTTCGTCCGGCCCTCGAGACCCTCGGCATGGACAAGTGGATCGCCAGCCGCACCCCCATGCGCCGAATCGGTGAACTTCCCGAGATCGTGGGTCCGGTGATTTTCCTCGCCTCCGATGCGGCCAGCTACATCACTGGTCACGACCTGCTGGTGGACGGTGGCACCAATGCGGCCAACGGCTACTACCAGATCCCGCCGATCCACCATGAGTGGAACAAGGGTGATCTGGAAAAGGTGGGCAAGGGCTACCCGGGTGTGCAGCCTCGACCCGACTGGTACGAGGCTTTGGCTCCCGGAATTCCGGGCCTCCACTACCCGTTGCCCGAGGCCTAGATCACGGGCCGATCGTTCAGAGGAGCAAGTCGGCGACCTGATGGTCGCGCATGGCGGCCTGGGCGCGCTTGATGACCTCGGTCCACAGAGCCATGGCCCGTTCGCTCGAGGAGTCGAGGGTTCCGACGGCATACACGGGAATGATCCAACCGTAAAGAACACCGACCCGGTAGTCCTGGAAGAACTGCTCGTAGGAGTAGCCCGTCACGCCGAGCCGAACGAGCTCGTCGTGGTAGGTGTGCAAGAGCGAGTCCTCGTGCGTGCGACGTACGTCGATCGGCACGCTCTGGCTCATGAAGTATCCGATGTCGTAGGCCCCGCCGCCCTTGCTGGAGGTCTGGAAATCGATCATCCAGACGTCTCCGGTCGCGTCGTCGAAGAAGAGATTGTCGAGACGGAAGTCGAAGTGCACCACGGTGTTGGGCATTCGGGCGATGCGGTCCAGCAGCTGATGGACGTTGTCTCCGTACCGTTCCATGACCGGGACCATGTCGGATTCGATGGCGTGGGCGAAGACCTGGAGGAATCCCGGTAGCGAGGCCGCGTAGACCTCGCGTCCGATCTTCATCCCCTCCGAATTCGCCATCGGCATCCAGTCGATCCGGTCGAGACCGGCGTTCTGCCAGAACCGGGCGTGGAGACGAGCCGCGGCGATCATGGTGGCCCGGGCATCGGCGACGGTCACTCCGGCGGCCTGATCGCCGACACGTAGATGGCCGAGATCCTGGAGGATGAGCACGTGATCGTCGTGCTCGAGATCCGAGGCGATGCCCAGGGCCTTCGGAACGACGTCGAGGAGGGGAGCCACGTCGGCATAGAACCGAGCTTCCCGTTCGAAGACTTTGGCCGCCGCCAGCAGGCCGCGAACGGTGGCGTCCTGGGTGGGGATCTTGCAGATCATGGTGGCCGGTCCCGATCCTCCGGCGTAACCGACCTTGATACGGCCGACCTCGCCCATGAAGCCGACCCCGGCACCCATGAGGTCGCGTTCGATCGCCGTCACGGCTGTCGACGCGTCGATGGTTCCGGTGGCCCGCAGACGTTCGGTCAGCCATTCGGGAGTGATCTCGGCCGATGAAGTGGGTAGACGCGTCATGGGTGCTCCTTCAGTGATCGACCGACCGAACCGTAGCGGGCCGTAGCGAGTCGTTGCGAACGACCACCGGTCACTCCGAACGTGGCGACGGAGCGAAGGTGCCAGGGGGAAAGGCCGGCTCGACGCGGACCTTGGTGTCCCAATCATGGGTGAGGCGCCGATCGGCGATTCGCCAGTCGCCGGCGCGGCACTCGAAGCGATCGAAGTAGCGACCGCAGAAATTCTCCAGGAATTCGCCCTCGGCGTCGGCGACTCGATGCCAGGCGATCACCGGAGTCTCCACCTGGGCGACGGTCGCCGAAACGAAGTCGATGATCGGTTCTCCGATGAAGTGCGTCGTGGCTCGGGCGTGCGAGCGCAACTTGGTCGTGGCCAGGCGGGCGAAGTCGGCGCCCGAACCGACGAAGGACCCATGGTCGTCGGTGGCGTCGGGGTGATACACCGAGGACACCAGGTCGGCATCGCAGCGGTCGATCCCTCGGCAATAATCCACCAGACAACGACGAATGGCCCGTTCGGCCGTGGCGGCACTCAGAGGGTCCAACGGACCATGGACTGTCTCCGGTCTGACCATGGGCGAACCATATCTGCGCCATGGCCGCCCGCACCGGCTCGAGCGTTGCGCCGAGATCCTCGTCGAGATGCCCGCCGGATCCGGTGACGGGACCTCGGAGAGGCGCTACTAGGCTCGGCTCGTCCGGCGCAGACCGAGTGATCGATATGGGGGAGTTCATGGCCCAGGTTCCCGTGACCGAAGGTGTCTTCACGTGGCCCTCCGATGAGCCGCATCTGCTCGGAAGCCGCTGCGTGTCGTGCGGCAATCACATGTTCCCGCGTCAGTCCGGCTGCCCGAAATGCACCGGGGAGAAGACCGAGGACGTCGAATTGGGTCGCCGCGGAACGCTGTGGACCTGGACGGTGCAGGGTTTTCCGCCCAAGGCCCCTCCGTACGCCGGTGACGACAATCCCAAGACCTTCAAGCCATTCGGCGTGGGTTACGTGGAACTTCCCGGGCAGGTGAAGGTCGAGGCTCGGTTGACCGAGGCCGATCCGGAGAAGCTGAAGATCGGAATGGAGATGGAGATGGTCATCATCCCGCTCGCCACCGACGACAATGGCAACGAGATCGTCACCTTCGCCTTCGCGCCGGTGGCCTGAAACTTTCGAGGAGACAAGACATGAGCATCGACGTCGCAATCGTCGGAATCGGCATGCACGAGTTCGGTCGCCACGAAGGCGTCTCGGGGATGGATCAAGGTGTCATCGCCGTTCGTCGGGCGTGCGCGGATGCCGGCATCGGTTGGGAGGACATGCAGTTCGCCTTCGGCGGCTCCATGGCCGCCGGAGCTGCCGACACCATGGTGTCGCATCTCGGTCTGACCGGACTGCAGTTCATCAATGTCATGAACGGTTGCGCCACCGGCGGTTCGGCGCTCTTCTCTGCCTACAACACGATTCGCTCGGGAGTCTTCGATCTCGGAATCGCCATCGGGTTCGACAAGCACGAGCGCGGTGCATTCCGCGTGAACACCAAGGGATCGGGACTCGGTGACTGGTACGGGGCCACCGGATTGGCTCTCACCACCCAGTTCTTCGGGATGAAGATCAACCGTTACATGCACGAGTACGGAATCTCGCACTCCACATTGGCCAAAGTGTCGGCGAAAGCGTTCCGCAATGGCTCGCTCAACGACATGGCCTGGCGCCGCAAACCGCTGTCGGAAGAAGAGATCACCAATTCGCCGATGCTGTCGTATCCGCTCACCCAGTACATGTTCTGCAACCCGGGAGAGGGCGGGGTGGCACTCGTGCTCTGTCGTGCCGACAAAGCCCATCTCTACACCGACAAGCCGGTGTATCTCCGCGCCGCGGCCGTGCGGAGTCGCCGCTTCGGCAGTTTCGAGGTGTTGGCTCCGTCGATCGCCATCGAACACAACGCCGGACCGACCGTCGATGCGTCCAAGGCCGCCTTCGAGATGGCCGGCATCGGGCCCGAGGACATCGATCTGGCGCAGTTGCAGGACACCGAAGCGGGCGCCGAAGTCATGCACATGGCCGAGAACGGCTTCTGCGAACACGGTGAACAGGAATGGATGATCCAAGCCGGTGAGACCGAGATCGGCGGCAAGTTCCCGGTCAACACCGACGGCGGATGTCTGGCCAACGGTGAGCCCATCGGAGCGTCGGGTCTGCGACAGGTGTACGAGAACGTGCTGCAGTTGCGCGGTGACGCCGGTCCGCGTCAGGTGCCGAACGATCCGCAGGTGGCCTACACCCACGTGTACGGGGCTCCCGGAATCTCCGGCGTCACCATTCTCTCGCGCTGAAGGGCGGATTCACGTGGCCACCATCCTCGCCCATCTGAAAGTCAAGGAAGGCTCCGAACGAGCCTTCGAAGACATCTCGCGTGATCTCTATCAGGCCAGTCATGCTGGCGAAGACGGTCTCCTGCGCTACGAGTACTGGCGAGGCAGCGAGCCACGCACGTATTACACGCTCTTGTCGTTCGTGGATTTCGCCGCCTTCATCGCCCATCAGACGAGCGACCATCACGAGGCTGCGTCACCGCGTCTCGGAACGGTCCTCGAAGGGATTCGCCTGGAGTGGGTGGATCCGATCGACGGAGCGGCGCCACTTCCGGCCACCAACTCTCAGGATCTTTCGCAGGCGGCCGATGCGCTCACGCGCCTGTATGCCGAGCGCTTCGCGGCTCGGATCGCGCCGTGGTGGGCCGATCTGCGGACGAACGGGAACGCCTGATCGACCGGCTCCGTCGCTTGGTCCTCCGATTCAGTCGATGTCGGCGGCCAGCGACCGGATGTGTGCGTAGAAGGCCGTGAGGGCCGGTGTCGGTTCGTACAGTTCGATCAAGTGTCCGAACTCGTTTCGGGCGTCGCAGAAGACGAATCTCTGTCCACCGGCGGTCGTGGCGTCGAGGAGTACCGGCCAGCCGTGCGTTCGGCAGAAGTGAACGGCTGTCTCGAGTGATTCCACCATGAAGGCCAGATGGTGGAGTCCGTGACCGATGATCGGGGCGGTGTGTTCCTGGACCAACTCCACCATGACCGACCCCCATTGGCCGTAGGCCGAGGAATGGTCGAACGACGAGGGGATCCCATCGATCGTCACCGATTGCAGCTCGATGTGCTCGACGATCAGGAAGGGGCCTGCTCCGGTGCGGGACCGGAAGTCATCGGCAGCCGAACGTAGATCCCCCGAGGACGGTACGGCGTAGGCGATCTGCACCGGGGGACCGAGGGCCATGGGGACAGTCTCGCGCAGTTTCGAGTCGGACTACCGTGGAGCCATGAGTTCGCTTCCGTTCGGTCACCAGTCCGTGGAACGATCCGCGGATCCCGACGCTCTTCTGCGCGATCGGGCTGCCATCGTCGAGATCACCAATCGCTACGCCTGGGCCCTCGACACGCGCTCCTGGGACGATCTCGACGACGTCTTCCTTCCGGACGCCACGGCCTACATGACCGAAGACCTGGTCGGTCGCGAGGCCATCAAGGCTCGGGTTCGCCGGGCACTCGAGCCCCTGGATCTGAGCCAACACATCATCGCCAACCATCAAATCGTGATCGAAGGAGACCGCGCTTCCTGTCGCTGCTATCTGCAGGCTCAGCACGTGCGGGAAGCAGCCGGCCGTTCCCCGAATTTCATCGTGGCCGGTCGATACGAAGACCAACTGGTGCGTACCGCGGATGGATGGCGCATCGCCCACCGGGATCTGGTGATCATGTGGACCGACGGCAATCCGTCGGTCGCTCGGGGTTGATCAGCGCTCGATGTAGGGCTCGATGAGCCGCTCGACCCTGAGCACTTCATCGATGTGTTCGTAGCCGATCATGGCGTCGATCTGTTCGTGGAAGTGCCAGATACGGCGTTCCTGATAATTGATCGGGATGCCGCGGAGAGCGGGGGATTCCAGGGACTTCTGCATCGGAGCCATGTTCCAGAAGTCCTCGCCCATGATCAGGTCGAAGCCCGCGAGCAGCATCTCCCAGTGCGCCGGCAGATTCGCCTCGGGATCGAAGTCGACGGGCGCGTAATGGTTCCACTCGATGCGGGTGGTGCGCTTGTCGAGGGGCCAGAAGGTGATGAACGGGAATCCGTGGGCGGCGATCGGAGTGATCAGATTCGGGAAGATGGAGTACGCCGCACTGGTGGAGCGCACCATGTCGTTGACGGTGGCGATGTCGGTGAAGCCGGGAATCTCGAAGTGGCCGAAGTCGTCCCAGTCCGACATTCCCATGGCGGTCCACTTCGACCGGGCGAAGGGGGTGATCATCCGTGACGCTCCGTTGGGCAGAAGCGACATGACCGCGCCCCGGTTGTCGAGCAGGCTCTCACCGTTGCGACTGTGGATGTGACGGAAGTGGTACACCTCGAGGAACGCCTCGGCGGTGACTTTCCAGTTGCAGGGAATGATTTCGCTACGCCGCGCCACCGTCCGCAGACTGTCTCCCTGGAGTTCGGCGAGTTCGTCGGCCACCGGGTGGAGCCACTCCAGCAGGGGGACGGCGAGCGGATCCTGATTGAGAAAGACCCAGCCGTCCCAAACCTCGCACCGCACGGTCTGCAGACAGCGTTCCTCCTTGACCAGGCCGACGAAATCACGCTCGTCGGGCACCGACACGAGACGCCCGTCGTCGATGTCGTAGGTCCACGAGTGGTACTGGCAACGGAGCAGGCGCGCCGATCCTCGGGCCTCGCGCACCACCGGTGCACCGCGGTGTTGACAGGTGTTGTAGTAGGCCCGCAGGACGGAGTCACTGCCGCGAACCACGATCATCGGTGGTCCGAGTCCTTCGAAGGTGAAGAAGTCTCCGGGTCGCGGCGCGTCCTCCGCTCGGCCGGCGAGTACCCAGACCTTGGTCCACAGGTGACGTTGTTCGAGGTCCCAGAACTCGTCGCTGACGTATCGGCCGACGGGAATGTCGGGGAATTGAGGGAAGCCTTCGGGTGGCGCGGTGCGGGCGTACTCGTACCGCATCTCGCCGGTGAGTCGGGCGACGAGTTCGGGGTTCATTCAGCTGGCCAATGATCCGGCATCGGCCACCACGACTTCGCCGTGGATCCACGCCGCCATGTCCGAGGCCAGGAAAGCCACGACTCGTCCGATGTCGTCGGCTTGTCCGGCCCGACCGAGTGGTGTCCGGGCCATGGCCGCCGCCACGTCCAGTCCGGCAGCCTTGAGCGGAGCCATCTGTTCCTGCACTCCTGGTGTGTCGATCGGGCCGGGGGCCACCCCCACGACGCGAATGTCGAGAGGACCGAATTCGAGGGCCAATGACTTGGTGAGACCGACCACGGCATGTTTCGACACGACGTAGGCGCTGATTCCGGGAGCAGCCCGGAATCCGGTGGTGGAGGCCAGGTTGATGATCACTCCGCCTTTGGGCATCCGCCGGGCCGCCTCTCGGGCGCAGGCGAAGGTGCCGCGTACGTTCACCTCGAGGAGACGATCGACGAAATCGTCGCTGGCGTCGATGGCCGGCCCGGTGGTCGGATAGATGCCGGCGTTGTTGATCCAGATGTCGATTCCACCCAGGTGTTCCACGCAGAAGTCGGCCGTGGCGATGATCGACGGAGAGTCCGAGATGTCCAGATGAGCGGACGCCGCTCGGTGTCCGTATCGACTGGTCAGTTCCTCGGCCATGCTGGCGGCGGCGACGTCGTCGAGGTCGGCGATGAGGACATCGGCCCCGGCTTCGGCCAGTCGGCGAGCGGAGGCGGCTCCGATGCCCTTGGCCCCGCCGGTCACCACGGCGCGTCGGCCGGCGAGGGATTGCAGTTCGGCCAGTGGCCGTCCGGTGTGGTCAGCGATCATCGATTCCCCCTGAATCCGCAGTGTCGCGACAATTCTTACCCCCGATCGGGTGCGGGCTCATCTTCTAGGGTTCGGAGGTGGCTCGCACCCTGACCCGTTTCGACGAGTACCCCCGGCACCAGATCGGCAACACCTTCGATTCGGTCGTCGACGGTTCCCAGCACTGGAGTGATGGCTTCTACTTCACCATGGGGGACGACGACGGTCGGGTGGCCTGGTTCATGGGCTTCCGCCTGCACCTCAACAATGATGTGCTCGATGCCTTCACTTGCGTGTCGGCCGACGGCCGACAGCACAACATGCGCTGGTCGCGACGCCTTCGTCCGCGCATCGACGATCTGGACTGCGGACCGATCTCGGTGCAGATCATGGAGGGCCTGCGAACCATTCGTCTGACCTGTGGGGCCAACGAATACGGACAGGCATTCGATCTTCTCTGGGAGGGGAGCTGTCCTCCGTTCCTCGAAGATCACGTTCAGGTCTACGTCAACGGCCGGTTGCACAGCGACCGCACCAATTACGACCAGACCTGCACGGTCTCCGGTTGGATCGAGTTCGGCGGCCAACGGGTGGATGTACGGACATGGACCGGAGTCCGGGACCATTCGTGGGGAATCGGCAATCAGACCGGCGGACCTCGGACCACGGTCATCGCACCACCGGTACATCCCACGCCGCCGCCCGGACTGCGTCAGTGGTGCTGGTTCGCCCTACCGGACCGCTCGATCTTCTGGCAGTTCCATCATCGGGGCGGTCGTCATCCCTTCGGGATGCTCGAGACTCGCTGTCAGTTCCCCTACGACGATGAGCGCGTTCCCTTCTCCTACGTCGATCTCGACTACGAACCCACTTTCGTGATTCTCGATGGTCGACCCACGACGCGGCTCGAGAGTGCCGTCGTCCACTTGACTCGACCCGATGGTGTCGTCGAGAGGTACAGGATCGAACCGATCTCGTATCCGGTGTATCTGCAAGGCGGTGGCTACCACGCCGGCTTCGATGACGGACTCGGTCGGGGTGTGTATCGCGGCGACTTCCACCATGAAGGCGAGACCTGGGAGATCGATCGAGTGATCGGCATCACCTCACCGAAGCCGACGACCTTCAACCGCCAGCACTACGCCGAAGCCTGGGGACGGTGCACCAATCTCGACGATCCCGCGGATACTGGTACCGGCCACTTGGAGTCGGTCGTTCTCGGGCCCTACGAGGACGGCGCGTGAAAGCGCTCGTTCTCGGGGGGTCGGTCTTCGTCGGCCGTCACCTGGTGGAGATGCTCGTCGCCCAGGGTCACGAGGTCGCGGTTCTCAACCGTGGTCGCACGCCGACGACCCTTCCCGAAGGTGTCCGTCTGGTGAAAGCGGACCGCACCGATGTCGATTCGATGCGGTCCGCGCTCTCAGGTACCTCATGGGATGCGGTGTTCGATGTGTCCGGATTCGTGATGGCTGCCGGTGGCAGTGATATCGATGCCTTGATCGACCTCGTCGATGGGCAGGTGGGGCATTACGTCTACGTGTCGTCGATCATGGCCTACGACCAATCCCTCATCGGGGTGGTTCCATGGACCGAGGACCTGCCGAGCGATAGCGGAGGACCACGCACCTATGGTGGTTTCAAGGCCTTGGCCGAGAGCGCCATGCTCGAGCGTTGTGAACGCACCGGATTCCCGGTGACCATTTCCCGTCCAGCGGCGATCTACGGCCCGCACAACAACATCTATGACATGGAGACGCCGATGTTTCTTCGCCTGCAGCGGGGATTGCCGATTCTCCTGCCCCACGAGGGTCTGGTGACGGCGTCCTACGGCCATGTGGACGATCTCTGTGCATCTTTGATCGCTTTCGTCGGTTGCTCCGATGCTCGCGGGCAGATCGTCAACACCACCGCTGATGCCGTGACCACCCTCCACTACGTGGAAACTCTGGCCCGGATCGTCGGTCGTGATCCGCACATCGTTTTCGTTCCCCCGGAAGTTCCGGATGGTTTTCCTCGAGGGGTCCACGGCCATCTGTTCTCGAAAGCGCATCACGCCGTGCTCTCCACCGAGAAGTTGCATCGAATCCTCGGACCGATCGCCCAGTTCGACTTCGCCAGCGGTCACCGAATGACCTACGAGTGGTTCCTGGCCCAAGGCTGGTCGGATCTCGCCCAGCCGTTGGCTGATCCGGTGTGGTTCGCCACTTGGGATTTCGACGCCGAGGCCCGGGCCGCGGCCATGCTGGGAGCGACGTCGTGAAGCCCGACTTCGACAGTCCCGTGGTGCTCGCCAACACGGCACGAGTGCTGCGTTCGGAGGTGCTGCCTGCTCTGCACGACGACCAAGCCCGACTGGCACTCATTCGAACCATCGCCGTGATCGAGAGTCATCTCATTCAATTGGCGGCCGAGGATCCGGACTCGACCGACGAGACGACCCGTCGCGCCGCCCTGGCGACCCTCGATGGCTCCATGCTCATGGCCTTCGGCGGGCGTTTGGCGGAGGACCATGACGCCGGTGGTTCCAGTTCGACATGAGGGTTCGAGGCGAAAGTCCGACATGACAGCTCGACGCGATCATCGACTCCTCGACTGGCTGGCCGGACAACTGGGTTGGCCGTCGAACGAGGCCGTCGTCGAACGTATCGGGGAGGGTCACTCCCGCGAAATGCTCATCGTGCGTCCGGTCCGAGCAGCGCCGGTGGTGGTGCGCCTCGAACAAGATGGTGTCTTCGGCACCACCGGAATGGAGGAGTGTCGGGTGATGGTCGGGTTACGCGAGCGCGGCGTGCCGGTGGCCCGCATCCTCGCCACCGATGACGGCGCAGTTCTCGGCCGGCCGTTCTTCGTGATGGAGTTCATCGACGGCTCGACGGAGCATTTTCCGATCGAGCGCTTCGTGGATTCCCTGCATGCTCTTCATCGACTGG
>JBJTYE010000165.1:0-12809 GCA_046082625.1 Actinomycetota bacterium | reverse complement strand
CGCAGACGGCACCCTGGTGGCCGTGCGGCCGACTGGAGGGTGCGGCACCTGTCCGGCCTGTGCGGGCGGCCGGGGCAACTGGTGCTTGGACGCCTTCTTGCGGTTCCACGGGGGCACGTTGGATGGAGGTTTCGCCGAAGAGGTGTTGGTCGACGCCGACGAGGTGTACCCGCTCGCGCCCGATCTGCCCGCGACCAGTGCGGCACTGGTCGAACCCATCGCCGTGGCGGTCCATGGATTGCGTCGCACGGTCGTTCACCCCGGCCAGCGCATCGCCGTGGTCGGAGGAGGAAGTGTGGGACTGGCCGCGGTGGCCGCCGCACGGCATCTGGGGGTCGAGGTGGACATCGAGGCTCGCTATCCCCATCAACAGCGAGCCGCCGATGCTCTCGGGGCGCGTATCGGCGTCGAAGACCGCTAAGACGTGGTGGTCGATGCCGTGGGAAGCCAGTCGGCCTTCGACCGATCGGTGCAGCTGTGTCGCAGCGGCGGGGTGTTGGTGGAACTCGGTGTGTTCTGGACCCCGGTGTCGATGAACCGCGAGGTGGTGTTGCGCGAGATCACCATCGCGCCGGCAGTTTTCTACGCCCATTCCCACGACGAGGACGACTTCGTGACCGCGGCGAACGTTCTGGCGCATCGACCCGACATCGAGGAGGTGATGGTGACGCATCGCTTCGGACTGGACGAGGCCGAAGAAGCCTTCCGCGTGGCCGGTGATCGTTCGTCAGGTGCCATCAAGGTGCATTTCGTCATGTGACCGCCGCCGATGGGCAGTGGGTGTGGGAACATGTCGGCCATGACCATGATCGTCATGCGCTACGACCTGCGCATCCCGCCACCTGGAAGTCCGGCGCACGGAGTCACCGCCAGCGAGCAATACGCCGCCTGTCTCGAGCAGGCCCGTTGGGCCGACGAGAAGGGACTCGACATGGTGGTGCTGTCCGAACATCACGGCACCGACGACGGATTCATGCCGTCGCCGATCACCATCGCCGCCGCCGTGGCGGCCTCCACTCGACGCATCGGCATCAACGTCTCGGCCGCTCTCGTGATCATGCACGATCCGGTCCGCCTGGCCGAACAACTGGCGACGGCGGATCTCATCGCCCAGGGTCGGATGAGCGTCATCTGCGGGACCGGGTACCGGCAGGAGGAATTCGAGATGGCGGGGATCGAGTTCCAGGACCGATTCGGACTGCTCGAAGAGTGCATCACGGTCATGCGCCAGGCCTGGACCGGCGAGTACTTCGATTATCGGGGTCGGCGGGTCAAGGTGCGCCCCACACCTCATAGTCCGGGTGGCCCGATTCTTCTGGTGGGCGGATCCACGCCGGTGGCGGCGCGTCGGGCGGCGCGTCTGCGGTGCTACTTCTCGGCCGCCAGCGACGATCCGGCGATCGCCGAGGCCTATCGAGCCACCTGTGACGAGGTCGGCTTCCAAGGATTCGTGATGCTGCCCCCCAAGGCACCGGGATTCATTCACGTGACCCGGGATCCGGAACGCGACTGGGAGCGGATCGCCCCCTATGCCCTCCATGAAGCGGTGTCCTACGACGCCTGGCAGCGACCCGGACAGTCCTCGGTGGTGCACGTGCACGGAGCCCGCACTCTCGACGATGTGAAGGCGAGCGGGGTGTATGCGGTGGTGACACCGGACGAATGCATCGCCCTCGCCCGTCAGTTCGGGTCGCTCACCATGCACCCCTTGATGGGAGGCATTCCGGCATCGCTAGCCGAAGAGAGTCTCGACCTCTTCGCTTCCGAGGTCCTGCCGGTTCTCAAGCCCTGAAGGCCGACCACGACGGGGTGGACAACACCGGACCCACGGCCCGGGTGGGCAGTCGCCGTCCGCGCCCGGCCTGGGACAGGGCCGCGACTGCCTCGTCCACATCGGAAACCTGATGCACCCGGTGAGCGATGACCAAGCGAGCGCATTCCTCGGCCAGATGCGTGGAGAACGTGTCGTGGTCGTCGGTGACGAAACCGTCGCACACCCACACCAGCGGGTCTCCGGTTCGGCACCGGGCGGCGGCGAAACGCAACGCCGGCCCGTCGACCCCGTTGCCGCCGTTGCCGCGGGGAACGTTCTCGGTCACGTGACCATCCTGGGCCAGGATCCAGATGTTCGGATGGTGTCGGGATCGCGCCTGGTGGCTGTAGCCGATCACTGTGCAACCCGGGGCGGCCGACATGATGCGACGGAGGTCGCCATCGGTGAGGCGCATGGATCCCGACTGGTCGATGAGGACGGTTCCGCCGAAAGAACGTCGTCGACCAGCGAACACCCGGCGCTCGGGATCCGAGAGCAGGCGTTCGACGTGTCGGAGGTGGCGTCCGGTGGCGCTTGGGCACGAGCGGTGGCCGAGGCCGCCCTCGATTCGCCGGGACTTCGGCAGGGGCAGTTCGACCAGGGGAGCGAACGATCGGTGGGTGCTGCGCGCCCGTTGGCGTAATTCGTCACCCGAGGGCACATCGGACGTGTCGATCAGCGTGCGTTGCAGCACCGCTGCCAGCTGCAGGGTGAACTGCCACCCGATGGTCGCCTCCCCCCAGGGGCGCGTGGACGCCACGTCCCCGAGATCGTTCCGCGTCGCTTGGCGCCAGAGTCTCTGCAGGCGCGATTGAAGGTCGCGGATTGCCGGCACCCAGTCGGAGCGACAGGTTCGGATGCCGCTGATGAAGGGTCGCGCCGATTTGGTGCCGGTGACGGCGGCCGTCATGAGCACGATGGCGTTCCAGTCGGCATTGGCTGCGAGTCGTTCTCCCGTTCGCTTCTCGCTGCCATCGGCGAGATGTCGGTCGACGGCGAAGCCAACAGACTTGATCAACATGTTGATCCGGAACTCCTCGGCTGCGACCACGGTGGCACTGTCCAGATGGTCGACGTCGTCGGGAATCCAGATCGACGTCGGACTGACCTTGGCGTGCATCATCTCGTGGGCCCGGACACAACGCGAGGTCTCGTCGTCTCCGGTGGGAACCTGCATGCGACGATGGAAGAGGTCCGTGAAGGCTTCGCCGCGGTGCGGTGATCCGGGAGTCACCGTCCATGGCGCCGGGCCGCGATCGTCCCGTCCCAGCCACTCGGGCATGGCTCGTCGACGGACGAGTGTCGAGCTCTGGCGTTCGATCATGAAGAGCTCGACGAGACGCCGTCGATGCGCAGGGCGTCGAGAATGTCGGGGGTGTGGTCCCCGAAGACCAGGTGCGCCGCTCGGTCGGAGTCGATGCCGGAGCGACAGAGGTGGTCGAAGGCGAAGAATGCCCGCAGGCTGAACCGGCGGGTTCGGTCGGCATCGATACTGGCGGCGGCCGGACCTCGGAGATGGGGAGAGAGTCGGTCCAGAGCCCGAGGATGGGGGCGGTCGATGCGGATGGCGATGGGGAAGCGGTCGCGCAAGGCGTCGGGCAGAAGTCGAAGTTCTTCCACGTTGGTGGTCATCACGACCGAGAAGCCCGGCTGGGGTCGTCGGACCTCGCCGGACTCGGGATGCTGCCAACTCGCGCTGTCGTAGGTATCGAACATCTTCAGAAGAAGCCCCAGGACGTCTCCCGAAGCCCGATCGATCTCATCGGCCACCACCCGGCCGCCGCGCCGACCATCGCCCGCCCAGGCCCGCAGCACACTTCCTTCCGACCAGGTCCAGAGGCCGTGCGAGGTCGGCAAGAAGTGGCCGGTCACATCGGCAGCGGTCATGTCCTCGGTGCAGATGAGACGAAAGGATCCGGCGCTCACGTCGCCCATCGTGAGACCGGCGAAGGTCTTACCGGTTCCTGGCGGTCCGTACAGGATGAGGCGATCGATGCCAGCGGCCAGGGCATCGTGAACGTCTCGCCAGCAGCCGGGAATATCGTCGAGACCGCGGTCATCGGTGGTGGGGCAGTTGGTGGTCATGGTCCTCGTTGATCGGTTGTCGTTAGAGACAGTGTGGGATTCGACCGATCCACCGGGGAAAGGCCGCACAACCTGCGAGTAAGTTCGACTCGATGTCTTCCGACCCGCCCACTTCGAATTCAGGTCTGCGGATTCATCACGGGACGCGTGTGGAGGACCTCACCGAGGCATTGGCCCGTGACCTCGTACAGTTCCCGGCCGATCCGTTCGCACCAGAGGTCATCGTCGTTCCCAACACCGGGATCGGCGACTGGTTGCAGAGCCAACTTCCCGAATCCCTCGGTGCACTGGTCTCGGCGGAACGCGGCACGTCGGTGAGCGGAGTGCTGGCGAATTTCCGTCTGCTCACCACCAATTCCTTCACCACGTCGATCCTCGCCCGCGGCCGCCGCGAACCCGAACAAGCGTGGAGTCGCTCTCGACTCATGTGGTATGTGCATCGGGCCATCGAAGCCATGGGTCGCGAAGCGGTCCCAGGTGCTGCCGACGATCGACTGCGCACCGCCGACGCCATCGCCGATCTCTTCGATCACTACGCCACGCACCGACCATCGATGTTGCAGTACTGGAAGTCTGGTCGATCCACCGATGGAATCGATCCCGGTCCCGGACTGCCGGAATCCATGCGCTGGCAGGTCGATCTGTACGCACGAGTCTGCGGCATGATCGACCAGGAGTCGATGGCCGAGGCGCTCGGGAACTTGCGAACTCGTCTGGCCACCGGGGACGGAACGATCCCACTTCCGGAGCGCATCAGCGTTTTCGGATTCAGCAGCCTGAGTCCGACGTTGCGTCTCATGCTCGCTGCGCTGGCTTCGGTCAGGCCAGTGGGCGTCTTTCTATTGCATCCCTTGGCCGGGCCCTGGACCCCCCGACCGACGATCGAAGACCTTCTGGTCCCTCGTGCGGAGGATGTTCTCGACGTCGACGCCCATCGGCTGACGGCGCGCTGGGGGCGAACGGCGCTCGAGACGCCCCGAATGGTGTCGACCGGGCCGGTTGTCGAAGTGCCGGCGCCTGGGCCACCCGCGTCCCTGCTCGGTGCCGTGCAAGCGGCCCTCACTTCTCGCAGCGTGGGTCGTTCGATTTCCCTCGACAGTGGCACGGCCCAGGAACTCTTGAGCAAGGGCGACGGAACGATCCAGGTTCATGCCTGTCACGGTCGGGCCCGTCAGGTCGAGGTTCTGCGCGATGCACTGCTCCACCTCTTGAACGCTGATCCTTCGTTGCACCTGGACGACATCGTCGTGATCTGCCCGAACATCGAGGCCTTCGCTCCGATGATTCCGGCCATTTTCGGAGCCGATCGTGCGGCGGTCACCGACGGAGCGTCGTCGGTGGCTCCGACTCTCCGCGTTCGGGTGGCGGAACTGGAACTGGCTCAGGACGCTCCAGTGGTCGAGGCGTTCACGGCCGTCCTCCAGCTGCTGCGCAGCCGTTTCGGCGTCTCCGATGTGCTCGGCTTCCTGTCCCGTCCGGTGGTGATGAAGCGGTTCGGAGTGGACTCCGACACTGTGGCGCGACTGATCGATCTGGTCGACGATCTTCGGGTCGATTTCGGAATCGATGGTGAGAATCGTGCGTCCTGGGGGGTTCCGGCCGACGTCGTGGGAGGCACCTGGCGCTTCGCTCTGACCCGGTTGATGATGGGTCTGGCGGTATCTGCTCCGACTCCGCTCATCGGGCCGGGAGATGTCGTTCCCTACGACGACGTGTCCGTGGCCGACATCGCAACGATCGCAGCTCTGGCCGAGTTGCTCGAGCGTTTGGAGAGCGACCTGGTCGAGACCCGGATCCGACAAGGCGTGGGAGAGTGGATGGCGTTCTTCGCCCGGGTGGTCGACCGATACACGTCGTCCCGTCTCTCCTCGAGCGGACGTGAAGAGCTGCTGACGGTCCTCGACGACGTGGAGACCGCGGCCGAGGACTCCGGGATCTCCGATGACCAGTCGTTCACCTTCGACGAGATCGACTTCGTGGTGCGACAACAGCTCACACGGCGGTTGCACCGACCGCTGTTCCGCACCGGCGACATCACCGTCTCCCGCCTACCGCCGGTCCAAGGAGTGCCGTATCGGGTCATCGCGCTCCTCGGTGCCGACGAGGACATGTTCGCCCAAGGTGGAGCCAACGGCGACGACGTGCTCGGCCTCCATCCCTGCCTGGGTGAGCCGAATCCGTCGACCAATGGGCGTCAAGGACTCCTCAACATCCTCTTGGCGGCTCGGGACGCGGTGATCGTGACCTGTGAGGGAGCCGATATCAACACCAACAAGCCGGTTCCGCTGGCGGTGCCGATCCAGGAACTCTTGGAGGCTTGCATCCCGCTGGTGGAAGCGCAGACGGGCGGAAACTGTCGACTTCTGACTCAGCACCCCCGACAGAACTTCCACCCGTCCGTTTTGACGCCGGGTCTGGTGTACTCCGACCGCCCTTTCACCTTCGATCTCGGTTCGAAACGTGCTGCAGAGGGTCGACTTGGTGGTGAGGGGAATCCCAGGGTCCCGCAGGTGTCTCGGCTTCCTCGGATCGCAGACGCCGAGGAGTCGTTCCAACTTGCGGCATTGGTCGACGGGGTCGTCGGTCCGGTCAGTTGGTTCGCCGAGACGACGGCGAACATTCGGATCGATCCGCTTTTCGAGACCGAGACCCCGGATGCCGTCCACCTCCACGTCGATCCTCTCCGGTATTCGAAGTTGTGTCGGGACCTGCTCGGCTTCGTTCGTCGGTCCCCCGAGTATCGATCGACCGGAGACACCGTTGCGCCGAGTGCGCACTGGGGTGTCGTGGCCAGGAGCGCCGGCATGCTCCCACCGGGTGCATTGGCCGATGCCGCCCTGGTCGAGGTGTCGGCCGAGGTTGCCGAGTTCATGTCGGCGGTTCCCCCTTCCTACTTCGATGTCGCCAACTATCGGGAGGTCGACATCGATCTCCCGATGGGCGTGAATCTCGGTCGTCTGCAGGGAACCGTGGGGGAGATCGTGGGCCACGACCTGGTGCGCTTGTCATTTCGACGACCGACCGAGGCCCTTCGCTTGGGACCGGCACTGGAACTGGCGGCGCTGACCCTTGCCGATCCGGCTGTTCCGTACCGTGCCGTGGTCGTGACGCGTGCCGTTTCCACGAAGCGCCGCATCGAACCGGTGAGTCTGACAGTCCGAGGAGAGGATGCGGTGACACGTCGGGACAACGCTCGACTCTTCCTGGCCATGGCCGGCACCGTGGCCGTGGCGGCGCGGGAGTCGCTGGTTCCGGTGTTCCCTCGGGCGTCCGCCGAACTGGGCCGGGGGCGTCGCAGCAAGGCCCGCAAGGCGTTCGAGGAGGACTGTTCGAACGATGCCGACATCGGTTACTTCTTCGGCACCGTGTCCTGGGAGGACTTGATGAGCCAACCGGCCGAGCCCGGTGACCCTCCCGGTTCGGCAACGTCCCGGGTCGCCCGATTCGCCGAACACATCTGGTCGACCTTCGACCGGACGATGTCGGTGGGATCTGCATCGTTTTCTTCCGACGACATCGTCGCGATCGCTGACGAGGAGGATGCATGACCTCCCAGCCTCGGCGCGACATCCCCATCTTGGACTTGGCCGGACCATTGCCGACGGGGCGCTTCACCATCGAGGCCAGTGCTGGTACCGGAAAGACCTTCTCCCTCACCTCGTTGGTGGCCCGTCATGTTGCCGAAGAGGGGGTGCAAGCCGACGAGTTGTTGATGGTGACCTTCACACGGGCCGCTGCCAGAGACATGCGCCACCGCACGCGACTCCAGGTGCGGGCCTTGGCTCGACATCTGCAGTCGTTCCTCGGTGACGGCAGTGACATCGGCGAGCCTTGGATGCGACCGGTCGTCGTCGGTGATCGAGACGTCGTGCAGACGCGACTGGATCGCTTGGAGGCGTTCCTGGCTTCTTATGACGAGGCCACGGTGACCACAATTCATGGCTTCTTCCAGATCGTGCTGGGACGGGTCGGCTTACGTGGACCATTGCACGAGGATGTCTCCTTGATCGAGGATCCGAGCGACCTCGTGCGACAGGTCGTTTCGGATCTTCTGGTCGGAGCCTTGGTGGAGGATCCGGCGATGTTCGACGATGGCAAACGGGACAAGCCCCTCAAGATCTCGACCATCGAAAAGGAGATGGCCTCGGCCGTCACCGCGGTACTCGGCAATCCCGACTCCACCATCGAACCCCGGGTCACCGCTGCCGATCACGAGGCGCCTTTGATCTCGCTTCCGGTGGAGAGACGTTGGGCCGTGATCGTGGAAAGAGCCGTGCGCCTGATCCAGGAACGATTGGAGCGGAGCGATCAACTCGGGTTCGACGGCCTGATCACGGCGGTCCGCGATCTCCTGAACGGGCCTGCGGGTGCAACCGTGGCCGAGGCCCTGCGTCGTCGATTCCGTCTGGTTCTGGTGGACGAGTTCCAGGACACCGACCATGTGCAATGGGAGGTGTTGTCACGGTTGTTCGTGGAGGACACGATTCCGGATGGAACGACGGCACTCGGCACGGTGGGTGACCCCAAGCAGGCCATTTATCGTTTTCGCGGTGCCGATATCGAGGCCTATCGCGCTGCGGTCGCCGGCGTGGAGCAGCTGTCGGCGCTCGACATGAACTTCCGGAGCAACAAGAACTTGATCGGCGCGGTGAACCGATTCTTCGATGGCGTGGAATTCGGAGCCGAAGACATTCTCTATCGCCAGGTCCGCCATCGGCCTGGTCCCGACGGTGAAGGAGTGAAGGGATCGGCCGCACTCGAGATCCGGTGGATTCCCTACAGCGAGGAGGCCGGCAGCGGCCATCCGAAATCGGGTCTGAACAAGGCGCATAGACAGGCCATGGCCGCCGGGACTCTCGATTATTGGAAACTGAACTCGGACGACATGGTGGAGGTGATCTACGCCGATGTGGCCCGAGAGATCGGCGTCATGATCGACGGCGCCGAGATGATCGACAAATCAGGGACGTCCCGTCCCGTCAGGCCCGGCGACATCGCCGTGCTGGTTCCCTCGCACAAGCATGCCGAGCGACTGTTCCAGGTTCTGGCGAATGCTGGAATTCCTGCGGTCAGGTACCGCACCCAGAGCGTGTTCGAGACGCGGGCCGCCCAGGACTGGCAGATCCTCTTGGAGGCGCTCTGTCAGCCCACACGTGCCGCTCTGGTCCGGGCGTGCATGGTGAGCGCTTTCGGAACTCACACCTTGGAGGAATTGATCTCTTGGAACGATGAAGAGGCCGCGACCAGAGTCGCGCAATGGCAGCAGGACTGTCTGTCGTGGGCACAGCGACTGCAACGTGAAGGCGTGTCGGCTCTCTACCATCATCTGCGGGCTTCGCACGGGATGGAGGCGCGTCTGGTCCCCCAGCCAGGGGGAGAGCGATTGCTCACCGACCTGGATCACATCGCTGAGGCATTGTCCGGACTCGGTCGCAGTGCCACGGCGGCCGATGTACGCCGAGAATTGACAACACTCCGCCTGGATTCGAAGCGAGTCGACGAGTATCAGCGACGTATCGAGAGCGACGACGAGGCAGTGCACTTGGCGACCGTTCACTTCAGTAAAGGTCTGGAATTCCCGATCGTGTTCCTGCCCACCATGTTCAAGGCGACATCGAACAGCGGCCCGTTGGTCTACGACGTCGGGGGCAAGCGTTTCATCGACGTGGCTCACAAGGTGACGTGGTCCGATGGCGTGACCTCGTCGGAGGATCGCAAAGAGCTGGCGGACATCGCCGATCTCGGCGATGAGATGCGCAAGCTGTACGTGGCCGCCACCAGGGCGGAGCAAAAGTTGATCGTGCACTGGACGCAGGTGAAGGACTCCTTTGCGTCAGCCCTCGGTCGGGTTCTGCTCGGCCGGGACGAGCACGGCCTTGTGGTCATCGATCCGGAATCCCGAGCCCCTCGGAAGCCGGAACCGAAATCGAACGCCGAGATCAGAGCGGCTTTGGCCCACATCGCCGACGGGATGCCGTCCATCAAGGTGGTCGTGATCGAACCGGAGGAGGCTTCCTTGCCGCGGCGGGAGTCGGCATCGGGATCGACGGTCGACCTGGGCGTGGCGACCTTCGAGAGGACTGCGGCCCTACAACGTTTCGCCTGGAGGAAATGGTCGTATTCGCGACTGGTGCGTGACCGCCATGGTCGTGAAGCCGATGACGCCACAGACGGAGCGACCGGTGCCGACGAGTACCTGCAAGGTTTCGCCGATGATCAGAGTCGTGTTCCGCCGCTGGAAGACGTGGTGACGGTGTCTCCCGGGATCGAATTTCCCGACCACTTGCAGGGCACCCGTTTCGGCTCCATGATCCACGGGCTCCTCGAGAATCTGGATCCGGCCGCCGAGGACTTCAGCGAACGTCTCGAACAGGCGCTGCGTTCGCGGCGTCGGACCCTGACCGAAGATGCGACTTCCCGACTGCTAACGGCTCTCGGTGCGGTCGTACGAAGTCCTCTCGGGTCGCTCTTCGAGGATCGCACCCTGGCCGACATTCCCGCCGTTGACCGTCTGGCCGAAGCGAAGTTCGAAATGCGGCTTCCCCGGGTCAGCACTCTCGGACTGTCCGAGATCGGGACCTTGCTACTCACACATGTGGCAGCTGATGATCCCGTCCGGTCTTATGGTGAGGATCTGATCCAGGAACCGACCGACACCCGTATCGCCGGATCGCTGTACGGAGAGATCGACGCGGTCTTTCGGGTCCGATCGACGGATGGATTCATGCGGTACATCGTCTCGGACTACAAGACCAACCTCCTCCATCCGAAGGGCGTCACACGACCCCTCGATCACTACAGCTCGGAGAAACTCGTCGAAGCCATGCGGAAAGGCGATTACGTGCTCCAGGCTCTGCTGTACTCGGTTGCGCTCCATCGGTTCCTGCGAATGCGGCTGCCCGAATACGACCCGAATATCCACTACGGCGGAATTTCGTATCTCTTCCTCCGTGGCATGGTCGGACCGGGGGTTCCGCGCAATGACCGAGGGGAGCCGTGCGGGGTCTTCAACTGGCGGCCTCCGGTGTCGTTGATCGAGGCACTCGACGCGAGATTCAGAGGTGAGATGTGAACGGCGAACGTCTGCGACGGTCGGCCAAGATGCTGGAGGGATTCCGGACGAGCGGCCACCTCGACAGCACCGACATCTGCGTTGCCACCTACATCGCTGAGGCCATCACCACTGAGCCGACCAGAGTCGAATTGCTCGGCCTGGCGGCGGCCACGCGCGCCACTCAATTGGGATTCGTATGCGTCGATTTGGGAAATCCCGCATCATTGAGAGGAATTCACGAGAAGGGAACGGAGGTCGAAGCGGTCGGGGCTTGGCCCTCGATCGATGAATGGATCTCCGGACTGGGGTCGTCGGCCTTCGCCCATCGAGTCGAGACCTGGGACGCGGCGGCCGGGACCGAACGACCCCTGGTGCTCAAGGGAACTCTTCTCTACACGGCGCGACAATGGGAGGACGAGCGAACGGTTGCTCGATCCCTCGGTCGACGTTTCTCCGAATCTCCCGCCTCACTCGACACCGCCGTGGTCGACGCTCTGTTTCCAGGGGCCGACTCCGACGACTTGCAGGTGTCGGCGGTGCGCAACAGTCTGCGCAATCGGACTTTCATCCTGATGGGAGGGCCTGGAACCGGCAAGACCTTTACGATCGCGCGGATCATCTCGGCCGCACTCAGTATCCATGGAGAATCGTTGCGCGTCGCGCTGGCTGCACCGACGGCCAAAGCGGCGACCCAGATGCGCGAGAGCCTGCTGAACGCAGTGGGAGCGGACGATCACCCGTTTCCGCCGTCACACGTCGAAATCTTCCGCCGACTCGATCCCACGACGCTGCACCGTTTGCTCGGTCGGCGACCGCGGACCGAGAACCGCTTTGCGCACGACATCGACGATCCGCTGGATGTGGACCTGGTGGTGGTGGACGAGACGTCCATGGTGTCCCTGCCGCTGATGGCGCGATTCCTCGAGGCACTGCCGCTCGAGGCGCGACTGGTCCTGGTGGGAGATCCTGGTCAATTGGCGAGTGTGGAGAACGGTTCCGTTCTGCCCGATCTGGCCGAGATGCAGGACGAATTGCCCGAGATCATGACCCGTCTCACCGTGTCACAGCGAAACCGGGATTCCGACAGCAGTGTGTTGACCGAAGCCATTCGACTCGCCGAATGGGGGCGCATAGGGGCGTTGCTGACTTCGGTCGTGAATCAGGTCGATGACACGGCGATGAGAACTCTGGCCTTCGTCGAAGTCGACGACGGTCTCAAGGGTGCGGGAAAGAAGATAGGCGCGGTACTCCGAGCGCTCGGTGTCGTGAAGACGAAGGCCGAGAATCGGGACGTGGAAGGGGCCCTCGATGCAGCTGCGGCCATCCGAATCCTGTGCGCCCATCGTCATGGGGCCTTTGGCGTCGAAGCTTGGAACGAGTTCGTGCTCGACAAGATCTTCGACAAGGATCGTCACTGGCGGGCCGGCAACATCGTGGTCAAGACGCGTAACGACGTGACCAACGGATTGGCGAATGGCGATACCGGAGTGGTCATCGAGTTCGATGGCCAGCTGTGTTTCGCCTTCCGGCACGGGGCCGAGACCATCGTGCTCCCCACGTCGGCAGTGGACGACGTCAGTGTGGCCTTCGCCACCACCGTGCACAAGGCTCAGGGTTCGGAATTCGCAACGGTGGTGGTTGTCGTCCCGCCGGCCTCCTCGCCCTTGTGCACGCGGGAGCTTCTCTACACGGCTGCCACCCGCGCCAAACCGAATCTGATGCTCATCGGGTCCCGCGCCGACATCGAACACGCGGTCAGGACTCCGCAGCAGCGCTTCTCCGGTCTGGTGGATCGACTGCGAGCCGGATGACCGCTCATCCGGCTCGGCCCTAGACCACCAGGTTGACCATCCGGCC
>JBJTYE010000164.1:0-7885 GCA_046082625.1 Actinomycetota bacterium | reverse complement strand
GATGGTGGAGGGGTCGTCGATGGTGCAGAACCAGAAGTTGCGGCGCAGCACCTCGGCCGGGCGCATGTCCCAGCCGGCTCCGTAGCCGCTGCGGTCGACCACGTTCTCGAGGCGGTCGAGCAGCATCGGCACCCAGCCGATCCCGCCTTCGCTCATGGCGATCTTCAGATTCGGGTACCGGTACGGATAACCGCTCCACAACCATTCGGCGCACGCCGTCAACGACAACTGGCCGAACAAGGTCGCTCCCAACTGCAGAGCTGGGGCGCCTTCGGCCATCTGATACATGCCCGACGAGCCGACGTGCAGCGAGATCACCGTGTCGGTCTCCACGCAGGCCTCGATGATCGGATCCCAGAACCCGCCGAAAAGGCTGGGCAATCCGATGTTGTGGGGCCGCTCGGGCAGGGTCACCGACACGAAACCCCGCTCGGCGTTGCGACGGATCTCATCCGCTCCGGCCCGGGCCGTGCCGTCGGGTCCGGGGGCCAACCAGGTGATGCCGCAGGGGATGAACCGTTCCGGATACTGCTGCCACCACTCCTCGTAGAGCCAGTCGTTCCAGGCGCGCATGGTGGCCAGACCCAGTTCCGGATCACTGCAGGCGCTGAACACCCGTCCGGCGAATCCGGCCACCTGCGAGGGGAAGTTGAGCGAGGCCCAGCAGCCGATGAGATCCATGTCCCGCACCCGGTCGTGCACGTTCCAACAGCCGCGGCGCATGTCCTCGAAGCGGGCCGGCTCCAACGAGCGGTACTCGTGCCGGCGACCAGCGACGGCGTTCATCCCCACCTGGCTGAAGATCTGTCCGTCGAAAGACCACACCTGATGACCGCGGTCGTTCACGATCAGGCGCGGCGCGCTCGCCTGCAGGTGCTTGGGGAGGCGACCATCGAACATGTCCGGTGGCTCCACCAGATGATCGTCCACCGAGATGATCGTGTAGTGCACCGGGGCCATGGTCGGGTCGGGCAACAACATCTCGGTGTTGGTGGGTCCGATCACATAACTGGTGGGGAAGTCGTCGGTGGTGGTCATGGTGCTCCTCGTCAGGTGATCTCGTTGTCGTAGCGCGGCTCGCGGTCGGCCAGGTATTCCTGGGCGTGCAGATACGAACCGTTGGGGATGATCTCGTCGTGGGCGATGCGGGCCACGGCGTCGCCGATGACCGAGGGGTCCACGCCACGATCGGCGATCCACTTCAGGTGCACACCGGATCCGATGACCCGTTCGGTGGCCACCAACCCGGGATTGACGTTGATGACATGCAGACCGCGGTCGCCGTACTCGAGGGCCAACATGTCGGCCAGACGATGGAAGCCGGCCTTGGTGGCGGCGTACACCGTGGACCATCCGCCCTCGTCGGCCGGCACCGGTGGAGTGCGTCGTCCGGCGTCGCTGGTGATGTTCACGATGGTGACCTGAGACGGGCCGTCGGATTGGAGATGTGCCAGCCAATGGCGGATGAAAGCCCGGGTCATGAGCAGAGGGGCGGTGAGATTGCCGGTGACCCGGCGCACGATGTCGTCGGGTTCGGTGTCGGCGAGCAAGGAGTCGTTGCCCGGTCCCACGTAGATGGCGTTGTTCACCAGCAGGTCGATGTGGCCGCCGGCGGCGGTGAGACACCGCTCGAAGGATGCCGGCACGTCGTCCAGATCCAAGATGTCGGCCCGGATGGGAAAGCACCGGGCGCCGCGGGACGCGATCTCGTCGGCGGTGGTGCGCAGGCTTCCGGGCAGGGGCTGACCGTTGGCCGGATTGACCGCCGAACCCTCTTCCATGGTGCGGCCGGTGATGACGAGGTCGTAGCCGTGGTCGGCCAGCGCGATGGCGATGGCCTTGCCCACACCGCGACTGGCCCCGGTGACCAGAGCGACGGGTCTCCGATTCTGGTTGGGCATGCGCAGTGGTCCTTGCTCGACGACTAGTTTCGCCACGGTATCAGAAGCCGATTTCGGGCTTTCGGGCCGTGAAGGGGAAAACATGGGTGCTCTCTCGGGCAAAGTTGCGTTGGTGACCGGTGCGGGCCAAGGGGTCGGCCGGTGTCACGCCGAACTGCTGGCCACCGAAGGCGCGGCCGTGGTGGTCAACGATCTGAGTGACGCCGCCGACGAGGTGGCGGCCGGGATCAGGGCTGCGGGCGGCCAAGCGGTGGCGGCCAAGGGGAGCGTGACCGATTGGGCGGTGGCCGAATCGTTGGTGGCCACGGCCATTCGTGAATTCGGCGATCTGCACATCCTGGTGAACAACGCCGGATTCATTCGCGACGGGATGAGCTTCTCGATGGACGAGGCCCAGTTCGACGCGGTGGTGGGCGTGCACCTGAAGGGGCATTTCGCGCCCACGCATTTCGCCGCCAAGCATTGGCGCGATGCAGCGAAAGCTGCGACCGAGAAAGATGGTGAGGGCGCAGCCCTGCCGGCGCGGCGGATCATCAACACCACGAGCGAGAGCGGACTCTTCGGCGGGCCGGGTCAGAGCAACTATGGATCGGCCAAGGGTGGAATCATCACCATGACTCTGGTGTTGGCGCGCGAGTTGGCTCGCTACAACGTGACGGTGAACTGCATCGCCCCGCGGGCCCGCACGCCGATGACGGAAGTGAATCCGAAGTTCGCCAAGCCCGAAAGCGGGTTCGACAAGTACGACCCGGCGAACGTGAGTCCGATGGTGGCGTTCCTGGCCAGTGATCATGCGAGCGATGTGAGCGGGCAGACGTTCATCGTGCTGGGAGATCAGGTGCATCGGATCCGGCCGACGGAGATCGCCGGGTCGGTGGTGGCTGGCGGGAAGCCGTGGACGGTGGAGGAGTTGGCGGCGAAGAAGGGTGAGCTGTTCGGAGGAGGGTCATCCGGCGTCCCCACCTGGGGTGGCCCTCCCATGTAACGAACTACCCCCAATGGGCGCGAAACCGTGCCAAAAGGCGTCACTTTTCCTCCCAATGGAGGCCGCCCCCGGCGCAACTTGTCAGCGGATAATTTCAATGGGGGCGAAAACGACAGGTTTTGGCACGGTTTCGCGCCCAAGAGGGATAAGTGATCAGTGGGGGGCGCCGAATTGGCGGTCGCCGGCGTCGCCCAGTCCCGGGACGATGAACGCGTGCTCGTTCAACCGCTCGTCGATCGCCGCCGTGAAGATCCGCAGGTGCAGCCCCTTCGACTTCAGGAACTCGATCCCCTCCGGCGCCGCCAGCACGCAGATCACGGTCAACGGCCCCGTCGCGTTGCGCTCCAAAAACAACTGGCACGCATGCGCCAACGATCCACCCGTCGCCAACATCGGATCGAGCACGATGCACATCCGCCCCGCCAGCGTCTCGGGCAACTTGTTCACGTACGGCTTCGGCTCGAAGGTCGCCTCGTCCCGGCTGATCCCCACGAACCCCACATCGGCGTTCGGCATCAACTCTTGGGCCGCCTGTACGAATCCCAATCCGGCCCGCAGCACCGGCACCACCACCGGCTGACTGGCCAGCACCTTGCCACCGGTCTCGGTCAACGGCGTCTGCACCCGCACATCGCGGGTGGGCAGTACCCGGGTGGCCTCGGCCAACAGCAGCTTGCCGACTCGTTCCAACTCCTGGCGGAACAGGGCGTTCGGAGTGTCGCGATCCCGGATCCGGGTCAGGGAATCAGCGATCAGCGGGTGGTCGACGACATGGACTTCGACGGTCATGGACCCATTGTCGCACGCCGACCGGGCGGCCCTTCAGCCCGCATGGGCCCGGCCCGACGGTCCGTCCGCTACGGGCCGACCCGGGACCATCGACCCACTCAGCGGGCCGGGGCCCCCATGGCCAGCTCGGCCCGCAACAACGCATACCGGGGTTTGATCAGCCCGTTGATGATCCGCAGCCGCTCCGGGAACGGGGCGAAGGCACTCTTCATGGCGTTCGTGGTCAGCCACTCGAAGTCCTCCAGCCCCCAGCCGAAGGCCTCCTGCAACTGACGCAACTCCTTCGACATCGACGTGTTGCTCATGAGCCGATTGTCGGTGTTCACGGTCACCCGGAACCGCAGCCGCCGCAACATCCCGATGGGATGCTCGGCGATCGATGAGCACACCCCGGTGTTCACGTTGCTGGTCGGACACAGCTCCAAGGGAATGCGCCGGTCCCGCACGTAGGCCGCCAGCCGCCCCAGTTCTTCGTGACCCTCGGGTCCGGTGATGTCGTCGACGATGCGCACCCCGTGGCCCAACCGTTCGGCCCCGCACAACTGCACGGCTTCCCAGATGCTCGGCAACCCGAAGGCCTCACCGGCGTGGATGGTGGAGTGGAAGTTCTCGCGCTGCACATGGGTGAACGCTTCCAGATGTCGCGTCGGCGGGTGTCCGGCCTCGGCCCCGGCGATGTCGAAGCCCACCACACCCCGGTCCCGCCAGCGCACCGCCAGATCGGCGATCTCCAGACTGCGCCGCGCCGTGCGCATGGCCGAGCAGATGGCGTAGATGGTGAGGTCGGTGCCCGCCGACCCGCGAGCGAATCCATCCATGATGGCCTGCATGACTTCATCCAGCGTCAGCCCGGCCTCGGTGCACAATTCCGGTGCCATGCGCACCTCGGCGTACACCACACCATCGTGAGCCAAGTCCTGAGCGCATTCGAAGGCCACCCGCTCGATGGCGTCGCGGTGCTGCATGACTCCGACGGTGTGAGCGAAGGTCTCGAGATACAGCACCAGATCGTTGCGCTTGGCGCCGCGATGGAACCACTTCGACAGATCGTCGATATCGGTGGTCGGCAAACCGGTGTACCCGAACTCGCTCGCCAACTCGATCACCGTCGACGGCCGCACGCCGCCGTCCAGATGATCGTGCAGCAACACCTTGGGTGCTCGGACGATGGCGTCCGCCGGCACCGCCGTGCTCATCGTGACACCGCCACCTGATCCAGTCGCCGCAACGGCAGATCGTCACGCCGCTGCAACCAGTTCCAGGATGGATAGTCGGCCGAACCGGACACGCAGTGCAACGAGAACGCGTGACGGCTCTTGTCGGAGCGGTTCACATCGCTCCAATGGGGGAGCAGACCGTGCAAGACCACCAACGTCCCGGCTTTCACTTCGAGGGGCACCAGATCTTCCGGCGGAGCCGGCAGGGGCGACTCGTCGTGCACGGTGAAGGTGGCGCCGTCGTCGTTGGTGTTGCGCGCGAAGGTCTTGCGCAACGACGTGCGATGCCCACCGGGCTGCGCCCACAGACAACCGTTCTCCAGTGTCGCGTCCTCGATGGCGAACCAGAATCCGGTCACCGTCACCGGGTCGGTGTAGAGGAAAGTGGCGTCCTGGTGGCAACCCACCTCACCACCGATGCGCGGTTGCTTGCAGATGTACATGCTCTGCAGGGCGAGAGCGTCGGAGAGGCCGACGTCGGCGGCCACCGCGGCGAGATCGGGGTTGTAGGAGAACCGCTCGAACTCGGGATCGAGGTCGTGCATGGCGTGGCCGATCTTGTTCACGCACAGCTCCTTGGCCTGCACCAGCCGCCCCTCGGCATCAAAGGCCTCCTCTTCGAAGAAGCAATGGATGCCGTTGGCGGATTCGATGAACTCGCGGTCGGCGTGACGACTCTGTTCGTTGGTGGTGAAGACACTGCGATGCGACTCGGGGTCGAAGGCCCGCAGCATTTCCTCGGCACGGGCCTTCAAGGCCCGACACGAAGCGGGAGAGGTGAAGCCCGGCAGAACCAGGAATCCGTCGCGGTGGTAATCAGCGATCTGTGATTCGGTGAGGACCTGTCCCATGTGGGGATTCTAGGACCGGCTTCGACCGCGTCGGTGTGGTCGGGACCAAAGCCCCCTACGCTCTGGCGCCATGAACGACGCGACCGACATCACCACCCGGCTCACGGTTCTCGGGGCGACGGTGAGAGGGCCGATCGAGCATGTCGAGGTGTTCCCGGCGCCCGCCGACGTGAGTGTCGTGACGTTCTCCACCGACGAGTTGGCCTCGCTGTGCCCGGTCACGCGTCAACCAGACCTCTCGCGGGTCGTGATCGAGTACCGACCGGGGCAGTGGTGCGTGGAGTCCAAGAGTCTGAAGCTCTATCTGTGGGGCTTCCGTGACCGTGAAGTGTTCGCCGAGGCCCTGGCGGCCGAGATCGCCCGTGAGATTATGGTCACCGCGTCGCCCGTCGGAGTGCGGGTGACCCTCACCCAACGCCCGCGTGGCGGAATCGAAGTGTCCGCCGTGGCCGAGATGGGCGATTTCTAGTCGTTCGCTGAATCAGTGATTCTCGCCGGGTCGGTACGACTGTCCGGCGTGGGCCGGGGGACGCAACTGTTGGCGGGCGCCGGCCAGCACGATGATCGTCACGATGTACGGAGTGGCGGCGACGAACTCCGAGGGAACCTCGTCGACGACGATCCACGTGAACAAAGCGATGGCCGCACCGAACGCGGTGCCGATCGCGGCCGTCGACTTGCCACGGGTGAACAACCACGCGGTCACCAGTGTCAACACGATCGCGGTGACCAACAGCAGAGCGGGAACGTTCTTGGCGTCGCGGAACTTGAGCGCGGTCGGGAATCCGAACAAGATCGCACCGCGTAGAACCCCCACCGGGTTCCAGTTGCCGAAGATGGTGGTGGCCAATCCGATGAACCCGCGCCCGCCGGTCTGACCCTGACGGTAGGTGCTGGTGAGGACGCACGAGAGGTACGCACCGCCGAAGGCGGCCAGTGCCCCGCTGATGGCCATCGCCTGGTAGCGCAGGCGAAGGACGGGCACTCCGAGGCTCTCGCCGGCCCGGGGGGATTCGCCGCTCGAGCGCAGGCGCAAACCCCAGCGGGTGCGCCACAGCAGCCACGCCGTGAGGGGCACGATGGCCAACGCCACCAGTGTCGGGATGTACACGTCGCTCGACACGCCGCGTCCGAACGCCGCGAGGTCGGGGATGAGCGGGATGTCGTGTTTCTTCTCGAGCCAACCCAACAAGTCGGGGCTCCTCCAGCCACCGATGTGCCCACCGCTCAGGAACGGCAGGTCGAACGTGCCGTAGCCGCCTTTGCCGTTGGGCGACTGGCTCTCTCCGCCCCCGTTGCCCTTGAAGGCGATGATCGACAGGTACTCGGTGACACCACCGGCGAGGATGTTGATGGCGATGCCCGACACCACATGGTCCACGTTGAATCGAACCGTGGCCAGGGCGTGCAGCAGACCGACGAGCGCTCCGCCGAGCAGGGCAAGGCCGATGCCCGCCCACGATCCCCATTTCCATGCTCCGAAGCCGCCGAGCCACGAACCTACGATCATCATGCCCTCGATGCCAATGTTCACGATGCCGGCGCGTTCGGCCCACAGTCCCGCCAACCCGGCCAGCAGAATCGGAGTGGCCACGCGCAACGTGGAGGAGATGGTGCCCGAACTCGTGAGGTCGTCGGTGTTGGTGATGACGCGGACGATCGACAACACCAACAGGAAGCCCAACGAGAGCAACATCGCTCGCCGCGCGGGGGAGAGTGCGGTCATGCCGTCGCCTCCACCATCGCCGCGGCGCGTCGTTGGATGCGGCGGTCGTCCCATCGCTTGACGGCCTCGTTGATGACCACGACCGCCAGCACGATGATGCCGGTCATGATGGTGACGATCTCCTTGGGGATGTCGTCGAGTTGGAGACGACCCGAGGCCTCACCGAGGAACCCGAAGAGCAGGGCGGAGAAGAAGATCCCCACCGGGTGGTTGCGGCCGAGCAGGGCCACGGCGATGCCGTTGAAACCTTGTTGCTCGGCGAGGCTGTTCTGGTAGGCGTGAACGTCGCCCAGCAGTGCGCGCATACCCACGAGGCCGGCCATCGCTCCCGAGATCAACATCGAGATCAGGATCATGCGCTTCGGGTCGACGCCGGTGGCGCGGGCTGCTCCGGAATTGGCGCCCGAGGCCCGCAA
>JBJTYE010000163.1:0-5708 GCA_046082625.1 Actinomycetota bacterium | reverse complement strand
ACGCTTCAGCAGTTCCTCGAGCGGTACGGCCGGCACCGAGGCCGCATGGGCCAGCACACCTTGGGGCGCTTCGCTGCGCGCCGTGTACTCCAACTTCTTGCGACTCACGTCCACCACCGGCACCCGGTTAGCGCGCGCCAGGTCGCGGATGTCGTCGATCACATCGCTGTGGTCCACATCCCCGGCGATCCAGATCTCGTACGCCCGTCGCCGCCCAGCGATCAGCAACTCCCGCACGGCTTGTCGTCCCTCGACCTGACCGCCCCCCAGATCGTCACCCCGTTCGCCACTGCCGCGACCAGAACCACGACCGGCACCACGACCCGGCTTCACCGGTCCCGGTCGTTCGGTGGTGCTCTTGCCGTCCGGAGTCTTGCCCCGTGCGGGCTTGCCAGCCGCCGACTTGCCCGACGACGACGCGGCGCGCTTCGGCGCGCCCTTCCCGCCGCTGGATTTCACCGCGCCGGTGCGGCCGGCGCCGCGCGAATCCGGACGACGCGGACCTCCACGTTGTCCGGCCGCTTTGGGAGGCGGGCCCGACTTGCGCTTCTGGGTGGCCATCAGTTCTCACTCCGATCGACGAGTCGATGGATCACGGCCACCGACCAACAAGCGATTCCTTCGCGACGTCCGAGAGCGCCGAGACCTTCGGCCCGTCGACCCTTCACCGTGATCGGTGCACCGGCAGCCCGCGACAAGTTGGTCTGCATTTCCGCACGATGGGGCGCCAACTTCGGCGTCTCGCAGACCACACTGCAGTCCACGTTGCCGATGACCCATCCCTGAGCGCGCACCCTGGCAGCGACCTCTTCGAGCAAGACGAGTGAATCGGCGTTCTTCCAACGCGGATCGGTGTCCGGAAAATGCTCCCCGAGGTCGCCGAGACCGGCTGCTCCCAGCAATGCATCGGCCACGGCGTGGGCGATGACATCGGCATCGCTGTGTCCCACCAATCCGGACGTCCCAGGAATACGGACTCCGCCAAGGATCAACGCCCGCTCGGGATCATCGCTAAAGCGGTGGACATCGAACCCCTGGCCGACGCGAACGTCGGTGATCTGTCGGTCGTCGTTCGCCGTCATCGGGAGGCTCCGTCATCTGAATGTCGGGACACGTGACGCCGCGCCCACTCCAGATCCTCGGGCAGAGTGATCTTGCGGTTGTCGATCTCGCCGGGCACCACGACGACCGTACCGCCGAACGCCTCCACCAGCGATGCATCGTCGGTTCCTTCGACGTCTCGCTGATGCGCGCGCCGCAACAAGGGCGCCGGGAAGGCCTGCGGGGTCTGCACCCCCACCAACGTGCCGCGGTCGGGAGTGCTCACGACGTGCGGAATCACCGATCCGGCGTCGCCATTGGCGCGCACCTCGATGACCTTGACCGTGTCCACCACCGGCAACCCGGGCACGGCGCCATCGGCTCCGGCGCGCACGGCGGCGATCACCGCCTCGAACAGACGACGCGAGGCGAACGGCCGGGCCGCATCGTGCACCACGACGATCTCGGCCTCCTCCGGCACCGCCGCCAGACCTGCCCGCACACTGGCCGTGCGGGTCGGACCACCGGCCACCACCCGAAAGTGCAACGTCGGTCCACTTCGCCGAGCCTCGTCGTCCACGTCGGCGGCGGGAACCACGAGCACCACGCCATCGGAGCACGACGCCGCCACATCCACAGCCAGATCCAACACCCGACGACCGTCCAACGACTCGAATTGTTTCATCGAGCCGAAGCGCCGACCCGATCCACCCGCCACCACGATGGTCCACACCGAACGCCCCGTGGCACCCCCGGACGGCTGGACATCGGACATGACGGTTGAGGGTAGTACCGTGTCAGAGCAATGGCTTACGACGACGTTCTCCTCCGCACCGACTTTTTCGGCGAAGCTCCTCCCGAGACGGTTGCGGCCATCGCGGCTCAAGGTCGCAAGCGCATCCTGTCGCGCGGTGACCATCTCTTCGAGGCCGGTGAAGAAGCCGAGTCCATGTACGTAGTGTTGAGCGGACGAGTGGCCATCGCCATCGCCAGCGAAGTCGACAAGCGCGAAAGCATGGTGGCCCTCATGGAAGCCGGCGACCTCTTCGGCGAGATGGGCCTGCTCGATGCCGGTCCGCGATCGGCCATGGCACGCGCCATCGAACCGAGCGAAGTCCTGGAGATCCCCTACGACCCGGTCGGTCACCTGCTCGACACGAACCCCAAGGTTCTGCGGGGTGTGGTGCGCATGCTCGCCGAGCGCCTGCGAGTGATGGACGGAGCGCTGGCCGATTCGGTGTTCCTCGACGTCACCGGTCGCACCGCCAAGCGGCTGCTCGAGTTGGCCGGTGGAGCCGACGAATTCGTCCTTCCGGTGACGCAGGAGGAATTGGCCGGCATGGTCGGGGCCTCACGCGAGCGGGTGAACAAGGCCATCAGCAGCTTCATCCGTTTGGGATGGATCGAACAGCACGAACGCCGCTACAAGATCCTCATGCGGGATCGACTCGAGCTGCGGGCCCGCTGAGAATCAGTTCGTTCGAGTGAGCCACTTGCGGGCTCGCTCGAAGGCGTCGGCGGCATCGTCGGCTCGATGGGCCGGACGAGCCGCGTCGTGGGCGAACCCGTGCTCGGCTCCGTCGTAGCGAACGACCGTGGCTCCGGTGGCCGCCAATGCATCCACATCGGCCGGAGGCGTCCAGGTGTCGGCGGTCCCGATGATGGCCAACACCTTCGCAGCACCTCCGGCTCCGAGGTAGTCCAACGGCTCACGTTGGCCGTCACCGCGCCAGGTCTCCGGAAGTCTGATCATGCCGTAGAAGCTGGCGATGCGGTCGAAGCAGTCCAGGTTCGAGGATTTGAAGCAGTACATCCCGCCCATGCAGAAACCGATCATCCCCACCTCGGTACATCCGGTGGCCCGTGCCGCCTCTTCGAGATCGCGATGGACATCGGCGTCGCGCATGGCTGGGACGGCGGCGAATCGCTGTTCGAGATCGGCCGAGGCGTCCAGATCGCGGAACGGTTCGATGGCGATGGTGGTGACACCCCACTCCCGAGCGAAGCGCTCCACGTGCTGATCGAAGAGCGGCCGGAGACCGAAGATGTCCGGGAAGACCACCAGACCACGGCGCGCCCCGGGCACGCTCACCATCTCGGCTAGAGCCCCGGAGGGCAGATGCATGCGCATGGCCTCACCCTAATCAGGAGTGACGGTCACGAATTGCACGATGTCGCGATCGACGCCGTCCTCCACCCAGAGTCCGCGTCCGGGAGCCGGCGGAACGAACGTCGAGAACCGACCGTACCGACCGAGGAGATCACCGTCCTCGTCGACACAACGTCCGAGCAGGACGCCGGTACGCGACCGCCGCAATCGGTGCAACCAGTGATCGGCATGGGCACGCAGAAAACTCGGTGACGTCGCCGCCATTACGGAGATCTGCCTGGAGCCGACCGCATCTCCCGAGTCGAGCGATCGCAAGATCATCTCGCTCACCTCAGGTGCCAGCTGCAGACGATCGGCATCGTCGATCACCAGCAGAACTGGTCGATCACCACAGGCCATGTCCATCACCGTCGGGTCCGACGCAACGTTGGCCATGTCGAGAACCAGGCCATCGGTGTGGAGTTCGTTCCAGGCCAGTCGCAGGGCGCGCAGCGCCATGGACCGACCCGAACCCCGATGGCCCACGCAGAGCACCCGCAGACCGACTCCAGTTGTCAGAACCACGTCGGTCAGGTCGTCGGCCCGACGGGCGAACGCACCGATCCGGGAACGGTCCGCAGTGCTGACGACGGCCGGCAGAGTGGCGATCGCCGCGACGTCGTCGATGACAGTGGACCGACCGAGAGATGACCCGAATGTTCGGGGATCGACGACCTGTGCGGTGAGTGTCAGTCCGTCGACGCTGACGCGACAGGCACCCGGTCGCTCCTCACCCGACCAGCACTGATCCAACCTCGCCAGCAGGAAGGTAGGCAGACCGTGGTCGCGGGTCGCCGTGAGCACGCAGGTCACTCCCACGGCCGGTCCTTCGGCCACGATGCGCTCGAAGACGTCCCACTGTTCGGATCCCTGCCGATCCTCGGTGTACAGCGATCGCCACACGTCCACATCGTCCACCAGCAGAGTCACGCGCCCCTGTTCACCGATCGACCGTTTCCGCTGGTCGATCAGGATCGACAGGTGTCGAAGCAGTCGATGACATCGCTCCCGATCACCGACGGCGACCCAACTCGCATGGTTGGTCGCTGCACCACGTCCGGAGATGGCGAAGAGTCGCGCCGTCGGATCATGTCGTCGCAACACCGCCGCCGCCGTGAGCAATGCAGACGTCTTGCCGCGACCCGAACCTCCGGTCACCAGCAGATGGCGGTCGCGATCCCAGATCAGCGGAAAGTGTCGCTGCTCATCGGGATCGTCGACCATGCCGACGGTCCAGGCAGGTGCGTCGTCGGGAAGAGCCAGTGATCTCGGCAAGGCGTCGCACCAGGGACGACGCACCGGGGGAACCTTCAATCGATCCGCCACCGATCGACATCGCGCCACGATCTCGTCGAGATCGTCGGTGACCAGCAATGTCTGGAAGTCTTCCGGCCCTTCGGCACCGACCACCATCGATCCTCTACCAGGAGTACGAGACGAAATCGCCGCAGCGCACGTATGGCCCAATACCAACCGCGAATCCTCCCGTGATGTGAGTCGGAGCGCCATCCGCAGGGCGACGTTGGCCACGAGGTCGGCGGACAATTCGGTTCCCGGACGCTGCGTCGAGAGCACCAAGTGCAGTCCCAGACTGCGACCTCGCTGGGCCACCGACACCAGTGCCGACACGAAATCCGGAACGTCCACCCGTAGTGCCGCCATTTCGTCCACCACGATCACCAGACGCGGCATGGGCTCCGCCGGTCGCGAGCGCTGGTACTCGGTGCGGTCCCTGACGCCGACGGTGCGCAAGGCGAGTTCCCGACCGCGGAGTTCGGCCTCCAGCCCCCGCAGAACGCGACCAGCCATTTTCCCGCCGTCCTCGGCGTCCAGATCGGTGACCACTCCGGCCACATGAGGCAACCGCGCGCAAGCGTCGAAGGCCGAACCGCCCTTGTAATCCACCAACACGAAGTTCACCTCCGCAGGAGACGTCCACAGCGCCATCGACGCCACCAAAGTGCGCAGCAACTCGCTCTTGCCCGATCCCGTGGTTCCGACCACGATCATGTGCGGACCATCAGCGTCCATATCGATCGAGACCGTTCCCTCCACACCGATACCCACGTCGGCGCGAGCCGACGACGACGTCGACGTCCACGAACGTCGGATGTCCTCCTCGGACCACGGAGCGATGTCGAGCAGTCGGGCTTGGGTGGGTAGTGCCAGTTGACGGGCATCAGGGTCGTACCACTGCCTGAGCACCGACATCGCGGTGCGCACACCCTGCGGACCGAGACCGTCCACCTCGGGATCGTCGGCGTCGATGATGGTGGTGCACGTGCTCGGGAGTTCGCCCCGTGTGCGAGCGCACACGATCATCGAGGCCGCGTGATGCTCCAGATACCGCGTGGCGACCGATCGACGCTGGGCCACCTGCAGGGGATCGGTCACCCAGACGATGTCGTGCACGGATTCGCCGTCGTTGACCGCGAGATCGTGCTGGTCCAGCGGCTCGCGACGCAGATGTGGGAGGTGTCGCAACGCTTCCCACGACGACGGCGTGTCTTCGGTGGTC
>JBJTYE010000162.1:0-3910 GCA_046082625.1 Actinomycetota bacterium | reverse complement strand
TTGCGCTCCTCCCCAACTGAATCCTCTTCACCTCAAGGAGTCCATCATGGGTCAACCCGTCATCATCGAAGCCGGACGTTCTACCATCGGGAAGCGGAACGGTTATTTCGCCGATCTCCATGCCGCCAAACTTCTCGGGCTCGTCCAAGCTGGTGTACTCGAGCGAGCAGGCATCGACCCATTGACTGTCGGTCGGGTCATCGGAGGTTGTGTCACCCAGGCCGGTGAGCAGGCGAGCAATGTGTCGCGCACCGCTTGGTTGAACCAGGGACTGCCCTGGCAGGTGGCCGCCACCACCATCGACTGCCAGTGCGGGAGCAGTCAGCAGGCCAATCACATGATTCACAACATGATCGCCGCCGGAGTGATCGAGACCGGGATGGCCTGCGGTGTGGAGCACATGAGCAAGGTGTGGCTGGGCGCCAATGTGCCGCGCCTCGGTGAGGGCACTGACGTGACTTTCGTGAACGGCAGCTCCAAGCCCGCCGACTTCTCGCTCGACATGCCCGATCAGTTCGGCGCCGCCGAACGCATCGCCGGGCGCCGGGGTATCACCCGCGCCGATGTGGACCATTTGGGACTGATCTCCCAGGAGAAAGCCCTCCGCGCCACCGCCGAAGGCCGCTTCGAACGCGAGATCATCCCCATCGACGTGACCGATCCCGACGGCAAGGTGGTCACCGTCACCCGTGACGGTGGGTTGCGCGAGACCACCGCCGAGAAACTGGCCGCCCTCAATCCGGTCGTCCCCGGCGGGATCCACACGGCCGGCAACTCCAGCCAGATCAGCGACGGCGCGGCCGCCGTGCTGTGGATGGACGAGGACCGGGCCCGGGCCGAGGGGTTCAAGCCCCGAGCCCGCATCGTGGCCCAGTGTCTGGTGGGAGCCGAGCCGTACTACCACCTCGACGGTCCGGTGCAGGCCACCGAGAAGGTGCTGGCCGATGCCAAGATGAAGATGAGCAATATCGACATCGTCGAGATCAACGAGGCATTCGCCAGCGTGGTGTTGAGCTGGGCTCAGGTGCACGGCGTGAGCCGTGACGAGTTGATGTCGAAGGTGAACGTGAACGGCGGGGCCATCGCTCTCGGTCATCCGGTGGGATCCACCGGCAGCCGCCTGATCACCACCGCCCTGCACGAACTGGAGCGTTCCGACAAGGAGTTCGCGCTGGTCACCATGTGCTGCGGTGGGGCGGTGTCCACCGGCACCATTATTCAACGCGTCAGCTAGGCGTTCAACGCGTCAGCCAGGCATTCAGCGCGCATGTCGAACAGGCTGACGCCTGTTCGATGCGCCAACTGATCACTCAGCGCGTCGAGCGCACCAGCCCGAGACCGGCGGTCGCCACCAGTTCGCGTTGGATCTCGTTCACGCCGCCGCCGAAGGTGTTGATTTGAGCAGCGCGGGCAGCCCGCTCCACCTCTCCGTGGATGACCGCACCCGGTGATCCATCACGCAGGTGCGACACCGGTCCGAGGATGCCCTGCATGATGCGATAGACCTCGACGGCCTTCTCGGTGCCGAACACCTTCACGCCGCTGGCCTCGGCCGGTCCGAGCGTGTTGTCGGCCACCGACTGGGCCAACTTCCAAGTCATCAGGCGAATGGCGTCCAGCAGAGCGTGGCACTTGGCCAGATCGGACTGCACCCAGGGAACGTCGATCATCTTCTCGCCGTTCGGTCCACCCGACGGCGTGACCCGGCTCCAGGTGGTGACGTCGTCGAGAAGGCGTTCGGTGAGACCCGACAACGCCGCCAAGCCGACGCGCTCGTGGTTGAGTTGCATGGTGATCAACTTCCACCCGCCGTTGATGGCTCCGATGATATTGCCCTTGGGCACGCGCACATCGGTGTAGTAGGTGGCGGTGGTGGTGACGCCGCCCACGGTGGTGATGGGCGTCCATTCGAAACCCGGGGTCGCCGTGGGCACGATGATGATCGAGATGCCCTGGTGCTTGGGAGCTTCGGTGTCGGTACGGCAGGCCAGCCAGACGTAATCGGCCTGATTCGCCCCCGACGTGTAGACCTTGTTGCCGTTGATGACCCACTCGTCACCGTCCAGAACGGCCGAGCACCGCAGACTGGCCAGGTCGGTACCGGCCTCGGGTTCGGTGTAGCCGATGGCGAAGTTGATCTCACCGCGCAGGATCCCGGTCAGGTACTGATCCTTCTGCTCCTGGGTGCCATGCGCCATGATGGCCGGCCCCACGGTGTTGACGGTGACGAAGGGGAACGGGGCGTGGGCCCGCTGGATCTCGTCGAACATGATGAACTGATCGGTGGCCGGACGACCCTGGCCGCCGTATTCCTTGGGCCAGCCGAGACCGAGCCAGCCGTCGGCACCCATCTTGCGGACCAGTTCCCGGAAGAGCGGTTTGCCCTCGCCGGATTCACCCAACTCGGCCCGCACCTCCGGGGTGAGCATGGCGGCGAAGTACTCGCGCAGTTCCTTGCGCAGGGCTTGTTGCTCGGGGGTTTCGGCCAGGTACATGGCCTCACCCTATCCATCATCTGACGGGGCGTCAGAAGTCGGATCGGCGCTTTTTGGGTCGGCCGGCTGATCCGCCGGTGGAGCCGGTAAACAGAACGTCGTGTCCTCGTCCCCCGTCGTGCAGCAGGTCTTTCCGGTGGCCGAACCTCGTTCGGTGGCCGAGTTGTACGACCTGTCGACGCGGCGTCGACACCCTGATCGGCCGTGGGTGGTCCTGACCATGATCAGCGCTGCCGATGGTTCGATCGCCGTGAACGGTCATTCGGCCGCACTCGGCAACGACACCGACCGGGCCATCTTCCTGACCTTGCGCCGCTCGGCGCAGGTGATCCTGGTGGGAGCCGCAACGGTTCGCGCCGACAGCTACTCGCCGGTGCCGGACCATCAGCAGTTGGTGGTGGTCTCGTCCTCGGGTGATCTCGGGGCGAACCACGAGAAGCTTCACGCCGCCACATCGACCACAGTGGTGGCCGGCGACATCGGCGACATCACCCGCGGGCTGACCGGGGAGGTCTGCGTGCTGGAAGGCGGGCCGTCGCTGAACGCCCAGATGTTGGCCGCCGATCTGGTGGACGAAGTGTGTCTCACCCTGGCTCCGCGATTCCCGGCCGGTACCGTTGGTCGCATGGCCCATGGCCCCTTGGCCGGAGTCGAACCGTGGTCACTCGCTCATATCGCCGAAGATGCCGGGTTCGTGTTCCTGCGCTATCTCCGGCAGCGTTGATTCAGGATTTCAGAACGAGTTCGACCGGCGGCCGTTCGCCGATGTTCAGCTCGTGCACGTCGCCGTTCTTGCGACGTAGCAAGGGATAGCGATCGGCGAACGTCGGAGCGTGATCGAGACGCATCAACACCGTGGCCGACACCTCGGCGGCCTGAATGGCCAGGCGCTCCAGGGTGTGATGTCGATGCAAGCGAACTCCGAGATCCACCTGGCCGATGGATCCAGGTCCGAAACGGCGAGCGAGATCGATGATCATGCCCACCTCCACCCCCCAGCCAGTCGAGAACGGAATGGCCGACACCATGGACCGGCGTCCGGCGAACTCCCCGGCCAGTGGCTGCTGCAGACCCGCAAGTTCGGGGAAGAACATCGACAGGAGCGGTCTGGCCACCAATTCGGTGGTGCGACCGCCGCCGCCCAAGTGTGACGGCCGTTCGTAGCTGGCCTTCACCAGACCGAGTTCGGGATCCTTGAAGAAGGGCATGACGAGTCGCACGATCCAGTCACTGGTGAAACTGGTGAGGTCACCATCGATCCAGACCACGATGTCGCCGCGACTGGCGAGCAGGCTGGCCCAGAGAGCATTGCCCTTGCCCCGGGCCTTGCCGTATTGGCGATGGATGTCGCTGATGGGCACCACGGTGGCTCCGGCTTCCCGGGCGATCTCGGCGGTGACACACACACACACCCC
>JBJTYE010000161.1:0-11603 GCA_046082625.1 Actinomycetota bacterium | reverse complement strand
GATCCGACTGCGTTGGACACCAGCACTTGATCGGCCAGCACCCGCAGAACCGGTGCCCGGGACTCCCCGTCACCTCCGCAGGCTCCGGCCACCAGGGCCACCGACCCCAGGGCGGCCACGGTTCGAGCGACGATTCGGCTGTTGGAGGAGTTCTTCATCATGTCCTTTCGACGATCGCCGTCCCCGTCCGGTTCCCGACTCGACGACGTGATCGATGCGGGCCCTAGGCCTTGAACAGGGCCTCGACGAAGTCTTGCGGATCGAAAGGGATCATGTCGTCGATTCCCTCACCGACTCCGACCAGTTTCACCGGGATGTCCATCTCCGTCTCGATGGCGAACACCACGCCGCCCTTGGCCGATCCGTCGAGTTTGGTCAGCACGATCCCCGACACTCCCACGGCCTCGGTGAACTCCCGGGCCTGGCTGATGCCGTTCTGTCCGGTCGTGGCATCGATCACCAACAAGACTTCGATCACCTCGCCCGGTTCGCGGTCGGCGACGCGCCGCACCTTGCGCAATTCGTCCATCAGATTCGACTTGTTCTGCAGTCGTCCGGCGGTATCGGCGATCACCAGATCGAGTCCCTTGGATGCCGCACTGGCGATGGCATCGAAGACCACGGCGCTGGGGTCGCCGCCTTCTTGGCCGCGCACGATCTCGGCCCCGCAACGGTCGGCCCATGTGGTCAGCTGTTCGGCTGCCGCGGCGCGAAAAGTGTCTCCGGCCGCCAACATCACTCTGCTGCCCGACCGAGTTCTCTGGGCGGCCAATTTGCCGATGCTGGTGGTCTTGCCCGCACCGTTCACACCCACCATCAACCACACAGGGGTCCGTCCATCGGTCGCCGATCGCATCCGCAGCTCCCGATCCCGACCCGACAGACGTTGCGCCATGTCGGCTTGCAGACTCGCCACCAGTTCGTCGGCATCGGCGATCTCCTTGCGCCGGACACGATCTCGTAATCCCTCCAGCAACGATGTCGTCACCCGGACGCCCACATCGGCGCGCAAAAGGGCCTCTTCGAGATCCTCCCACGTGTCATCGGTGATGGCACCGCGCTCCCGGATGCCCAGCACCGTCCCGGCGATCACCGTGGCCGTACGGCCCAACCGCCCGCGCAGACCGCTCGTAGCGGCTTGCTCTCGTTCGACGATCGGAGCCGGAGTCGCCGAACTCGCCGAGCGCCGATTGAGGAGAACGACGCCGAAACCGAACACCAAAGTCACGCCGATCAGGATCAGCAGCGCGACCGGTGTACTCATGACACTCCCCCTGCCGCCGTCGACGCCCGCTCGGTCACCACTTTGGAGGAGCCACCGGGTTGCATGCTCACGCCCAGGAGGGAATCACCGGCCTCCATGGTGCGCTTCTGGTGGCTGACGATCAGCAACTGGGCTTCGCGGCGGAACTCGTCCACCAGCCCCAGGAATCGATGCAGGTTCACGTCGTCGAGAGCGGCCTCGACTTCGTCCATCACGTAGAACGGCGACGGACGGCTGCGGAACACTGCGAAGAGGAAGGCCAAGGCCGTCAAACTCCTCTCACCGCCCGACAGCAGGCTCAACTTCTTGACGTTCTTCCCGCCAGGCTTCGCCTCGACTTCGATACCGGTGTTCAGCAGATCGTCCGGGTTGGTGAGAACGAGCTTTCCGACTCCGCCCGGAAAGAGATTGCCGAACAACTGGGAGAAGTTGCTGCTGACGTCGGCGAAGGCTCCGGCGAACACCGATTGGATCTCGGTGTCGATAGCGGCGATGACCCGCATCAATTCCCGCCTGGTGCTGCGGACGTCCTCCAACTGCTCCTCCAGGAACCGATGCCGCTCCTGCAGTTCGTTGAATTCCTCGAGGGCCAAGGGGTTGATGGGACCCATCAAGCGCAACTCTCGTTCCAGATCCCGAACCCGGGCCGGTGCCGTGATTCCTTCGGGCAGCACCGGCATCTCGGCCGCCATGGCGATCTCGGGCTCCAGGTCCAGATCGCGGCGCAACGTCTCGACGGTCGCCTCGAGGCGCATCTTGACTTCGGCCTCCTCGACCTCCGACCGTCGGGATCGCTCGCGCAGTTCTTCCAGATCGCGTTCGGTGACCGAGCGGTTCCGTCGCATCTCGTCGAGAGACGCCGCGAGTGCTCGGACCTCGTCGCTCTGGCGACGCCGAACGTCGTGGAGCTCTGCGAGTCGCGCCTCGACTGTCTGGCGGTGGGACTCGACGATGGATCCGAGACGCTCGGTGGCCTGCAACAACATCTCGAGACGTTCCCGCTGCGTCGCCGCCGCGGCACGGGCTCCGGCATCGGCTTCGAGGCGGTGTTCGACCTCGGACAAACGGGATTCGATCAGATCGCGTCGCTCCAGGAGACCGGCCTTGCGTATCTCGAGATCTCGGCGTCGTCCCGCCAGCAAGGCAGCCTTGGCGTCCAGAGTCGCCCGGGCCTCTCCACGCGCCTGGGCTGCGGCGGCCTCGGCGGCCTCCTCGCGCTCCAGACCCGGCACCAGGTCCTCCAATTCCCGCACCCGGCCCTGCAGTCGTCCCAGTCGTTCGATCAACTCGCCCAGCGTGGGCACCAGTCCGTCCAGTTCGCTGATCGTTTCGCGTCTTTCACCCTGGACTCGAGCCAACGCTTCCGAAGCCGCCGTGAAGGCGGCATCGTTGGCATCGAGTTGACGTTGCACTGCGGACTCGCGTTCACGAGCGACCTCGCGTCGGGTCTGAGCTCGGCTCAGGTCGTCAGCGGTACGGGCGGTCTCCGAAACTGCTCGCTCGACGCCCCGGACCGCATCCTCGAGCGCTGCGGCTGTCGCTCCGCCACCGGACACCCCGATCCGCCAGCCAGTGGTCGAGAACCGGTCGCCATCGGCAGTGACCGCCACCAGACGCGGATCGGCCAGAACCGAGTCCACCGCCGCGGTCCAGTCCGGGACGCGCACGGCGTTGGTCAGGAGCAGATCGAGAAGCGTGGAAACGTCGGATCGCTCGGCCCTGACGTGATCGCGGATTCGCTGGCCCCCGGCGGGCACGAGACTGGCCACCACCACATCGGCCCGAGAGCCGAGTGCGATGACCGCTCCCGATGATGCCGACTCGCGCAATCGTCGCAGGGCCGAACGCGCCGTCGTCGCATCCTTGACGATCACGGCCACCAGCGCCTCGCCGAGTGCGGCCTCCACGGAAGCCTCCCACCCGTCGTCGATCACGATCAGATCCAACAAGGTTCCGATCACTCCGTCGACGTCACGCAGATGCTCCGCACCGGCTCGTGAGCGTGCGCTGTCGAGGGCCAGTTGCAGGGCTTCGGCCCGGGCCTGCCATCGCGCCAGGTCGCTCGTCGCCGCTGCGTGGGCGTCCGTGGCCCGATCGCAAGCCGCTTCGGCCTCCAAGCGGGCCGCCTCGGCATCGGTGACCTCTCCCACCAGTGGAAGTTCGACGTCCTGAGCTCGTTCGCACTCCTGTCGGAAGCGCTCGGCATCCTCGTCGAGTCGTCGCAATCTGTCCTCGAGCATGTCGTGGCGCGACTGGTGGCGACGAAGTTCGGACTCGGATCCTTCGACCGAGGCCCGCAGGGAGCGAAGTTCGCCGCGCACCTCGGCCGCCGCACTCGCTGCCGAAGTCGTCGGCGAAATCTGATCGAAGAGTGTCACGGCCGCCGAGCGCTCCGTTTCGAAGGCCGCTTCTTCCTCGGACAACTCGGCCAGTTCCGGATGAAGACGTTCGCTCTTGTCCAGAACCTCGGCCAATTCCTGACGCAAGTTCGCAGCGTCGGCTTCGAGGGAGGCCACGACCCCGGCGTCCATCAGGTGGCCGCGATCCCGCTCGTAGGAACGGCGCCTCTCCACCAGCAACATCGAGATTCCTCGAGCCCGCTCCCGCAGTTGCTCCACCCGCACCAACTCGTCGCTCAGGCCACTGTCGCCTCGGGCCGAGAGTTCGGCCTCCGCAGCCAGGATCGACGTGTCCAGACCAGCGAGGCTCCGACGGATCTCTTCTTCACGACGTGCTCCGTCGGTTCGCGATCCGGACAAGGCCTCGAGGCGACCTCGAAAGGCGGCGATCTCCCGACCGATCAAGAAGGTCCGCAAGGCGTTCAGTTCGGACACCAGGTCCCCGTGACGGCGAGCGGCGTCGGCCTGACGTTCGAGGGGCCGCAACTGGCGTCGGACCTCGCGCAGAAGATCTTGCACCCTCAACAGCGAACCTTCGGTGGCATCCAGCCGACGCTCGGACTTCTCCTTGCGTTTGCGGAACTTGAGAACTCCGGCGGCCTCCTCGATGATGGCTCGACGGTCTTCGGGCCGGGCGTTCAGGACGGCGTCGATCTGGCCCTGACTCACGATCACGTGCTGCTGGCGACCGACGCCGGCATCGGACAGCAGTTCTTGGACGTCCAGCAACCGGCACGCCACTCCGTTGATTGCGTACTCGCTCTCCCCTGTACGGAACAACGTGCGGCTGACACTGACCTCGGCCACGTCGACCGGCAGGAGTCGGGCGGAATTGTCCAGGGTCAGGGTCACTTCGGCCCGTCCGAGCGCCGGTCGTTTGGCGGTCCCGGCGAAGATGACGTCGTCCATCTTCTGGCTGCGCACGGCGCTCGGAGCCTGGGCACCGAGCACCCAGGCGATGGCGTCCACCACGTTGGACTTTCCCGACCCGTTCGGACCCACGACCACGGTGACCCCCGGTTCCAAGTCCAGAACGGTGGTGTCGGCGAAGGACTTGAAGCCCTTGAGGGTCAGAGATTTGAGAAACACTGCTGCGTGACCCTAGTTCACCGGAGCAGGTGGCAGCCTGGCTACCGCTGGCAGGACCGACACCAGCACGTGGTGCGACCAGCGAGTGGCGCGGCGACCACTCGGGAGCGACCGCAGGTGATGCACATCGATCCGGCTCGGCCGTAGACCCGGTGTCGGCTCTGGAACGCGCCCGGCCGACCGTCCACCCCGATGTACTGAGCGTCACCCAGGGTCGAACCCCCGCAGGCGATGGCTTCGTTCAACACGTCGTGGATGGCTCCGTGCAGACGATTCAACTGGTCACGCCCCACTCTGGCTGCCGGCCGGAACGGACTCACGCCCGCACGATGCAAGATCTCGTCTCCGTAGATGTTTCCGATGCCGGCCACGATGCGCTGATCGAGAAGAGCGGCCTTCACCGGTCGACGGGTCCCGGACAGGGCCCGGCCGAGCCGAGCGCGGGTCAGACCGTCCTCGATCGGATCCGGTCCGAGACGCGACAGTTCCGGGAGACGTTCCTCGATGGCCCATCGATCGAAAGCCACGACCTCTCCGAACGTGCGCGGATCCACGAACCGCACTTCGATGTCCAAGGCATCGGACCGGCGCGCCAACGACAGCACTACGTGGCAGTGAGCCGGCCGTTCACAGCGGGGTGCATCCAGGAGGATCTGTCCGCTCATGCGCAGATGAATCATGATCGCCGAGTCGCCGTCCGTGGATACGAACAGGTACTTGCCCCGCCGCGTCACGTCGGTGATGGTGGCGCCCACCAACCGTGCCGCCAGCTCTTCCGGGGAGGAACGTCGCACCGAGCGCGGATGGTGGACCTCGACGCGGTCGATGCGACGGCCGATGACCGCCCGCAATCCCCGGCGAACCGTTTCGACCTCCGGAAGTTCAGGCACGACCGATGTCGATGCCCCGCCCGGCCAGCACCGACAATGCCGATGTGGAGGCCGCCTGGGCCGCCGCCTTCTTGGTTCGACCGGTGGCGGATCCGACCACCTCGCCGTTCACCACCACATGGGCGGTGAAGACCGGCTCGTGAGCCGCACCCGAGGAGGTGATCTCGACCATCGGCGGCCGGGCGAATTCCCGTACACAGATCCTGATGAGATGGCTGCGGGCGTCGAAGTCGTCGAGGTGGTCCACCTGATTCACCATGCGTCCGTGCATGACATGGGTGACGAAGGCTCGGGCCACGTTCGCCCCACCGTCGAGATAGAGAGCACCGATGAAGGCCTCGAAGGCATCGGCCAGGATGGAGTCCTTGGTTCGTCCGCCGGCGGCGTCCTCTCCCATACCGAGCAGGATCCACTGCCCGAGGTCGATGTCACGTGCCGTCTTGGCCAGGGTCTCGGTGTTCACCAGTGACTTCCGCAATTCCGTCAGCACACCTTCACTCAGGTCCGGATGCGACCGGTAGATCAAGTCGGTGACGACCCACTGCAGGATGGCGTCACCGAGGAATTCGAGACGCTCGTTGCTCGGGACCCCACCGTGTTCGGCGCACCACGACCGGTGCGACAGTGAACGCTGCAGGATGTCGCGGTCGACGAAGACGTGACCGGCCACCTGCATGGTCCAGGTGTCCAGGGACGAGTTCCGTCCCCCGGGCACGACTCGACTGCGACGAAGGCGGTCACGCCATCGAGCCGAGCGCACCGCCATGGATCAGCCCTTGGTCGAGGTCACGTGGGCGTAGACGAAATCGACGGCATCGCGGACCGTCTTCAAGTCGGCCAGATCCTCGTCTTCGATGCGGAAGCCCACCGTGCGCTCGCTCAGTTCCTCTTCGAGGGCATCCACCAATTCGACCAGCGCCAGGGAGTCGGCGTTCAGGTCGTCCTTGAAGGACTGCCCTTCGGAGACGTCCTCCGGGTCGATCTCCAGAATGTCCACCAACTGGTCGCGCACGATGGCGAAGATCGCCGCCCGGTCCAGCGGTCCGTCAACAACATGGGTTTCAGCCGGCACGATGCCCTCCTGAATCGATCGTTCCCATGAATGATAACGACCGACCGTACGTCCGGTTCAGCGGTTGACTGCGGAACGGATCTCGTCCACGATGCCCGACTCCACCATGTCGGCGGCCACCTTGATGCCGTTCACCACGGCCCGGGCCGACGAGGAACCGTGCGAGATGATGCACACGCCCTCGACTCCGAGCAGGATGGCGCCGCCGGTGCTCTCCGGATCCACTGCGTCGTAGAGCGGGAGCAACGAAGGAAGAAGGGCGTCGGCGTGTTCTTTGTATTCGGCCTTCGAGGCGAAGGCCGCCATCAAAGCTCGAACCAGAGTCTTCATCCCGCCCTCGAGGGTCTTGAGAACCACGTTGCCGGTGAAGCCGTCGGTCACCACCACGTCGACGTCGTCGGACATCACGTCACGACCTTCGACGTTTCCGATGAAGTTCAGTCCCGGCGCCACCGACAGCAGTTCGAATGCTTCCTTGCGCAAGGTGTCGCCCTTGCCCGGCTCCTCCCCGATCGACAGCAGTCCCACTCGTGGCTGATCGATGCGGAAGCGGTGTCGGGAGTAGACCGAACCCATGAGCGCGAACTGGACCAACCAGTCCGCCTGCACATCGGTGTTGGCTCCGGCATCGAGGAGAACCGTGGGCTTGCCACCGGGAACCGGTATCGGCGTGGCGATGGCTGGACGGTTGACGCCTTTGATCCGTCCCATACGCAGAAGTGCCGAGGCCATGGAGGCGCCGGTGTTGCCGGCCGAGATCATGGCTGAAGCCTTGCCGTCGCGAACCGCCTCGGCTGCCCGCACCAAGGTGGAGTCCTTCTTGCGACGAACTCCGTAGGCCGGATCCTCGTCCATACCGATGACTTCGTTGGCTTCGATCACCGGAATGTCACCGCGTCCGGCAAGATCATTCGGACCCACCAGGACCACCGGGATGCCGGACTGAACCGCCTGATGGGCGCCCTGCACGATCTGGTCCGGAGCGTGGTCTCCCCCCATGGCATCGACGGCGATCGGAAGCATGAGACGTGTCTAGTTGATCCGCTCCGATCCTCGAGGACCGGACACGATGGGAGAATTCCCGCTACTCGACTTCGACGGCGGCGCGGTTCTTGTACCAGCCACAGGTCTTGCAGACCGTGTGAGGAACCTTGGCCGATCCGCAACGGGGGCAGAGACTGCGCGACGGGGCCGCCAACTTCCACGCCCCAGCCATGTGGCTGCGACCCTTCATCTTGGACTTCTTCTTCTTCGGAACTGCCACGGCGACCTTCTCCTCGTAACGGCCCCTGCAGATTAGCGGGGACCCAGGACGGCTCCACCTGGTCACTCGGGGAGCTGATCCCGCAATCCTTCCAGTGCCGCCCAGCGGGGGTCACGGGCCTCGACGGTGCACGTGCAGGTTCCGAGGTTGCGGTCCACTCCGCAGGTCGGGCACAGGCCGGCACAGTCCGGACGACACACCGGTGCTTCGGGGAGTTCAAGGAGCAGGTTCTCCCTGACCACTGGAACCAGATCGATCTGGTCGCCGACGATGGGAAACGCATCGGGATCGGTGACCTGGACCTGGTACAACTCCTGGACGTCGACGTCGACGAATCCCTCGACCGGACCCAGGCATCGCCGGCACTCCCCACGAAAACCGGCTCGGACCCGTCCGGTGACGACCACGCCGTCGGAAAGGCTCTCGGCATCCAACTCAACCGAGACCGGCGCACCAGGCACCAGAACCGGTGAATCCAGTCCGATGGCCTGCGGATCGATCTCGATCCGGATCTGCTTGATCGAGCCGGGTCGGCGCAGAAGTTCGGAAGCGTTGATCGACAGCGGATTCTTCACGACGTCTTTCTAGCGCGGTGGCCCGAACCGATTCAGCGAGACGAGGTGTTGTCCTGATCGAAGAAGATGGCCTCGGAATCGTCACCGGTCTCTTCGTAGTTGTAGCGCGAGGGATCGTCCTGAGTTCCCCGGGTGCCGTCGGGGGTCTCGCGCTCGCCGATCGAGAGCCGACGCCTACCGGTGGCCACGGTCTTGGCCAATTTGTCGAGCAGGATCTCGAAGCTGGCCAGCCGTTGATCCAAGAAGTCCTCGGTCTCGTGCTTCAAGCGCCGGGATTCGTCCTCGGCCGCTTCCACGATCTGTCGGGCCCGAGCTTCCGCCGCCCTCACCACTTCGGACCTTTGCACGAAGCGCTCGGCTTGCACCTTGGCGGCCTCGATGACCTCGTCGGCCTCGCGACGCGTGCGATGAATGAACTCGTCCTTCTCCCGCAACATCCATCGCGCCTGACGCAGTTCGTCGGGCAGGCGGTGCAGAGCTTCCTCGAGAAGTTCGATGATTTCGTCCCGATCGATCCTCGGCGTCGAGGACAGTGGCATGTTCGGAGCGGTGGCGATGATGTCGATGGCCCGGCGCAGGAGCACTCCGGAGTCACCGGTCTGATCGTCGACCCGACGGTCGTACGATCCGGTGTCCTCGTCGTAGTCATCGAATTGGTAACTCATCCGCGCCCCTCGGGCCCACTGGAATGGGGTTTCCCAAAGATACCCGCCAGGGCTGCACACACCGGTTCGGGCACCATGTGGGCGACGTCGCCCCCGTATTGGGCGATCTCACGGATGAATCGACTGCTGATGTAGGCATGATCGGAACGACACGGCAGATACACGGTCCGGACACCCGAGACCGAGTAATTGGTGTGAGCCATCTGCTGTTCGACGTCGAAGTCGGTCCCGTTGCGCAGACCCTTCACCATGAAGTCGGCCCCCTCGGCCCGCGCTGCATCCACCGCCAAACCCGGATGCGGCTCCACGCGCACCGTGGGCAGATGGGCGACACACGTCCGCGCCAGATCCACCCGGTGGCCGAGATCGATGAGTCCGGAGGGCTTGCCCGGGTTGTGCATGACGGCGATCACCACCGATCCGAAGAGCTCGACCGTCTGAGAGACGATGTCGAGATGCCCCAGATGGAAGGGGTCGAAACTGCCCGGATAGAGGGCGGTCAGGTGGCGGGTCCCATTCATCCCGGCTCACCGTACCGGGTTCATTCGACCGTCCGACGCAGGAAGGTCACCCAGGTCCGCCCGTAGCGCTTCTCGCGTACGGTCTCCCAGCCCGACACCTCCCCCAGCGGTTCGCCGCTCTCCAGCACGACCAGTCCGGTCGTGGACATCAGGGACCCAAGACCCCCCAGGAGAACGCTCCAATCAGCGAACCCGTACGGTGGATCGGCCAGCACCAGGTCCGCCGGTGGCAATGCCGGCAATCGCGACAGCACGTCCCCGACCACGATCGACGTCCGATCACTGAGACCGAGGTTCGCCACGTTCCGTCGAATGGCGTCCACGGCCATACGGTCGCGCTCCACGAATGTGCAGTGCGATGCGCCACGGGACAGTGCCTCGATACCGAGGGCCCCGCTTCCGGCGAAGATGTCGAGAACCCGGGATCCCTCGATGCCACCAGCGCTCGCCAGGGCGTTGAAAAGCGCCTCGCGCACTCGGTCGGTCGTCGGCCGAGTCGCTTGTCCCTCGGGAGCCACGATCGCTCTACCTCGCAACGATCCGGCCACTACGCGCACCGGTGCATGGTAGGCGCCACTGGATCGCCGATTCGGACAGGCAGACTTCGAGGGTGAAGCCCGAAATGGTGCCTGAGGGGGAGATCGTCTGCGTGGACTGCGGAGGACGTTGCTTCTTGATCACCCCGGCGCGCGAAGACGGCCGGTGGTATCCAGGGGACATCGTCGCCTATCGCTGCCAGGACTGCCGCGACCGCTGGGACCTGGTGCTACCCGAGATCGACGACGGTCCCTGAGAGATCCATGGACGGACCCACCTTCACCCGAGTGCGCCGCGATCTGGCTCCCGTGGTCCTGACCTTCGGCGTGCTGATGTACGTACTGCGAGTCGTCGGCGCAGTGTGGCGCTCCGATCTCGCGCCGTTCTTCCCGGATTCCTTCTCCTACGTTGCAGTCGCCCAGCGAGGCCCCTTCGATACCGACTTCTGGTTCGGTGAACGACCGGTGGGCACACCTCTCGTTCTCTGGCTGTGCGGCAACGACGTTCGACTCTTCGTGCTGGTCCAGACGGTGGTCTACGCCGTCGGCGTCGCCCTGTTGTGCGCAACGTTGCTGCGCATCATCCGCCACCGCGTCATCGGCTGGATCACGGTGTCCTTCGTGGCCGCCGTCGCCTGCCAACCCCGATTCGGCATCTGGCACCTGGAGGTTCTGAGCGAGTCGCTCGGCCTCGGTCTCGGCCTCGCATCACTGGCCCTCTGGATGCGCGCCGTGGATCGACCGCGACGGAGTGCCATCATCGCAGCCGCCACGACCACCTCGCTCTGGGCCGCGACGCGGGATTCTCATGCTCTCGTCGCCGGGATCGCGGTCTTCGGCATCCTCGTCGCGGCCAAGCGTTGTTCCTCCGAGACTCGGCAGGGTCGCGACCTGGCGCGCACCTTGCGACGGTCGGCCGCGGCCTTGACTCTCGTCATCGTCTACGTGATCGGCGCCCAGGCGGCCAGCGAGCGCAATCAATACCCTCTCTTCAACAACATCGGCCTGCGCATCCTTCCCGACGAAGGCATGACCGAATCCTTCGCCGGACGCAGCATGCCTCTCGACGACGCGGTGCGCGCCCGGACCGGTGCCGACACCTGGGACGACGACGCAGCCTTCCTGCGGTCGCCGGATCTCGCCGACCTGCGAACCTGGGTCCGAGGCAGTGGGCAGTGGGTCCAGATGACGTCCCTCGTGATCGACGCCGACTTCTGGTTGCGAACCACCGCCGACATCCTGCCCAGGTCGTTGGCCTACGGATTCGGGGACTACGACCGTCTCGGCGTGACCGAACGCCTGCCGGATCGCCTGTTCTGGTTCGAGGG
>JBJTYE010000160.1:0-4840 GCA_046082625.1 Actinomycetota bacterium | reverse complement strand
GCATCGACCTCTCCACACCCGAAGGAGCCGAGATCCTGAAGAAGTTGGTCGAGGTCTCCGACGTCCTGGTGGAGAACTATCGAGCCGGCGTCATGGATCGTCTCGGACTCGGGTACGACGAACTGTCGAAACGTCAACCGCGTCTCGTCTACGCCTCCATCAGCGGATACGGGGCCGATGGTCCCTGGGTGCACCGCCGGGCCTATGCCACGGTGATCGGAGCCGAGAGCGGTCTCACGCGCATGCAAGGCGATGCCCGCGGCGGGCACTACAGCAACGATCCGTGGTCCCATGCCGACACCTACACTGCGCTCGAGACCACTTCGGCCATCCTGGCGGCGCTCTACCAACGCGAGCGCACCGGACGCGGCGACCGGATCGACGTCTCCATGGCCGAGACCATGCTGTACGTGAACGAGCACGCCCACGACGAACTCTTCGACGGCGAGATCGATCCGCAGTGGATCCGTTCCTTCCGCCCGGGTGATTACCCGATCCTGCGCGTCGCCGATGGAACGACGGTGGTCATCAGCGGACATCCCGCCGAACGGGGCACGTTCGAGCTGATGGTGGATGTGATGAACGAACCCGATCTGCTCGACGATCCCCGCTTCGCCACCGTGGCCGATCGCTTGCAGCATTTCTCGGACCTGACCGACCATCTGGTGCGGTGGGCGGCGACGGTGCCCGATGCCCACACGTTCGAAGAACGTTGCGCCCAGTTCGGTTTGGCCGTCGGCGTGGTCCGCTCGGTGCGCGAACTGGCCGACAGCGACTGGGCCAGGGAACGCGGAGCCATCACCGAGGTTCCCGATCGCATCGGCGGACATCTGCGGGTCCCCAATGCCCCGTGGCATTTCCAGGACAGCACTGTGGGGGTCTCGGGTGAGCCGCGCTACCGCGGCGAGGACAACCGTCCGGTCCTTCGGGACCTGCTGCACATGACCGACGACGAGATCACCTCCCTGGAATCTCGCGGCGTCCTGTCGCAGCGGGTCCCGAAGAAACCGTGATATCGGTTCGCAAGCTCACGGTCAGGCGTCGAGAGCCACGGGTTGCCGGGTGACTTCGGTTCCCATGTAGCGCGCCACCGGCGGCAGGGTACGCGCCAGCACCGGTCCGGTGAGGAGAACGAAGAGCACGGTACCGAGACCGATCTGTCCGCCGAGCAGGATGCCTCCGGTCACCACCACTCCTTCGATCCCCCAACGGGCGGCCTGCATGCTGAGGCCCTTGTCGTTGAGTCCGAGCATGAGCAGTTCCATCGGACCGGTTCCCAATGTGGTGGCGACCCCCACCGAAATGGCCAGATACAGAAGGGCCATACCGCCCACCATCATCGGCACCCGAGCCACCAGCAGATTCGAATCGGGCATGAGCGGCAAGGCAACGTTCACGGCCTGGCCCACCATCACCGTGCCGAGCAGGGTGCCCCACTGCGGTGGTCGCCGAAAGGCCACGGCCAGAGCGGTGAAGGCGAACCCGTTGATCCATCCCATGGTTCCCACACCGATCCCGAGTTGTTCGGCCCCGCCGGTGGCCAGCACATCGGCCGGCGCCACACCCAGATGGGCCCGCACCATCAGTGAGATCCCCACGCCGACGGCGCACACCGCCAGCAGCAAAGCCACGAAACGAAAGGTGAAGGACTTCCTGCCCGGCTGCCCGATCGGTGCAGTCATGGCCGGCGAACTCACGTCCTCACCCTAATGGGCGGGACGCGATTCGCAGAAGTGACTACTTCACAGTCTTCGGTGGCCGTGGAATGAAGGGACTGGTACGAGCGATGTAGTCCTCGTACCCTTCGCGGCGCTTCTTGAGCGAACGTTCGAGAAGGGTCACTCCACTCACGCGTCGCAGGAAGACGGTCATGAGCACTGCGCCGATGATGCCCCAGGCTCCGGATCCGGTCTCGGCCGCGATCAGCGCCAGACCCCACCAGACACAGGCATCTCCGAAGTAGTTCGGATGTCGGGTGTACCGCCACAGACCGCGGTCCATCACCTTTCCGGCGTTGGCGGCATCGGCCTTGAAGCGCGCCAACTGGGCGTCCCCCACGACTTCGAAGAAGAGGCCGAAGGCGAAGACCACGAAACCGACGATCGCCAGAGCGCCCACCTCCGGGGTCGCGTCGTCCTGACCCAACTGCACCGGCAGCGACACGATCCACATCAACACACCTTGCAGACCGAAGACGGTCACCAGACTGATGATCGGAAATCGCGGTCCCCAGCGTTTGCGCATGGACCGATAGCGGAAGTCCTCACCATGTCCGGCGTTGCGCCAGAGCAGATACAGCGCCAGACGCAGTCCCCAGATGGTGGTGAGCAAGGTCAACAACCACTGACGCGTCGTGTCGCCGTCACCGACCCCCCGGGCGATCCAGGCCGTCACCACGAAACCCAGACCCCAGACGATGTCCACGATCGAGGCGTTCTTCAGCAGAACACTCACGATCCAGGTGGTCACCATCACGATGGCGATGGCAAGCGCCGACCAGATCATCACGTCACCCATGTCGTTCATCCATTCGCTCGTACTTCCTTCGCTCGTCGTTCCCCGAGTGCCCGATCGACCTCGGCGTCGAGAGCGATCCACTGGTCATCCAACCACGTGACGAAGGCGGCGCCGTCATCGGTGGTCACCGAGGGAACCTCCGATCGGGGCACCCGACGCACGACGAACCGCACCGGGGCGAAGGGTCGAGCCAGAGCCCGCAACATGCCGCCGAAGGTGTCCAGCCCTTCGAATCCCACGTGCCAGCCGAGCACCACATCGGCCTGGGTGTTGCCGCGCAACAGGGCCAGTGATCCCGCCGGACGCGGAGGCAGGAGATGGCGCAAACTCTCCAGGCGCTGGGCGCGTCCCGGATTCTGCGCCGACAGCTTCTCGAGGGCTCGCCGTCGCTTCTCCGGATTGGCGCGCGTTCCCTCGGGAAAGATGATGCCAACCGATCGTTCGTCGAGATCGGCCACCAGTTCTTCGAGAGCCGCGAGTTCGTGGGAGGAATCCGGTGCGTCGCGCACCACGAAATGATTGGGCAACCGGTGACCGACGATGTCGAGACATGGATCCCCCAGAAGTTCGCGTTTCAAGACGTAGCGCGGATCCATTCCGGCCACACTGGTCACCACGTAGGCCGAGACCAGTGAATCGGCCAGGCTGGCGTGACGAGCCAACAAGATGGCCGGACCCGGACGGAGGGCCTCGACGTTCTCCACCTGGATGCGCACCCCGCAAGTCAGACGCAGGGCTCCCAGCAGACGCGCCGCCCACCATCGCTGCAGGCCGTAGTGCACTCGTCGATTGCGACGTTGTCCGGTGATCCAGAAGATGCCCGACGCCGTCACGCCGGCGATCTCCAACCAGGCCCAGCACACGGCGAAGGCCAACAAGCGCACGATCGGAAAGCGGAATCGCCGCGCCACGAGATCCACCACCAGACCGACGACCAACCACAGTGGTATCAGGAGCACCAGCAGGCAACCGCCGAGATAGAGACCGGGAACGGTCACCAATCGACGTTTCATGAACCGATCGTAGGGGTCGGATCGAGTGCTGATCGGACGCAGAACCCCGTTCACCACCCGAGAGTCGGTCAGGATGGAGAGATGTCCGAGCATCCGACCGCATCTCGCTCCCGTTCCTTCGCCGTCATCGTCGGCCTCTATCTGGTGGCCACTGCCGGTGCGCTGGCGGTGGCGGCCAGTTTCGGCACCGAGTCTCCGACGGCGGCACTGGTGGTCGGTTTCGCCGTCTCGGTGGCCTTCCTCTTCGTCGCCAGCCAGATCGCAGGCAACGGGTCCACCTTCGACGCCTGGTGGAGCGTCATGCCCCCGGCTTTCGCCATCTGGATGGCGGTGGTCTTCGATCAGGCCGGCGCGTTCACCGCCGACGATCAGCGACGATGGCTGGTGGCCGGCTGCGCCGTGCTGTGGGGTGTGCGCCTCACCGCCAACTGGGCCATCGGCTGGCCGGGACTCCACCACGAGGACTGGCGCTACCGCATGCTCTACGACAAGACCCCCATGCCCCGGTGGGCGGTCAGCCTGACCTCGGTCCATCTCTTTCCACTCATCGTGGTCACCCTCGGATCGCTGCCCTTGGTCTCCATCGCCGCTCCCGGCGACGGTGGCGGACGGGATCTGGGCGCGGTGGACGTGATCGCCCTGCTGATGATTCTCGCCGGGGTGGCCCTCGAACACTTCGCCGACGTGGATCTGCGCCGCTTCAACCGCACCAAGTCCCCCGGCGACGTTCTCGACCAGGGCCTCTGGTCCCGGTCTCGGCACCCCAATTACCTGGGCGAGATGCTCTGGTGGTGGGGATTGTGGGTCTTCGCCCTGGCGGCCGATCCCGGATCCTGGTGGGTCGGTATCGGGGCGCTGGCCATGACCGTCATGTTCTTCGCCGCCAGCATTCCCATCGCCGAACAGCGCAGCGCCGAGCGGCGACCGGGCTGGGAGGCCTACAAGGCCAGGACCCCGATGGTCCTGCCCCGCCTCCGCTCCCCTCGCTGAAAGGATTCCGAGGAGGGAATCTCACAAGAAATCCTCCCGAATCGTTCAAGATTCCGCCGGGGGCTCCCGATAGTCAACGGTGCTCACAAAGGACCTGCCCTATGTCTCCGCCGTCATCGGCGGATTGACCGGCCTCATCGCCGGGGGATTCGCCTGGTTGCACCGCACCCGCAAAATTGTCGAGGGTCTGCGCTCGGAGCGACGCGAACTGGCCGACGCCAATGCCAGGTTGGCTCATGCCGCCACGCACGACTATCTCACCGGACTCCTCAATCGCCAGGGGATCATGGCCCTGCTCGACACCGTGGCGGAGGACCGTT
>JBJTYE010000159.1:0-4715 GCA_046082625.1 Actinomycetota bacterium | reverse complement strand
AGAGCAGGCAGGCGGCGTCATCGGCGCAGTCGGCCAAGCGGAACGGTTTGCGCGTACGGATGCCGCGTCCGTGGCCGCGATGGTCGATGGCGACCACCCGGTAGTGCTGACCGAGGGATTCGTAGACGCGGAACCAGTTCAGGTCGGCCGTGGCGGTCCACCCGTGCAACAGCAGTACCACCGGCGCGTCAGCGGTCGGGCCGGGAAGGTCGCGGTAGAAGGTCAGCCCGCGTCCGGGAAGTTCGATGTCGTGACCCGGGGGAAGGGGAGGGGAGAAGAATTCGTCACTCATGGGGATGCATCGGTGTCGATGCGATGGTCGTGGGGTTCGGGGGTGATTTCGTCAGGGGAGTTCCACGCTGATGACGACCACTTTCAAGGTGTGGCCGTTGGGAGTGGTGTACTCGCAGGTGTCGTTGGTGCGTCGGCCGTTGATGGCCTGGCCGAGAGCGGATTCGGGAGTCATGGTGGATGCACCCTGGAACTGCTCCTCGTGAGATCCCAGGTAGTAGGTCTCCGGCTCGTCGCCGTCGATCGAGACGGTGACGATCTTGCCGGGGCCGACGATGTCGCCGTCCTCGGCTTCGACGAGGGAGTAGTTCTCGAGAATGGACTCGAGGTGGCGGATGCGGCCCTCCATGTGTCCCTGCTCGTCCTTGGCGGCGTGGTAATCGCCGTTCTCCGAGAGGTCCCCGAGCTCGCGGGCGCGCTCGATCTTCTCGGCGACTTCGATGCGGCCGCGCGTGGTCAGGTCCAGATGCTCCGCCTGCAGACGCTCCAGCGCCGTTTGCGTGAGGTGGTGGACTTTCGCCATGTTCCACAGGGTAACTGAGCCGTCGAGTGTTGCTGCGCGGACCGGACCCGTACCATGGTCACATGTCTGCGAGCAGTGGCAAGAAGAGTTCCGGATCCCCTCATCGCATCGCCGTGATCGGTGGCGACGGCATCGGTCCGGAGGTCACTGCCGAAGCGTTGAAGGTGATCCGCGCCGCCGGTGTGGCCATCGACACCACCGACTTCGATCTCGGCGGTGCCCGCTACCTGCGTGACGGGGAGATCCTCTCCGATGCCGTCCTCGGGCAGCTCCGCGGTTTCGATGCCATCCTCCTCGGCGCGGTCGGCACCCCGGACGTCCCGCCGGGTGTGATCGAACGGGGCCTGCTCCTGAAGATGCGCTTCGAACTGGACCTGTACGTGAACCAGCGCCCGTTCTCCGGCACCGCTCCCGGTCACACCGAACCCCACGACTTCATCGTCATCCGCGAGAACACCGAAGGCCCCTACGTGGGCGAGGGCGGGGTGCTGCGCCGGGGGACGCCGTTCGAAGTGGCTACGCAGGGCAGCGTCAATACCCGGATGGGAGTCGAACGGTGCATCCGGTACGCCTTCGAGTTGGCCAGCACCAGATCCCGACGGCACGTCACGCTCGTGCACAAGACCAACGTTCTGACCTTCGCCGGCAACCTGTGGGAGCGCACCTTCCACGAGGTGGCGGACGAATACCCGTCGGTGGGGACCGCCTACAACCACGTGGACGCGGCCTGCATCTACTTCGTCCAGGATCCGCACCGCTACGACGTGATCGTCACCGACAATCTCTTCGGGGACATCCTCACCGACCTCGGCGGAGCGGTTTCGGGCGGAATCGGCCTGGCGAGTTCGGCCAATCTGAATCCGGCACGTACCGGACCGAGCATGTTCGAGCCGGTGCACGGCTCGGCTCCCGACATCGTGGGAACTGGAAAGGCCAATCCGACGGCGGCCGTCCTTTCGGCCGCGCTCATGCTGGACTTCCTGGGAGAGAACACTGCGGCGGATCGCATCCGGGCCGCCTGCGCCGAACCGGTGAGCGGTTCCACCACCGAGATCGGCTCGGCCATCGCCTCCCGAATCGGCTGAGTGTCCTTCGCCGCCTGAAACTAACCTTGCGGTACTCGACCGCGAACGGAGCCCGCCATGCCCACCTTGATCCCGACCCCGTACATCTGGATGAACGGCAAGCTGGTGGAGTGGGACAAGGCCCAGGTGCACGTGCTCACCCACACGCTCCACTACGGCACCGGAGTCTTCGAAGGAATCCGGGCCTACGAGACCGCCAAGGGCACGGCTGTCTTCCGGTTGACCGAGCACATCGAGCGACTCTTCCGTAGTGCCCACATCATGGGTATGGAGATTCCCTTCACGGTGGACCAGATCATCGCCGCCACCAAGGAGACCGTGGCGTCCACCGGTCTGCCCTCGTGCTATGTGCGTCCGCTCGCCTACTACGGCTACGGCGAGATGGGCCTCAACACCTTGCCGTGTTCGGTCGACGTGGCCATCGCCTGTTGGCCCTGGGGTGCTTATCTCGGTGACGACGCGCTGACCAAGGGTGTGCGGATGAAGATCTCGTCCTGGACGCGTCACGATCACAACACCATGCCCCCGGCCGCCAAGACCGTCGGCAACTACGTGAACTCCTCCTTGGCCAAAGTGGAGGCCCTGCGCGCCGGATACGACGAGGCCATCATGTTGGCTCCGAACGGTCTGGTCGCCGAATGCACGGGGGAGAACATCTTCTGCTCCCGCAACGGCGTCATCCTCACTCCGCCATTGTCGGCCGGTGCTCTCGAAGGCATCACTCAGAACTCGGTGATGGCCATCGGTGCCGATCTGGGCTTCGACATCCGCGTCGACAACATCGCCCGCAGCGATCTCTATATCGCAGATGAGATCTTCGTGTGTGGAACGGCGGCCGAGGTGAGCGCCGTCAATTCCGTGGACGATCGGGCCGTGCCGGCTCCCGGCAAGGCCACCACGGCCATCGGGCAGATGTACGCCCGGGTGGTGCGGGGCGAGGAGCCCAAGTACTTGCACTGGTGCGAACTGGTCAAGTGACCGCCGCCCGCCCGACTGACGGGTGAATCAAGAAGCCCGGCGGCGACGTTCGGCCAGGCCGGCCAGGCATTCGAAGGCCAGTCGGTGGGCCACGTTCACCGTGAGTTCGCTCACGTCGTACGCCGGAGCGACCTCCACGATGTCGATTCCCACCACGTGGTGTTCCAGGCACAGGGTGCGCACCATCCGCAGGAGATCCGAGGACAAAAGGCCGCCCGGTTCCGGGGTGCCGGTGCCCGGGGCCATGGAGGGATCCAGGGAATCCACGTCGATCGAGATGTAGAGATGGTCGGCCGCCTGCAGGGCTTCGGCCACGGCATCGGCCATGACCGCCTGGAAGCCTCGGGTCCAGATCTCGTCCATGGTGTGCCACCGCATGCCTTGGTCCTTCATCCAAGCGAAGACGTCCGCCGGTGGCCAGTAGCCGCGCAGACCAACCTGTACGAAGTTCGGACCGGGAATGGCACCGGACTCGATGAGATGACGCATCGGCGTGCCGTGACTTGCCAAGTTGCCGTCGCAACTGATGGCGGTGTCGGCATGGGCGTCGAAGTGCACCATGCCGACGCGACCGTGGCCGAGCACATCGGCCACTGCCGTGGCCGCCGGCCAGGTGACGGAATGATCGCCGCCGAGAACGAGAGGCACGATGCCTCGGCGCGTCACTTCGCTGACGCGGGTCTTGATGTTGGCGAGACTCAGGTCCGTCTGTCCGTGGGGACAATGGGCGTCGCCGAAATCCACCACTTCCAACCAGTCGAAGATCTCGATGCCGAAGTCGAGGTGGTAACTGCCCGGTTCGTACGCCTGGGTGCGGATGGCCCGCGGACCGAAGCGGGCTCCAGGACGATTGGTGGTGGAGTTGTCGTAGGGCGCGCCGACGATGGCCACGTGCGGCTGCCAGTCGTCGAGCAGATGCGCATCGGGAAGGAACGGACGTTGACCGAACGTGGACAGACCGCCGAACGCGAAGCCCAACTCCAGCTGTTCCTTCATACCGGGAGACAGGTCCCGCTTCGGATCGGCCATGCGCGAAACGCTACCGGGACGCGAAGAAGGCTCCGGGCGGTGCAGCCTCGTGGACCGGCGCTCCACCCGGAGCCTCTTCAGAAGAGCATCCACCAGCTGGCGATGTCGGGTTGTTACCCTTTCAACGCTCACTTGGCTCGTCCACCGGAGTTGCCCCCGGTGGACGAGTGCTTTTTTCGGACATGTCGCACGGTTGCCCTGGCGACCGACTGGGTCTCCCCACTCCTCCCCGATGGTGAACCACCGAAAAACGTCCGATGAAATGCTCTCCACCGTTCGGTCCGTATCCCGATTCTCCCACCGACCGCCCCGGTAAACCGGTGACGCACGGTGCTCTCAAACAGGGCGTGACCGAACGATGGCGTCACTCTCGCGCTCGCTCCCAGCCGGGTCAAATGAAAGGGGACTCCACACAGGGTTATCCCCGACATTTCTCGACTATGCCCAGTTCTGCAGGGGTTTTGCACCATCTCCCCACAGGTTGTGCACAGGTGGGGAGCCCTGGTCGGGGATGTCCGGAAGTCCGGTGCGTTGACGAATGGGCCGAGAACCGGTTGACTGAGGGGCGATGAACGTTCAATTCACCTCTCTGACGAACGTCATCATCATTATTCGTTAGCGCACGGGTTCGTACTCGTGCGCTTGGGCCGCCCTCGGGGCGGCCTTTGTGTTTCCGGGTCGAGTCCACCAACGACGACATCACAAGGACGACATGATGAGCACCTCACCGACATGGTTTATCTAATATTAAAACAAGTTATACAAACGGTTTATTAACTTGTTCATTTACTAGATCTAAAGTAGTAAAT
>JBJTYE010000158.1:0-5403 GCA_046082625.1 Actinomycetota bacterium | reverse complement strand
CCCGTCAGATCGTGCTCAAGTTGCTCCACGACGTCGGTATTCCCGAACCGGAGAAGCGTTTCGATCAGTACGCGCACGAGCTCTCAGGGGGAATGCGTCAGCGCGTCATGATCGCTATGGCCTTGGCCTGCGGACCGTCGGTTCTCTTCGCCGACGAGCCGACCACGGCGCTCGACGTCACGGTTCAGGCCCAGATTCTCGATCTCATCGAAGCCCAATGTCGGGAACGCCAGATGGCCCTGGTGCTCGTGACGCACGATCTCGGTGTGGTGGCCGGGCACACCGACCAGATCATCGTGATGTACGCCGGCAAGATCGTGGAGACCGCTCCCACGGGCGTGCTCTACGCCAACATGAAGATGCCCTACACCGAGGCCCTTTTCCAGAGCATCCCGAAGATGGAGGAACCGAGCCACACAAGGCTCACCACCATCGGGGGTCGTCCCCCCAACTTGATCGCGCCACCGGACGGTTGCCGATTCAGTCCTCGGTGCCCGTACGCCACCGATCTCTGCGTGAAGGAGGAACCCCAGTTGCAGTCGGCTGGACCGGATCACGCCTTCGCTTGTCATCACCCGGTCGGATCGGACCGCTGGCGCGAGGTCCAGGTCGCCATCGGACGGCGTCGGACGGGAGGTGCATGATGGCCGGCAGCGGACAAGCTCATTTGCGCCCCGACGCCCTGTTGTCGGTGCGAGACCTGGTCGTGGAATTCCCCGTGGGTCGTACAGGTCTCAAGGTCAACGCCGTCTCGGGTATCTCTCTCGACGTTCGCCGTGGAGAGACCCTCGGCATCGTCGGCGAATCCGGCTGCGGCAAGAGCACCACCGGCCGGGCGATCATGCAGTTGCCTCGCGCCAAGAGCGGGGCAGTGGTCTTCGACGGACAGGACTTGATGGCCATGGACGACGAAGCCATCCGTCGCCAGCGCATTCGCATCCAGATGATCTTCCAGGATCCGATCTCGTCACTCAATCCGCGACGCAGCGTGCGGGACATCGTGTTGGAACCGCTCAACATCTGGAAGATCGGGACCAAGGAGGAACGCCTGGCCCGGGTCGACAAGGTCTTGGAGGACGTTGGTATCGATCCGGCGGTGGCCGCCGATCGCCGTCCCTACCAGTTCAGCGGCGGTCAATGTCAGCGCATCAGCATCGCCCGGGCCCTGGTTCTCGATCCTCAGGTCATCATCTGCGACGAGCCGGTCTCGGCTCTCGACGTCAGCGTCCAGGCCCAAGTTCTGAACCTGCTCGAGGATCTGAAGGCCCAGTACGGACTGACCCTGCTGTTCATCGCCCATGACCTGGCCGTGGTCAAGAACGTGAGCGATCGGGTGGCCGTGATGTACCTGGGCAAGGTGTGCGAGGTCGCCGACAGCGACTCCCTGTACGGAGCTCCGGCGCATCCGTACACCAATGTGCTTCTCGAGTCGATTCCGGTACCGGATCCGCAGGTTCCTTTCCGCGGTGCGGCCGTGCAGGGTGAGCCCCCGAGTCCGGTTCTCCCCCCGTCGGGTTGTCGATTCAACCCGCGCTGTCCGGCGGCCCAGGAGCGCTGTCGCACCGAAGAACCCACTCTGCGCGAAGTCGCAGCCGGTCACTACGTCGCCTGTCACTTTCCGCTGTACGGCGGAGAAGCACCGGTCCAGGTCCGCACTGCGTCCTGATGTAGGGAGAGTCCCGTCTCGTCAGCTGTTCGTGTAGACCGGTGGACGCTTCTCCAGGAATGCGGTCATCGACTCTCGCGCATCTGACGTGTGGCTGGCCATGATCTGCTGACGGTTCTCGAGATCGATGGCCGACTGCATGGCCGGGATCTCGAGGGCCGTCCACATCGCTTCCTTGGTGAGAGCCACTCCGAAGGGCGTGTTGCGGATGATCAGCTGGGCCGTTTCCAGGGCCCGATTCATCAAGTCCTCGCTTGGCACCACATCGACCACCAGACCGATGCGCAGGGCTTCGGAGGCGTCCACGACCCGACCGGTGAGCATCATCTCCTGGGAGCGGGCTGCGCCCACGAGACGGGGCAAGAGCCAGGACGTCCCGATGTCGCAGGCCGAGAAACCCACTCGGATGAAGGCCACGTTGAAAGAAGCGTCCGACGATGCGAGTCGAATGTCGCTGCCGAGCACCAGGGCCAACCCTCCCCCGGCGGCCGGTCCGTTCACGGCCGCGATGATCGGCTGAGGGATGGCCCGCATGTGGGGGATCAGAGTGGCGATGTGCTTCTGGACGGCGAATCCGGTCTGTGTGGAACCCAGATGAGCCGTGTGCGGTGCCTCCCCGTAGCCGGTCAGGTCGAGGCCGGCACAGAAGCCCCGACCGGCTCCGGTGAGGATCACCACTCGACAATCGGCATCGCCTGCCACCTCATCGAGAGCCCGGTGCAAGGCCTCGACCGACTCGGCGGTCATGGCGTTCAGCCGGCTGGGACGATTCATGCGCAGCAGGGTCACGCCGGCGGCCGGCTGCTCGACGGAGAGGACAGGTTGGTCGGACATGCCCGCATTCTGCTGGACGACTCGGATGGCGGGAGAATCCTTCCGTCCGGAACGGACACCAGCATCCTGGTTCCGATGGCCCGTGTTAGCGTCGGTCCCTGGGCAGAGAACCGTTATGACCGACTCCACCGCAGCCGCCTCGTCGAGGGTTCGATCGGCCCTCGCACAGGGGCTCCTGGCGTACCTGGTCTCGCGGGTGGCGGTCCTCATCGGGGCGGCCATCGTCGGCGCCGAGATGCGCGCCGATCACAATCGCATTCGCGAACGCTTCATCTGGGGGAACCCGCCCCGCTCCGACCCGCACTCGCGGTATCTTGAGGTCCCGAATTCGGCCGTCTCGATGATCCTGGATGTGCTCACCTCGTGGGACGGCATCTGGTACATGCGCATCGTCCGCTACGGGTACCCGACCTACGTCCCGCCGAACATCACCTACGACGACACCCAGGCCCGGGTGGCTTTCTTCCCGGCTTATCCGTATTCGGTCCGCTTCCTCGATCGGATCCTGCCCGGCGGGGACACCTTTGCCGCCCTTGCCGCCAACTTCGCCCTCGGCGCCATGTTCATCGTGCTCGTCGGTTTCCTCACCCGGGCCTGGTTCGGAGACGGAGTCATGGGCCGAGCCATGATGGTCGTGGCTCTGTTCCCCGGCAGTTTGGTTCTCTCTCTGGCTTACAGCGAAGCATTGTTGCTGACCGTGGCCGCAGGATGCCTGCTTCTGCTGCAGCGAGAACGCTGGGTTCTGGCGGGTGTGCTGGCAGCGCTCGGCACTGCCACTCGACCCAATGGGGTCGCTCTCGTGGCGGCCTGCGCCGTGGCGGCTCTCATCGTCTGCCGCCAGCGACGGAGTTGGAAACCTCTGATCGCGCCATTGATCGCCCCTGCTGGATTCGTCGTCTTTCAGATCTGGATCGATCGACACACCGGGGAGAATCGCGTCTGGTTCCGAGTCCAGGGCGAAGCCTGGAAGGAGGGAGCCAGTTTCGGACTGACGGCTCTGCGTCGGACTCTCGAGGCCTTCACCCAGCCCCTCACCTCGCCCACCGATCTCATCACGGCGGTCTCGTTCCTGACCACGCTGTTTCTGATCTGGATCGCCTGGAAGCGACGTCGACTGCCGGCGATGGCGGCGGCCTACTGCGCGATGGTGGTGGCTCTGATGCTCCTTCCCGCGACGGTCACGGCGCGCCCCCGCTTCCTCTTCACCGCATTCCCGCTCCTGATCGCCGCGGCTGCGTGGTTGGACGAGGAACGTCGGCAGCGATGGTGGCCCTACCTGGTGGGGACGGGACTCATGGGCTTGACCAGCCTGACGGCTCTCTACGGCGTTTACGCCGCCATTCCGTGATGGACGATTCCGGCACCGCCCTCCCTCGAGTGCGGGCTTGGATCCATCGCCATCGGGCGCTGCTCATCTTGGTGGCCGGGGCCTATCTGCCCGTGTTGCTGTCGTCGCCCGGACTGGTCCCCGGAGACACGAAATTGGGGCTCTATCTCGATCCTCTCCGGCTCATCTCCGATGCTCTGTGGACCTGGGACGGGCGCCAACTGGGAGGCTGGGTGCCCCATCAGAACGTCGGGTATCTCTGGCCGACCGGTCCGTGGTTCGCATTGCTCGAAGCGTTGCGGGTTCCCGATTGGATCGCTCACCGCCTCTGGCTCGGAACCGTGGTGGCAGTGGCCGGAAGTGGTTGCTATTGGTTGGCGAGACGTCTTGGGATGTCGACATCCTCAGCGGTGATGGCCGCTGCGGTGTACCAGTTCAGTCCCTACGTCCTGCCCTACATCTCGCGCACGTCGGCCCTTCTTCTGCCGTGGTCCTTCCTGCCGTGGTTGTGCGGATTGGCTCTTCTCGCCGATCGTCGTCGCTCGGCTGTCGTGCTCTTCGGCCTTCTGATCCTGTCCTCGGGAGGGCTGAACGCCACTGCCCTGCTGATGATCGCTCCAGGACCGGTGATCTGGATCGTGCACCGTTGGCGAACCGGAGACCTAACGAGTCGCCGGGCTCTGCGCACGGTCGGTCTTCTCGGAAGTGTGTCCCTTCTCATGAGCGCCTGGTGGCTGGTCGGACTGTTCATCCAAGGTCGGTACGGGGCCGCAGTGCTCTCCTACAGCGAGACCCTGGTGTCGACAGCCGCCACCTCTTCGGCCCCGGAGGTTCTCCGAGGCCTCGGCTACTGGCTGTTCTACGACCGCAACGATGTGGTGGCCCTCACCTCGGCGGCCACCGACTACCAAGGAACACTCGTGGTCCTGACGGCCGGAGGTGCGCTGGTCATCCTCGGACTCTGGGGGATCATCGCCGATCGGCGATGGCGGTGGCCGCTCATGACCATGGCGCTGTCGGGGGTGGTCCTGGCCGTCGGTCCCCATCCCTTCGATGACCCGTCTCCCCTGTGGCGACTGGCGGTCGAGCATCCCCGATCGGCGGTCAGCCTGGCCCTGCGATCCTCGACGAGGGCCGTTCCCCTGGTCGTATTGGCTCTCGCCCTCGGCATCGGAACACTGCTGGAGAGCTGGCAACATCGCCAACGGTCCGGAAATCGGTCGTACCGGGCTCACGTGGCGGTACTGGCACTCGTGATGGTCAATGCGCCAGCTGCGCTGCAGGGCCGTCTCATCGACCCGGTGATGACCCGACCGCAGAACCTTCCCCAGGCCTGGTACGACGTCGCCGACCATCTCGATCGACGCTTCGACGCCGGTGAGACCGGGTCGGTCCTCTTTGTTCCTGGTCTCGAATCGGCGACCTATCGCTGGGGGTACCCGGTCGATCCGATTCTGCCGACTCTCACCAAGAAGCCCTTCATCTCTCGTGACTGGCTGCCACTGGGAAGTGCTCCCTTCATGGATCTCCTGTACGCCTTGGACGACTCCTTCCAATCTGGCACCGCTGATCCGGC
>JBJTYE010000157.1:0-9391 GCA_046082625.1 Actinomycetota bacterium | reverse complement strand
CTTCGTCCTCTTGAGCAGGACGGGCTTCGATGACCCCGTCCTTGATCATGCGGTTGATGACTTCCTCGCCCAATTCGGTGCGCACGATGGTGAGGGTCCAGTCGTTGTCCTTGCCGATTCCGCCGGTGGCGATGTCACTGTGCTCGGCGGCGAAGTCCGGGCAGGTCTTGCAGCCCTCGCGCGTCCACTTGTGGCATTCCTTGAGATCGATCTCGTGGTAGGAGCCGTCCTTCATCCAGATCTGGAAGACGCCCTTGATGTTCATCTTGACCATGTCCTGCTTCTTCAAGCCGTACTTGGCCTCGAAGAGTTCCGGGAAGATGGCGTCGTCGAAGGTCTTGGAGCAGAGGAGCCCGATGTTGAAAAGGAAGGGCTTGCTCACCTTGCCTGCCTTGCGGTCCCACATGACCGGGGGTGACGAGGTCTGGCAACCCATACCCACCAACGCCAAGCGACTGAGACCCTGTTCCTTGGCTTCGCGCAATGCCAGTGGGTTGGCGCAATAGGTGTAGCGCGATCCGGCGGTGGCCAGAACCTCGGCCTTGTTGCGGGCCAGGACCGGCTTGGCCTTCCAGGCATCGTCCGGTTCGACACCGCTCACCAAGGCGGCCTCGATGTAGTCGTGCTCGAGGAGCCAGATCAGCATGGCCGAGACGAAGCCTCCGTCTTGACCCTTCTCGTGTTGTTCGGCATCGGCGGCCCGGGTGAGCAACAGCTGGCGCCAGATTCCCGACATCTCGTTCGGTTCGCGAACTCGTCCGAACAGGTGCATGTCGGCCGCCGGTTCCCACTGTCGGAACCGCGGGCAGGCCCGGGTGCAGGTGGTGCAGCCCTTCACCCCGTGGACGCAGTTGTCGAGTCCCATTTCCTCTTCGAGGTGGAACGGCTTGTACTTGCCCTCTTCGTGTTCGTATCCGATCACGTCGTGGGGACAGGTGACCACGCATCCGGCGCAACCGGTGCACAGCCCGGTGGTGATGACCTCTTCGTAGAGTTCTTTCCACTGGGCGGTCCAGCGTTCGGCTTTGGCGGGTGCGGACTCGGTGGCGGTCATGAGGCCAATCTACGCTGGTCACACGACCGGCCCGTAGCCGGCGCGAATGGGGGATGACGTGGGGTTGATCGGTGAGCGTGTCGTCAGAACCGAGGATCCCGACTTGGTGACCGGTCGGGGCACTTTCATCGACAATCTGGATCTGCCGGGCGCCGCACATGTCGTGTACGTCCGATCCCCCATGGCCCACGCCCGAATTGCGAGTCTCGACGTCACGACGGCCCAGTCCATGCCGGGAGTCCTCGGGGTGTTCTCGTACCAGGATCTCGTGGCCGCAGGACTCGGGCCCTTGCCCATCGACATGCCGTTCCTGCCCCAGGACATTCGACGACCGGCACTCGCCGATGGAGTCGTGCGCTTCGTGGGAGAACTGGTGGCGGCCGTGGTGGCCGAGACGCGAGCAGAAGCGGTCGACGCCGCTGAAGCGGTGGACGTGGACTACGACCCACTGCCGGTGGTGATCGATCCCGCGGAAGCGCTTCGAAGCGAGAGCACGTTGCTCTTCCCGGAGCACGGCAGCAACGTGGTGGTCGATCTCCCAGCGGATCGACCGATCGATTTCAGCGGCTGTGATGTGGTCGTGACGCAACGACTGGTGAACCAGCGCCTGGCCCCCAGTCCTCTCGAAGGACGGGTGGCGGCCAGTCGCTGGGAGGAACCCGACGACAGCGGCGTATCGCGCCTCACGCATTGGCAGGCTTGCCAGGGAGCTCATCCCATTCGCGAACAACTCTGCGCGTTCTACGGTCTGGCGCCGGAGCGAATCCGCGTCATCACCCCCGATGTCGGTGGCGGCTTCGGGGCCAAGGCCTTCTTCTATCCCGAGGACTTGCTTCTGCCGTTCCTGGCCCAGTCGTTGGGTCGACCGGTGCGGTACACCGAGTCGCGCAGCGAGAGCATGAACGGACTCGGTCACGGTCGCGGACAGATCCAGGACGTGCGCTTGGGTGGCACCCGCGACGGCCGCATCCTGGCCTACGAGATGACGGTGGTGCAGGACGCCGGCGCCTATCCGCGTTTCGGCGCCTTCCTTCCTTTCATGACCGGTCGCATGCTGACGGGCACCTACGACATTCCGCAGGCCGCCATGTCGGCCAAAGGTGTGGTCACCAACACCGTTCCAACCGTCGCCTATCGCGGTGCCGGCCGTCCGGAGGCCGCGGCGGCCATCGAGCGCATGGTGGATCTCTTCGCCGCCGAGATCGCCATGGATCCCGCCGACGTACGTCGGCGCAATCTGGTAGCCGCCGACCGCTTTCCGTACACCACGGCCATGGGCACGGTCTACGACAGTGGGAACTATCCCGAGGCCTTGGAGTTGGCATTGGCCGCGGCCGACTACGAGGCGCTGCGTGCCGAGCAGACGCGCCGTCGGGTCACCGGGGATCCGGTCCAACTCGGTATCGGACTGGCGGTGTACGTGGAGATCACCGCCATGTCGGGTGGAGAGGAACTGGGGTCGGTCGAACTCTTCGTGGACGACGAGTCCGTGGTGCGGGCGCGGGTCGTCACCGGCACCACACCGTACGGACAGGGACACCGCACCACCTGGGCCATGCTGGTGGCCGACCGACTGGGCCTTCCGCTGGATCGAGTCACCGTGGTCCATGGCGACACCGATCTCGTGAGTCGAGGTTCGATCACCGGTGGGTCGCGATCGGTGCAGATCGGCGGCACCAATGTCTGGCGAGCGGCCGGTGTCGTGGCCGACAAGGCGCGGCGACTGGCGGCCCGACTCCTGGAAGCCGACGACCAGGACGTCGTGCTGAGTCCCGAAGGTCGTTTCCACGTGGCCGGGGCCCCGGCCATCGATGTCGGTTGGTCCGATGTGGCGCGAGCCGCCGACGAAGAGCAGGTGACGCTGGACGGCGAGGGGGATTTCACCCAGACCCAGGGCACGTTCCCGAGTGGTGCGCACGTGGCGGTGGTGGAGGTGGACACCGAAACCGGAGCGGTGCGACTGCGGCAGATGTTCGCCGTGGACGATGCCGGACGGATCGTCAACCAGTTGCTGGCCGAGGGTCAAGTACACGGAGGGTTGGTGCAAGGCATCGGCCAGGCCCTCTTCGAAGAAGTGATCTACGACGGCGAGGGCAATCCGCTCACCGGCAACTTCGCCGATTACGGATTCCCGTCGGCGGCCGAGGTGCCCAGTTTCGTGACCGTGCATCTGGAGACGCCGTCTCCCCTCAACGACCTCGGGGCCAAGGGCATCGGGGAGAGCGGCACGATCGGCGCCACTCCGGCCGTGCAGAACGCCGTGATCGATGCACTGTCCCACCTCGGTGTCCGCCACATCGACTTGCCCTGTACGGCGCAGCGGGTCTGGGAGGCGCTCCACCGCTGATCTGTGATCGATGACCGGGGCCGGACATCACCCGGGTTGGGGCCGGACGGCCCCCTGCGAGAGACTGTCGGAATGGATCTGAGCTACCCCGCCGACGCCGAGGAATTCCGTACCGAGATTCGCAAGTGGCTGGACGACAACCTCCCTTCGGGTTGGGGACGTCCAGGATTCGAGTTGTCGGCCGACGAGCGCAAGGCCTTCAACGACGGATGGCCCGCCAAGTTGTTCGCCGGTGGCTGGATCTGCGCCACCTGGCCCAAGGAATACGGCGGTAAGGGCCTGACCACCATGCAAGGTGTGGTGCTGGCCGAAGAGTTCGCCGCTCGGAAGGCGCCGCTGCGGGCCGACTTCTTCGGTGACACTCTCGTCGGACCGACTCTTCTGCAATGGGGAACCGAAGAGCAGAAGAAGGAGTTCCTGCCCAACATCATGAACGGCAGGACCCGTTGGTGTCAGGGCTTCAGCGAGCCGAACTCCGGATCGGACCTGGCGTCCTTGAAGACCACTGCCGTCCTCGACGGTGACGAGTGGATCATCAACGGCCAGAAGGTGTGGACCACCGGCGGACATCACGCCGACTACTGCTTCTTGTTGACCCGCACCGATCCCGATGCCCCCAAGCACAAGGGCATCTCGTATCTCTTGGTGCCGATGCGCCAAGAGGGCGTGGAAGTACGCGGCATCGTGCAGCCCGACGGTACGGCGGAATTCTGCGAAGTGTTCTTCACCAATGCCCGTTGTCCCAAGGACAACGTGGTGGGCGGCGTGAACAACGGTTGGAAGGTGGCCAACTCCACCTTGGCCTTCGAACGCGGGATGAGTGCCACCACCGGGTACCGGCGTTTCGAGGAGGAGTACCGGTTGATGGTGCTGGCCGCCAAGGAGAACGGGGCCATCGAACGGGACGACATCCGACAGCGGTTGATGGAGTACTACTCCAAGATCCAGATCCTTCGCATCAACGGATTGCGGTCGCTCACTGCCACCTTGAACAACGCCAAGGATTTCGGGGTGATGGCCCTCGGCATCACCAACAAGATGTTCTGGTCCGAGATGCACAAGGCGGCCATGGAATTGGCCCTCGACATCCACGGGCCCCACTCGATGCTGGTGGATGCCGGACCCGAGGGCGGATCGTGGCCCGGTGTGGCCCGAGAGAAGCGGCGTCCCGGATATCCGGTGAGCCCCATGCAGTCGGCGTTCTTCTTCAGCCGATCCGAGACGATCTGGGGCGGAACCAGTCAGATCCAGCGCAATGTGGTTGGAGAGCGGGTCCTCGGTCTGCCCAAGGAACCGTCTCCGCATTGAGTTCTCGTCCCCTCGATCGATTCCGGAATCGATCAGAGGATTCGGGAGCGTCGTCGCCCATGATCACGCTTCCGTTCCTTCTGGTCACGCTGTCGTCGGCGGCCTATTACATGAGCGTCGGGGTGTTCATTCCGACGCTTCCGGTGTTCATCGAGAACGGATTCGGCTACGGCGAGGCCATGATCGGCGCCGCGGCGGTGGCCTTCAGCGGAGCGGCCGTACTGGTGCGGCCCGGTCTGACCTGGGTGGGCAACACCTGGGGTCTGAGGGTGCTCATGGCGACCGGTGGCTTCCTCGGAGCGGTGGCGGCTCTCGGACTGGTGATGGTCACCTCTCCCTGGCAGGTGTTGCCCCTGCGCGCCTTGACCGGAATCGGCGAGGCCGCTCTCTTCGTGGGAGCGGCGACGTTGATCGTGGAATTCAGTCCGGACAACCGTAAGGCCGAAGGTGCCAGTTACCTGTCGGTGGCGGTTTTCGGCGGGTTGTCTCTCGGGCCGATCATCGGCGAGTGGGTGATGGGTGACGTCGCCGAAACCGCCCGCGGCCTCGGAGTCGGTCGATTCGATGCAGTCTTCGTCGTGGCCGCCGGGTTGTGTCTCCTGTCGGGGATCATTCCACTCGTCGCCCCAGGCTTGTCCCGGGTCGGTCGGATGACGACGTCCGCAGTCCGGGTGACTCCCCGTCGCTCATTGCTGTCACGGTGGTTGCATCCCAAGGCCTTGGTGCCGGGAGCATTGATGGCTCTCGGGATCGCCGCCTGGACCTCTTTCAATGCTTTCGTGCCGACGTATGCCAAGGAATTGGGACTCGGCGGCTCGGCAGCCTTCTTCACCTTCTACAGCATCGTGTGTCTGGTGATCCGTCTGTTCGGTGCCCGGCTACCCGAGACGATCGGTCTGCATCGCAGTGTCGGTGCCGCTTTGACGTCGATCATGATCGCCGTGGTCGCGGTGGCGGTTCTCGGAAGCGGACTCGGAATCTGGATCGGGACCTTCTTCTTCGCCATCGGCGCCTCCTTCTTGTATCCGTCGCTTCTGGCCATGGCGGTGCAGGACACCTCTGATGACGAACGCGTCGAGGTGGTGGCCAGCTTCACCATGTTCTTCGAAGTCGGCGGCGTCGTCGGAGGTCTGGGACTGGGCACCGTCGGTGAGATCTGGGGCAAGAGAACCATCTTCATGGTGGCCACCATCTTCGCCGTGGCGGGCCTGGTCCTGCTCTCGAGCCGCGCCCGGGCGACTCGCCTCAGTGAGCCGTCTGGCTCCCATCGTTGATGGAGGTCGTGCTGCGCAACGGTCGTGCCGGAACGGTGAGGGCGATGAAGAAGGCGATGATCATCACCGGCACCGCACCGCGGAAGACCATGTTGATGGCATGCGTCAGGACGTCGAGAGCCTGTTCCTTCTCTGGTCCGGGGAGATTCTTGATCTCGCGCGGGGCGCGAATGAGATCCGGATCGATGCGATCGGACAGCTGAGCACTGAACAAACCTCCATACGCCGCCAGTCCGATCGCACCGCCGAGTTGGCGCATGAAGATCACCACCGAAGACGCCGTGCCCATTTCGTGCATGGGAACGGCGTTCTGGACCGACAGGGTTCCGGTGGGCATGATCAGGCCCATCCCGCATCCCAAGAGCGCCGATCCGACCATGGCCACGTAGAGATACCCGTGCGTGGTCCCGAGGAAGGAGACCATGAGGAGTCCGCAGGAGGCCGTGAAGGCTCCGAGAGGCAGCCAGGGCTTGTAGATGCCGGTGCGGGCGGTGATGCGACCGGAGATGGTGGCCGAGATCGCCACCGACGCGGCCAGCGGAACCAGCAGCAGTCCCGAGTTGGTGGCCGACACGCCGGTGACCCCTTGGAGGTACAGCGGCATGAAGGTGTTGGCGCCGAAGAACACCGCACCGATGAGGACCATCATCGGCACCACCGAGCGCACCACGTCGATCTTCAGCATCACGAGCGGGATGATCGGATCCGCGGTTCGCTGTTCCCAGCGGATGAAGGTCGAGGTGCCGATGGTGGCGACCGCGAAGAAGGCCAGTGTCGACGGTGCCGTCCATCCGTAGGACTCGCCGGTCCACGACAGACCGAGAAGCAGACAGCTCACCGCGAACACCAGCAGGGTCGCTCCGACGTAGTCGATCTTGCGTGCGTGTCGTACGAAGGGCAAGCGCAAGGCGCGGTCGGTGATGACGAGAGCCACGATGCCCACGGGCAGGTTCACGAGGAAGATCCAGCGCCAGGAGGTGTTGTCCACGATGAAGCCGCCGAGGAGCGGACCCAGCACGCTGGAGATGGTGAAGATGCTGGTGATGAATCCCACGTACTTGCCGCGTTCCCGTGGAGGGACGACGTCGCCGATGATGGCGAAGGACAAAGCGAAGAGTCCACCTCCGCCGATGCCCTGGATACCGCGGGCCACCACCAGGTGCCACATGTTCTGGGCGAGGCCACAGACCAGTGATCCGACGATGAAGGTGATGATGGCGGTCTGGAAGAGTGCGCGCCGCCCGTAGAGGTCGGAGAGTTTTCCGAACAACGGGGTGGCCGTGGTGCTGGTGAGCATGTAGGCCGTCCCCACCCAGGCGTAGTACTTGATCCCACCGAGGTCACCGATGATGGTGGCGAGCGCGGTGGACACGATGGTGCCATCGAGGGCCGACAACGCCAGACCCGCCATCACACCGGCGAAGACCACGTAGATCTGTCGTTGGGTGAGCGCACCGGCCGGCACCGGAGCCGAGTTCGCCGACTCCTCGTGGGCGATCGTCGGGCTGTCGTCTTTCATACATCCTCCGTTACTTGCACCCTACAATGAAGGAGGACTCGGTCGCGAATCAGGACCGCTTCGTTCGAGTCCGGATGAGTCCCCTTTCAGGGTTCGGCGCGGATCTCCTGCCAGTGATCAGTAACACCCCACTGCTGCGCTGCCTGTTCCACGTACGAATCGTCGACCGTGGCTCCAATTCTCGCCGACAGGAGATACGTGGTGCCGTCCTCTCTGACTTCGCGGACCGTACAGCCAGCGGCGCGCAGGGCCTCTGCTGCTCCAACCAGACTCGAAGCCAAGAAATCGACATCCACCGTCTGCCTGGCCTCCAACCTGTATCTGTTGGCGGCATGAGCTCCTATCAGTACGGTTTCAATACCGTTCTGGGCCAGGATGGCCCTCAGGTCATCGGACGACAAGGCCAAGTGCCACGGCCTTTCGATGAAACTCGCCCTCCGTCTTGAGTTCGGCCAGTCCATGTCGAATCCGGTCGGCATTGGCCGCCTCGATGGCATCAGCGCGCTGGTCTCGGTCACCCGGATCGTCGGTTTCGATATCCCGAAGGGCCGCGGCCTGGCGCGCCATGATCCGGCGTTCTCGCTCGATGTGACCGTCTGAATCGGCAGGGCTCACGGGATCAGGATACGGCTCTGCCCGCTCGAGGTGACGAGACGCCGAGCACGCCCTGGAGGGGATGGGGGGCCATGGACCACAATGGATCCATGGCCTCGAAGCGGATCTCGAACGGCTCCGATGAACTCGTCAACCGTTCCCTCGTCACCTCCATGGGCACCGTGATGATCGAAGCCTCCTGGCGCGGCGTGCGGTCGGTGTCCTGGGAGTCGGAAGTGGTCGGTTCAAGGATCGACATTGTCGGAACGAAAGGATCGGAGGAAGCCGCGCTCATCGCCGATCGTGCCGTGACGCAACTCGAGGAGTACTTCGCCGGCACACGGGTGGACTTCGATCTCCCGCTCGATCCCGAGGGCACACCGTTCCAGCGGGATGTGTGGCGGGTGCTGCGCACCATTCCGTACGGCGAGACCATCAGCTACGGCGAACAGGCCCGACGCCTGGGCGACGCGCGCAAGGCCCGTGCCGTCGGTGCCGCCAATGGCCGCAATCCCCTCGGCATCATCGTGCCCTGTCACCGGGTGATCGGCGGGGACGGATCGCTGACCGGTTTCGCCGCCGGTGTGGACACCAAACGCTCTCTACTGGAGCACGAGCGCCGTCATCTGCCGGCCCGGCTCGCTCTGCGCACCGCATCCGATGATCCGCGCCTCGAGGACATCTTCGCCAAGGGACTCACCGGCCCCGATGGGCGACCGTTGAACATTTTCGGAGTTCTGGCCAATCACCCGGCCATGTTGAAGAGATGGCTGGTGTTCGCGTCGCACGTGCTGTCCAAGAATTCCGTGCCGGCCCGCGAACGCGAGCTCCTGATTCTCCGAACCGGATGGAACTGTCGATCCACCTACGAGTGGGGCCAGCACGTTCTGATCGGTCGGGACTGCGGTCTGACCGACGACGAGATCGACCGAGTGAAGCGCGGGCCGAAGGACCGGTCGTGGTCGGCCGAGGATCGAGTACTCCTGCGAGCCACCGACGAATTGCACGACGGGCAATCGCTGTCCGACACGACGTGGGACGATTTGGCACGCGCGTACACGACCGAGCAGATCCTGGACGTCATCGCCACCGTCGGTAACTACCACCTGGTGGCGATGTTCCTGAACAGCACCGGCGTGCCGCTCGACGAGGGTGTGCCCGACGAACCCGATCTGCGCCGCTGACTAGCGGCGACGAGCCGCCGCGGCCTGTTCGCGGCGCCGACGGGCCTCTTCTTGTTCGGCGGCCTTGCGAGCCTTGCGCTGTTCCTTCAGCGCGTCGCGCTCGGGGTCGAC
>JBJTYE010000156.1:0-46872 GCA_046082625.1 Actinomycetota bacterium | reverse complement strand
TGGGCGGTGGCCACGGCCCCTGAGGACATGCAGGCCTATGCCACCGTCTACGCCGATCTGCTCACCTCCCAGATCGTGGAGCGCCAGTACGTGGAGATCGCCGAGAAACTCGGCGGTGTGAACGTGGTGGACCGCATTCCCTTCAATCCGACCGGCGAGACCAGTTGGGCGCCGATCGTGCTGCGCCTGAAGAGCAGCGGCGTCAAGGCCATGAGCTTCGTCGGGGTGCCCGAAGTGCTGGCCCAATTGTTGAAGGCCATGGACGAAGTGGGCTACCGACCGAACTTGATCATGAACGACGCCGGCTTCTACGCCGAGATCCTCCTCACCCGAGCCGGCACGAGTGCCGAGGGTGTGGTGGTCCGCACGGCGTTCTCCCTCTTCGAAGAAGCTGACCGAGTTCCGGCGGTGCGGGACTACTTGGACATGATGGCCACCTACAACCCCTCGGGCAAGGTCGCCGGATTGGGCATGCAGTCGACCTCGGCGTTCCTACTCTTCGCTCGAGCAGCCCGGGACTGCATCGCTGCGAACGGTGGCGTCCTCACCCGCGTCTGTGTCATGTCCACTGCTTCGACGGTCACCGATTGGACCGGCGGAGGTCTGCACGCACCCTCCAGCCCGGGCACCAATGATCCGAGTCCGTGTTACCAGATCATCCACGTGGTGGACGGGGCCTTCACCCGCCTCTATCCGCCTCTGGAGCCCACCGACGCCGACCTGGCTCTCGTCCCCACCGCCGAGCTCACCGATACCGGCTGGGCCTGCGACCCGAGCACGGTCGTGCAACTCGAGGGCGACTACGGAGACGCCAGCCTCGGCAAGTTGCCGCAGTAGTCAGATCTTCGACACTTCCACCAAGGTGTCGTAGAAGGCCACGCCGCCTCCGTGATCGGCGGCCCGATCATTGGTCAGTCCGTTCACCGTCCGGCCATCGGCGGTGCGGCCCCCCACCCATCCGAAGGGCACCGACACCACACCCGGTCGCACTCGCCGCTCCTCGGCGGGTGGCACGCGTGCCACCATCTCGAGCGACCCGCGATCGTTCCAGACCCGCACGCGGTCACCGTCGCCGATCCCGCGAACCGCGGCATCGGCGGAGTCGAGCTCGCAGTAGATCTCTCCCTCGGCACCGACATGATGCTGCAGATGCGAGTACGACGAGTTCAGGAACCGCAGATGGGTCTTGGGCGACATGAGACTGAGTGGGAAACGGCTCCTCGACCCGTCGTCGCCCCGTGGGCCCTCACGTGAATCGGTGTAGGTGGGCAACGACGGCAGGCCGAGAGTGGCCAGATCCGGATCGGCGAAGCGGGCCTTGCCGCTGGACGTCGGGAATCCGCCGGTGGCGAAGGGCCGCAGATCCTCGGGCAAGGAGAGTCGCACGAAGCCGTCACGTCGCAGGGCCTCGACGTCCAGGTCGTGCAGCGCACTGCGGACCAGCGATTCGTCGTCCTCGAACAGTTCGGGTTCGGTGAAGCCCATGGCCCGGGCCAACCGCCGCCACAACTCGGTATTGGACACGCTTTCACCGCGGGGTTCGATGGCGGGTTCGTTCCACCCGAGATAGAGGTGTCCCCATGACGGGACCACGTCGAGATGCTCGATCTGGGTCGTGGCCGGGAAGATCACATCGGCGTATCGGGCCGTATCGGTCATGAACTGTTCCGAGACCACGGTGAAGAGGTCCTCGCGCTGCAATCCCTGACGGATGAGTTCGGCATTGGGCGCGGTCACCAGCGGATTTCCGTTGTAGACGAACAGCACATGGACCCGTGGGTCGAGGTCGGGATCGGTGAGCACCTGGCCCAGGCGATTCATGCTCAGACCGCGTCGGGCGCGTCCACCGGCCAGGTGTGGGGCATCGAAGACCGAATCGTCGACGTTGGCATCGTTGTAGGAGCCGACGCTGCGGGCGTACCCGCCGCCACGTTCGCGCCATGCTCCGGTGAGCAGCGGCAGACAACTGAGCGTCCGAAAGAACATGGCTCCGTGCTCGTGATGTTCGGCTCCGATGAGCGTGCGGATGAACGTCGGTCGCACGGTCCCGTATTCGATGGCCAAGTTCTCGATCGCCTTCGAGGGAACTCGACAGATCTCGGCAGCTCGTTCCGGTGTCCAGTCCTGGACGTGCCGACGCAGGTCGTCGAATCCCTCGGTGTACGAGGCGATGTAGTCCCGGTCGAGCAGATCCTCGCGGATGAGGACGTGCAGCATGGCCAGCATCAAGGCCACATCGGTCCCGGGCAGAGGTTGGATGAATTGATCGGCCGCCGAGGCGGTGATGGTGCGTAGCGGATCGATCACCACCACCTTGGCCCCCTTGGCCCGAGCCTCTTCGATGAAGGGCCACAGATGGCGATTGGTCAGGCGCGTGTTGGTCCCCCACAGCAGGATCAGTCGGGCGTGGACGATGTCCATGGGATCGGCACACAAGGGGGTGCCGGTGGTCAGGGCCGTGCCGGCCTTGGCGGTGGCTCCGCAGAGGGAATCGATCTGGCGGGAGGACCCGAGACGGGCGAAGAAGCGCCGATCCAAGGAATTCATCTGGATGAGACCCTGCGTCCCGGCGCTCCCCCAGGGCAGGACGGCCTCACCGCCATGTTCGGAGACCACCACTTGCACCCGCTCGGCCACCGTGGCCAAGGCCTCGTCCCACGTGGCCGGACGAAAGGTCCCCGTGCCTTTCGGACCGGTGCGGATCAACGGGTGGAGCAGACGTTCCGGGGCGTACACCCGATCGACGAAGCGGTTGACCTTGGGACACAGTTCGCCGCGGGAATACGGGTGTGCCGGATTCCCGGACATCTTCACCGCCACTCCGGCCTCCACCTCCACCGTCCACCCGCAGGAATCCGGGCAGTCGTGATGACAGGTCCCGAGAATCAGACGCGCACCGGGTGATTTCGACATCGGTCCAGTCTGCCACCGATGTCGGCGCGGACCCGGCGGTTTATGCTGGCAGCGACGATCAACCGGGAGAATCATGACCAACGAAGCACTCGACCGTGCACTCATCGCCGATCTTCTGGCCCGCTACTCGTGGGCCCTCGTCGACCGCGATTGGACCGCCTGGACGGCGGTCTTCACCGCCGATGCCCACGTCGACTACTCGACGGCCGGCGGTCCGGTCGGATCCCCGGCCGAGGCCGCCAAGACGTTCTCGACGATGATGGCCGGCTTCGACGTCTCGCTCTCTTCGGGCGGAAACGTCACCATCGACTTCGTGGACGCCGACACGGCCAAGGTGCGTTCGATCTACACCATGACCATGCGTATCCCTGGCGCCGAGGGTGGTGCACCCACCTACATGCAGGCCAGCGGGTGGTACGTCGATCAAGTTCGACGCACGTCCGCCGGTTGGCGCTTGCACGATCGTTTCGAGCAACTGGTCTACGTGAAGCCGGCCTGAGATGCCCCTGCCGTCGAAACGCAATCCCGAGGACCTGGCTCGCACCCTCGAACCCTGGTTCTCCGCCCGCATCGGTTCAACGGCGCGCATCGCCGATGTGGCCATCCCCGAGGGCACCGGGATGAGCAGTGAAACGCTGCTCATGACCTTGGACGACGGACACGCCTCGCGCCAGATCGTGGTGCGACTGGCCCCGGACATGGAGGATTGGCCGGTGTTCCCGATCTACGACCTCGCAGCCCAGGCCCAGGCCATGGCGCTGGTGGCCGAATGCAGCACCGTGCCGGTTCCCGATGTGCTCTTCGTGGAGCGCAACGCTTCGATCCTGGGGTCCCCGTTCCTGGTCATGAAGCGGGTCGGAGGACGAGCACTTCCCGACATGCCGCCGTACGTCTTCGGTGGCTCGTACATGGATCAGTTCTCGGTCGAGGAACAGCGCGAACTCACTCGGGTGGTGGCCCGGCTGCAGGCGCGGATTCACGCCATCGATCTCGACATCGCCGCCGAGGACGGGATCGACCTGTCGTTCCTCCCCGATCGTTCGAGTCCGCCCATCGAACGATTGCTGGCCGAACAAAGGGCGTACTACGACTGGGCCCGCGGCGATCTGCGCCTGCCGATCATCGAACACGCTCTGGACCGACTGGCGGCTGCGCCACCGCGGGATCCTGGGCGAGTCGTTCTCAATTGGGGGGACGCGCGACCCGGCAACGTGCTCGTCGACGGGTTGGTGCCGACGGCCGTTCTCGACTGGGAGATGGTCAACGTCGGGCCGGCCGGAGTGGACGTGGGCTGGCTGATCTTCATGCACCGCTTCTTCCAGTCGCTGGCCGACGTCTTCCAGTTGCCGGGCTTTCCGGAGTTCTGCCGAGCCGATGACGTGGTCGAGGCTTACGTCGCCGCTGGCGGCCAGGAGATCGCCGATCTGGATTGGTACATCCACTTCGCCAGCCTGCGTTTCGCCGCCATCGCCATCCGCACGTCACTGCGCGAAGTCGCCTACGGCAATCGCGAGATGCCCGAGGATCCCGAAGATCTCATCATGCACAAAGCCATGCTCTACGACCAGTTCGGTCGCTGAGAGTCCGGTGAGCGACGTCAGTTCTTCAGAAGATCGGGCCGCATGTGGGCCACCTGGCGGCGGATGCCGTCCCGCCAGTCGATCCGGGTGGCGAAGCCGGCCTCGTGCAACTTGGTCAGGTCGGGCACGATCGAGGCGATGGTCGCAGTCGTGGGATTGAACTCGGGTGTGAGACCGGTGAGTCGTCCCATCTCCTCGCACCAGTCCTCGATCGACACGATCTGATCGCCGCCCCAGTTGACGATCTCGGCCGGATCCTTGGCGAACTCCAGAAGGTAGGGAATGCTGCGGGCGATGTCCTCGGCGTGGATCGGCGTGTAGGACGTGGGCTGATTCACGTGCACCGGAACCGGAATTCCGCGCTCCATCATCATCAGATGGAAGGCCATCCAGCCGTAGGTGTCGCCGTAGGGCACGTTCAGTCGGGCGATGACTGCCGGAACTCCCAGCCGCTTGGCGGTGTGGGTCACCAGGACTTCGCCGGCGATCTTGGAAATGCTGTACGTCGGCATACCGGGCATCGGCCGGTGACTGTCGCCGAGAAGATCGGTCTCGCGACGAGGTTCGTGATCCTTGGGTTCGTACACCGCCGTCGACGAGCAATGGAAGAAGGACAACGACGAACTCCGCTGGGCGGCGGTCTCCAAGAGATCGGCACTGCCGTAGGCGTTGGCGGCGAAGGCCTGCTCGAAAGAACTGCTCTTGGCCACGGCGAAGTGCAGCACCATGTCCAGATCGTGAGGCACCTCGTCGAGTCGGCCCTTCTCCAGATCGATGCTGACGGGAGTGACTCCGGCTGCCTCCCACGGTGCACGCGTCGACGGGTCGGCGAAACGGGCCGCTCCGAAGACGGTGTTGCCGTCTGCGGCCAGGGACTGGGCCAGTGGTCCGGCCACCCATCCGGTGACGCCGGTGACCAGGATGCGGCGGCCGGTGATGCGGGGTTCGTTCGCGGACATGTTCCTCATCTCACCACAGTTGGTCGGTGTACGTGTCGGTCCCGAACACCGTGTTCTTGAACGGGCTGGTCCAGAGGTGACGGGCCAGTCCGCTCGACTCGAGATCGGCGCCGAACCGTCCGTAGCCATTGGACCAGTCCGCGGTCGGGTCGTGGTCGACGAAGTGGATCTGCAAGAAGCGCTGATCGGCCCGGGGAACCCGCGGCACATCGGGCGGCGCGTCGTCCAACAGCGGAAGCAGGGTGGCGTAGTTGAAGACGTCCGGACCCCACGATGAGGCGAAGGCCTCGGGCGCCCAGGACTCCTGCATCCAGCGACTCATGTCGGCATGGGTGACACCGTCGTTCAATTCGCCGACGTTGACCACGATGCCCGGGTAGTTGCGGTCGAGGGCCAATTCGATGTTCGTGGTGTTCTCGGTCCTGGTCATCGACCATTGGTTGTCGTAGAGCTGGGTGTGGATGTGGGTCCGCTCGGCGAACATGCGCCCGGTGGCGTGCAGGTTCTTCACCGTATCGACGCTCCAACGGTTCCAATCGTCGTGATGTCCTTTCAGCACCCAATAAATGGCCAGATACGAACCGATGCTCGGATCCGGGGTCATGGGTGAATCGACCGGATAGCGCAGGGCCTTCAGATCCCTGGTGGCCACGAAGCGATCGCCAGCGAAGGTGTAGGCACCCACCAGGCATCCGCCGTAGAAGTGATCCCGCTCGTACCATCGGTTGTATTCCACCTCGTGACCCTTGTGGGGTTCGACCATGGTGAACAGCAGCGTTCCCAGTTCGATCGGATACTTCTTCACGCCGTCCCCCAAATCGTTCTCGCACCCGGTGACCAGACGACTGTAGAGGGTCGCGTTCAGGCCAACAAGTCCACCAGTCGCTGACGAATGGCGGGCCATTCACGGGAGACGATCGAGTACATCGCCGAATCCCTGAGCGTTCCGCCTTCGCTGCGAACGTGACTCGGCCGGTGCGACCGGAGAGTGCCCTCATAGGTCGCTCCGAGTCGCTCGATGGCGCGTCGGCTCACGTCGTTGCGGGCATCGGTGCAGATCGCCACGCGCCCTGCGCCCCAGACCTCGAAGGCCTGGGTCAACATGAGCAGCTTGGCTTCGGTATTGATCGCCGTGCGCTGCACCGAAGCGGCCAGCCAAGTCCCGCCGATCTCCACTTCATCGGGATACGGATCGCCGGGCAGTCCCCGGCCGAACGGATGCCGGAGTTCCATGAAGCGCGTACACCCCACCAGCCGGCCGGGTGAACCTTCCGCATCCATCTCCCGCTGGGCGTACGGCTTGACCAGTCCGGCATCGCGTTGGGTGAGGAGCATCCCGACGTAACGGGTCATCTCCTCGGTCCCGTCCGGAACATGGGTGAAGTCGTAGGACCGTCGATCCTCGGCGGCCGCCGACACCAGCTCGTCCACGTGCAGGAACGACAGTGGTTCCAGCGCCACGTGGCGCCCGATCAGGGCCGGAACACCGTTCACCTGGACTCAGGTCATGAACCGATGACGAGATTCGGCTCGTCGGTCAGGATCCAGTGCAGGGCCGACGAGTCGAGGAACTTCTCGGTGTCCTCCATGACCTGGGGGAAATCAGGTTCCGACATGTGCTTCATGAAGTCGTCGACCGAATCGAACACCTGGATGGTCACACCGTCGAACGGCGGTTCGGGTTGACGGCTCCCGGCCGGCGGCCATGACGCGGGATGCTGTTCGTAGCGCCGTACGTAGTTGGCGGCCGAACAACCGGCGATGAGCGGACCGTGAGTGTTGAACCAGTAGTCGAGGAACTCGTCGTGGGTCATTCCCGGTTTGCGCTTGAGCAAGGTGACCAGTCGGATCATCGTTCCCCCGAATCGTGTCGTCGTCCGGAACCTGCGTCCGGATCCACCCCTCGCGGTGAGGAGCACGAGCATTCTTCCCCATACGCCGTCGAATCCGAAAGTGGCGGTCAGAGACCGAGGAAGGAACCCCCGTCGCAGATCACCGTCTGTCCGGAGACGAAGCCGGCATCGTCGCTGGCGAGGAACAGAGCCACCGATCCGATGTCGGCGGTGACATCCCCGACCCGACCGAGCGGCGTGCGGGCCTCGATCGCGTCCTTCAGCGCCGGATTCTTCTCGAAGGCCCGGACCAGAGCCGGGCTGGCGGCCACCGGTCCCAGACAATTCACGGTCACGCCGTGGGGACCCCACTCCCGGGCCAGACTCTTGGCGATGGCCCGCTGGGCCGCTTTGGCCGGCGAGTAGAGCGGGATGTTGGCACTTCCCTCCACCCCCGACGGCGAGGTCACCAGGATGAGCCGCCCCGAACCATGACGGGCCGATGCCGCCACCAGATGGGGGTGGGCGGCGCGAGCGCAGATCAGGCTGGCCCACACCGCGGTACGCGACATGTCGGACCAGTGCTTGGCCAGATCCGCATCCTCCAACCGATGGGGGCGACCACCGGTGAAGGCGTTGTGCACCATGATGTCGAGGCCGCCGAAACGTTCCACGGTGAGATCCACACAGGACTGGATGGATCCCGAGTCGGCGACGTCGGTGACGATGCAGATCGCCGCGCCACCGGAATCGCGGATCGACTCGGCCACTGGTTCTCCGGTCTCGGCGCGACGGGCGGCGATGACCACGCGGGCACCTTCGGCGGCCAAACGGCGGGCGATACCCTCACCGACTCCCTGACCGGCACCGGTGATGATCGCCACGCGATCGCGCAATCGGCCGCTCACATCCACGATCCACCGTCGCACACGATCGTCTGCCCGGTCGTGGTACCGGCGGCATCGCTGCACAACCAGGTCACCACCGGCGACGGGTCGAAGAGAACCCCCGGTGCACCGAGTGCCGGTGCGGCGATGGACACCGGACCGGCCACCTCGGGATCGATGCCGAACCACCGGGGTTCGACGGCCACGGCATTCACCGTCACACCCTGCGCTCCCCACTGCCGGGCGGCCGACTTCACCAGGATGCGCGCCGCTTCGGCCAGGGCGGCGGTGGCGGCGTAGTGCGATCCGCCCGACATGGCCGTGGTGGGCACCACGATCACCACCCGCCGGCAGCCATCGTGGAAGGCCTGCTGACAGGCCGTGATCACCTCGGTCATCGGATCCTCGAAGAGGAACTGGATCCGCTCGTCGTCGAGATCCTGGACGGCTACGGCGGTGCCGTCGATGGCCGGCACGATCACGGCACTGCGAACGTCGGCCGACACCGACTCCCGGAGCCGATCGATCAACGGTCCCCGACCGACCAAGGAGAGAGTCACCGCTTCTCCTCGGTGACCGGAAGATTCTGCACCAGATGTCCCGAAACGTCGCCGACCGCATCCACGTGGATGATGCGTTCGGTGAAGTACCACTCGTCCGACGCCCCGTCGCGAGCGAAACGGTCGTGATAGCGACCGGTGACGATGATCAGCGGTGCGGCCAGGATCTGCAGCACCGTGTAATACGAACGCGTCGCGGCGGTGCGACGGTCCGCATCCACCTCGATGACGGTGTTGGTGACGATGTGACGCGTCCGCGGGAGGCCGTCGTGGAGCCGGACGAACCGGCGCATGATGGCAGCCGCCACCGGTCCTGACAGCGCTTCTCCATCTGGTCCGGACATGAACACCCGAGCCCTCTCGAAGAGCGCTCCGACACCGTCGAAGTCGCCGCCGTCGACCAGTTCGGCGTAGCGGTGCAACAGATTCGACAGAGCCGTTGCGTCGGCCGCGGCGTTCATGATGCCACCGTAGACGGCCGGTCACGCGTCGCCATCCATCAGAGCGATCGTCACACGTCTCACCGGAACCAATGACGCTTTTCGTCGGCGGCCAGACACTACGGTGAACGATGTGGCAGCAGGAAACATCGACCCGACCCCGTCCGGAATCCCTTGGCCGGTGGCCGGTGAGCAGACCGAGGAGATGGTGCGCGCTGCCTTCCCGTTGCGCTTCGGATTGACCGAGGGCAAGGTGGCGCTGGTCACCGGAGCCGGACGCGGTATCGGCGAGGCCATCGCTCGACTCTTCGCCAGCGAGGGAGCCGCCGTGGTCGTCTGCGACATCGACATGTCATCAGCCCAGGCCGTGGTCCAGGCCATCCAGGAAAAGGGCGGCGAGGCCATCGCCGTGGCGGCCGATGTCACCAAGGAGTCCGACGTGGACGCCTGCGTCCGCACGGCCATCGACTGGTACGGCCGTCTGGACTGCGCCGTGAACAACGCCGGGATCAGCGGGCGCTTCGGTTCCTTCATCGATCTCCCGCTCTCGGAGTGGAAGACCATGATCGACGTGAACCTCACCAGCGTCTTTCTGTGCCTCAAGTACGAACTCGGTGTGATGGCCGCCCAGGGATTCGGATCGATCGTCAACATCTCGTCGGGGGCCGGAGTGGTGGCCGCTCCCGGTCTTCCCCACTACACGGCCGCCAAGCACGGAGTCCTCGGACTCACCAAGTGCGCGGCCCAGGAGTACGCCGCCAAAGGGGTGAGGGTGAACGCCATCCTTCCTGGGACCACGCGCACCCCGATGATCGAGAACTTCATCAACGGCGACCCGAACATCGAGAAGATGGTCAGCCGCGGCATCGGTCGCGGACAACTCGGAGATCCGGCCGAGATCGCCGAAGCCGCCGTATGGCTGTCCAGTGATCGCGCCAGTTTCGTGTGTGGCGAGTCACTGGTGGTCGACGGCGCAACGATCTGCCGCTGACGCGAGTTCGTCTTCGCGAACTCAGGCGGAGTACAGGGGCAAGTACCGAGTGTCGAAGTTGCCGATGTTCGGCAGGACCGTGGCCATGTTGCCGTCATCGACGCCGAGCCACTGAGCGAGAGTGGCGGCGTATTGGTCGACCGAGATGGTTGGCACGAGGTTGCCTTGACCCACGTCGCAAGCGGTTCCATACGCAGTCGGAGGGAAGTCGCCAAGGATGGTGCCGCCGGCGACTCCACCGCCGAGCACGATTTGGTGGGAACCCCAGCCATGGTCGGATCCATCGCCGTTACTGGTCAACGTCCGGCCGAAGTCGCTGGCAGTGAAGAGTGTGACGTCGTTCTGACGGTTGATCTCGCCGAGCCACGACCAGAACGCCGAGACCGCTCCATCGATGGTGGACAGACGCGCTGCCTGCAAGTTGAGCAAATCATCGTGGTGGTCGAATCCACCAAGGCTGACCAGGAACACCTGACGCGACGTTCCGAGAGCGGCTTGGCCCGCGATCATGCGAGCGACGACGTGGAGCTGCGCGGCCAGCGAGTTGTTGGCAGGGACCGGAGTGGTGAAGATCGTCGAGGCCGGAAGTCCCGAACGAAGCAGTTCATTGGTCTGGATCGATCTCCGGTTGACGACACCGAGTTCGTTCTCGAAAAGGTTCGTACTGGAGGCGGTCACGAGGTTCCGGTAGTAGGTGGTTGCGGCAGCCGAACCGTAGAGAGTCCCCGTGATGGCATTCATGGTCAGTGCGCCCGAGGTGCTCACTTGGTACTGGACCATGGATCGGCCCGACAGCCACACTGCATTGCCGCTGGCCGAGATACAGGTGAATGCCGTGGTCGAATTCTGGGCGGACAGCTGATCGCCGATGGTTCCACCCCAGCCGGTTCGAACGCCCTCGCCGCTCGCCGCATAGGCCTGCCACGCCGACTGCTGGTCGTTGTGAGAGAACAACTTGGGAGGGAGCGGGACCGACTTGGCACGGTACTGGGCTGCCGTGGTCGGAACGATGAGGGGCCCGACATTGGCCACCACGGCGGCCTTGCCGTCCAGATAGAGCTGCCGAGTGGCGGCGAGCGAGGGGTGAAGCGCGAATTCGCGTCCGCCCTGTGATGCCACCGGTCCGAGCGACGTGAGACTCTCGCGGGCCAACGCGATCGTCGGCCGGGCAGTCTGATACTCGGTGTACGAGGCCGAATCGTAGGGCACGACCATGTTGGTGTGGTCGTTCCCTCCGTAGAGGAACAAACAGACCAAGGCTCGATATCCGCCGGTCTGCGCTGCAGCGGCGCCGATGGAGGCGAGATTGAGAGCGAAAGGCCCAGCGGCACCGGCGATCGTCAGAGACGCGCTGCGCTTGAGGAACTCACGACGGGTGAAGGGGGAAGTCATAGTTCTCTCACTTCTGCACGAGGTAGTCGGGGGAAGACATCACGCACAGCGCCGCGAGCATGACCCGATTGCGTCGCGCCGTGGCCTGATTCGTCGACGGGAGCGCGATCGTGGACACGGCATCACGGATGAGAGTACGTGTCGCAGAACTCATCGTGCCGAAGGTGAGCAGCAAGTCCAGATGGTTCACGAGGCCGTCGGGCTTCGTGGCGAGGGACAGTGCCGTGGTGTAGTCGGGCTGGATGTCGCGGTTGGTGCCGACACCGTTCGACATGGCATTGCGCATGAAGTTCGAGTACCCGATCACACTGGTCTCGGTGATGATCTGCATTTCCGGTGCCACCAGCCCCGCCGAGGCGATGCCGGTGTTCGGCGGCACATAACCCGGACGGTAGAAATTGAAGACGGACGGTGAGCGCATGGGCGACTGCCCGAGCGAAGTCGCCGGATCGTCAGTCGTTCCGAGCAAATAGTTACCCGACGCCGACGTGGCGGTGAACGCCCGCATCCAATTGGCCAGCCGCAGCACTGGTTCGCGGACTCGCCCGAAGTTCGGATTGTTGAGACTCGGCATCGCCCGGGCATCTCGATCGAGCAGCACCGCCGCGATGGTGGCCCTCAGGTCACCGCGAACCCCGCTGCCGATCGTCCAGGTGCCCGAGGTGTATCGGCCGGCATCGAACGCCGCGGTCACCCTGCCCACGTAGGCCGGTGACGGATTACTGGTCACGAGCCTCTGGATGAGTTGCCGGCCGAGAAACGGACCGACGTTCGGGTGGGCGGCGAGCCGGTCCAGGGCCACGGCGAGGTCGGCATCGGCATTGGTGGATCCCGCCGGAATCACCGTACCGAGGAAGCGCTTCTCCGAGATCGAGTGATACTGGGGATACGACTGCATCGGCAGGATGTCACGGTTCGGGTCGCGGGCACTCGACCGACCGAAGAAACGGTCGTTGATCTTGTCCGGACCAGCCCAACTGAACCCGGTGAAGACCCTCGACAACCCGACGATGTCGTCGTTGGTGTAGGTCTCCACCGGTTGACCGGACACCAGTCGTTGCGTTCCGTCAGGCTGCAATTCATAGAGTCCGATCGACATCAATTGCATGATCTCGCGAGAGAAGTTCTGGTCGGGGACGCGATTGCGGGTGGGGTCTTCCTTCTGGTTCGCCAAATGCGACAAGTAGATCCCCATCATCGGGTGCCGAGCCACCGACTCGATCAGCGAACGATAGGTACCGAACGCCTCGCGCCCGAGCATGTCCAGGTACGAGGCCACCCCTCGGCGGAACTGCGCCACAGTGGAGTCCTGCAGGGAGACCACGAAGATCTGCGAGAGCGCGAAAGCGACTCGCTGTCGAAGCTGGTCACTTCCGATCGTCGCCTGCTTCCAGAACGTGTTCGCCACATGGCTGTCGGACGGTGACGTACCAGCCCCGATCACTGTGTCCAGGTACTGCTGATGGGCGGTCTGTGCCGAAAGACCGAACTGCTCGTCGAACCAAGCTCCGTACCCGATCCTCTGGACTCGAGTGATCTCGGCACTGTTGGGACCGAAGGTCGCTTGAGCCAGAAACCGTGACACATCGCGCGGCTTCAGATTCGTGTAAGCGGTAGTTCCAGCCACCTGTGTTCACCTTTGCGCTTCATCACTCGGGAAGTCCAACGCGCTCGTTCGACATCGGAACGAGAATACCGATAACGGCCCGAATATCGAAAGCAAGTGGTCATCTTTCCTTCGATCGTCCGATGCAATCGATACGAATGTCCCGAACGACTGAACACGATTCCTGATCGAATGTCGCCGACGCGAGTCAGTTTTCGCCGACGCGAGTCAGGCCCAGGACGTCAGGACGTCGTCCACCCGATGTTCACCGGGATGGGTCGGAACTCCCGCGACCGCTGGTGACCGGGAGAACCGCGGCGCGGCCTGGGCCTGCAGAACCCCATTGATCTCGACCGTCACCGCTCGGTGCGCGGTGTGCGGGTGGCTGGCCACCTCGGTCGGTTCCAACACCGGTGCGACACAGGCGTCGGACTCGGCGAAGACGTCCTCCCACTCCCGACGTGTGCGACCGGCGAAGATCTCCGCCATCCGCACCTTGGCCGCCGCCCAGTTCGCGCGATCGTTCTGTCTCGCCACACCGAGCACTTCGTCGTCGACGACTCCCAGGCGCTCGACCAACTCGGCGTAGAACTGGGGCTCGATGGCTCCGACCGCCATCCACCGATCGTCGGCGGTGCGATACACGTTGTAGTAGTGGTTGCCCCCGTCCAAGTGATTGGTGCCGCGCGGCCCCCAGAACCCGTTGGCGGCCGCCGCGAAGAAGGGACCGAGGATCATCGCCGCTCCGTCCACCATGGCCACGTCCACCACCTGACCGCGCCCGCTGCCCTGACGTTCGACGAGGGCGCTGGCCACTCCCATGGCCAGCACCAGACCACCTCCGGCGAAGTCTCCGAGCAGATTGATGGGCATGGTCGGCGGCTGACCTTCGTACCCGATGAGGTGCAGAGCACCGGAAAGTGCGATGTAGTCGATGTCGTGGCCGGCCCGGCGGGCCCACGGACCGTCCTGGCCCCAACCGGTCATCCGGGTGTAGACGAGTCGTTCGTTTCGGAGGCACAGATCCTCGGGGCCGATACCGAGCCGCTCGCACACCCCCGGACGAAACGGATCGATGAGGACGTCGGCTCGATCCGTCAAGGCCCGCAGCCGATCCAGATCTCCGGCGTCCTTCAGATCGAGGGCCACACTGCGTTTCCCGCGCATCATGGGATTGGTGGCACGACGCGATGCGTCGACGCGGGCCGCGGTCTCGGGTCGATCGACGGCGACGACGTCGGCACCCAGGTCCGCCAGGATCATGGCGCCGTACGGCCCGGGTCCCTGACCGACGAGTTCGACGACGCGAACTCCCGCCAGCGGACCGCTCATGAGGCGGCGTCGGACACGGCTCGTTCCTTGGCCCACCGGTAGTCGCTCTTGCCCGCCGGGGATCGCACCATGAGATCCACCAGGGTGAGCTGGCGGGGAACCTTGTAGCCCGCCACGTGCTGTCGGCAGTGCTCCTGGATGCTCTCGAGGGTCGGAACCCGCCCGGGTCGCGGCTGCACGACCGCTGCCACCCGTTCGCCCCAGCGTTCGTCGGGGACTCCGACGACCACGGCGTCGAAGACCTCGGGATGCGCCTTGAGAGCGTTCTCCACTTCTTCGGGGAAGATCTTCTCTCCTCCCGAATTGATGCACACCGAGCCGCGGCCGATGAGGGTGATCGAACCGTCCTCTTCGAGTTTGGCGAAGTCTCCAGGAATCGAATACCGCGTTCCATCGGGACCGGTGACGAACGTGGCGGCCGTCTTGTCCGGATCCTTGTGGTAGCGCAACGGAATGTTCCCAGTGCGGGCCAGCCGTCCGGTTTCTCCGGGCTTCACCGGTCGCAGATCGTCGCCGAGCACCACCGAATCGAGAGCCGCCTTGACCGTCGGGCCGCCGCCCTTCATGGTCACTCCTTTGCCGACCATGGTGATGCCGTTGGCCCCGCCCTCGCTCGAACCCACGGCGTCGGTGATGACCAGATTCGGAAAGAGCTCCAGGAACTGCTCCTTGCAGGTCTGCGAGAACAGGACGGCACTCGAACTGACGGCGAACAGACTGGACAGGTCGAAGTCGGCGCGATGTTCGGCGATGTAGTCGAGCAGAGGGCGAGCCATGGCATCACCGGTGATCATGATGAGATTGGCCTTCTCCTCATCGATGGTCTTCCAGGCATCGGCCGGATCGAACTTGGCCCGCAGCACCACCCGGTTGCCGATGAAACTCTGGGACATGACACTCCACTGCGAGGCACCGTGCATGAGAGGTGGTAGCGGGTAGGAGACCAGCGGGAAGCCATTGCGTCCCTTCTCCACGAAACCCTCAGGGCCGGCGACTCTGGTGTTGGTGGTGATGTCGATTCCTCCGCCGAGGGCCATCACCACGTCGGCGTGACGCCAGACGACCCCCTTGGGCATACCGGTCGTCCCTCCGGTGAAGAGGATGTAGAGATCGTCATCGGATCGCGCCGGAAAGTCGCGAGTGGTGCTCTGGGCGGCCAGGGCCGCTTCGTACTCCGGTCCGATGACCAGTTGCGGAAGATCCCGCGCCACCGCTCGGGCGCGTTCGGCGAACTCGGGCTCCACAATGAGATAAGTGAGATCGGCATTGCCGAACAGGTAGGCCAACTCGTCCTCGACGTAGCGGTAGTTGATGTTGATCCATACCGCTCGGATCTTGAAGATGGCCCACAGTGCTTCGACCCATTCCACGCGATTGAGGGCGTAGATACCGACATGATCGCCGGGCCGCACGCCATTGGCTCGCAGATGATGGGCCAACTGGTTGGCCCGACCATCCATCTCGGAGAAGGTCCGCGACGTCCGTTCGTCGATGATGTATTGACGGTCCGGCCACTCGTCGGCCGCGGCTTCGAAGAGGTCGGCGAGGTTGAAGGTGGAGGCCGTCATACCTGTGTGCTAGCACATGTGAGCACCACTGGGCCAAGGAAGGACGGCAACTCATCATGTCGGGCACCGAACATCTCCGCGTCGAACAGCACGGTCACACCTTGATCGTCACCATGAACCGTCCGGAGGCCAAGAACGCCCTCAGCCCGGCGATGATCGTCGGCTTGGCCGACGCGTGGGTGCGTCTCAACGAGGACGACGATCTGCGCTGCGCGATCCTCACCGGATCGGGAGGTTCCTTCTGCACCGGGATGGATCTGAAGGCCCGAGCCGGTGGCGATTCGGGTCCCAATCCCTATCAAGAACGATGGGCGGCTGATCCGGATCTCCACTGGAAGGCCTTGCTGCGCCACTACCGACTGCACAAGCCGTTGATCGCCGCAGTCGAGGGATACGCCGTGGCCGGTGGCACCGAGATCCTGCAGGCCACGCACATCCGCGTCGCCGGAGAAAGTGCCACGTTCGGAGTCTTCGAGGCCCGACGCGGATTGTTCCCGGTCGGGGGAAGCACCGTCCGACTCCCGCGTCAGATCGGCTACACGAATGCACTCGAGATGCTCTTGACGGCGCGGGCCTACACGGCCGCCGAGGCCAAGTCCATCGGACTCATCGGACACGTGGTGCCCGATGGCGGAGCACTCGACAAGGCCCGGGAACTGGCCGATCTCATCTGCGCCAATGGTCCCCTGGCGGTCGAAGCCATTCTGAAATCGGTCCAGGAGACCGCCGGACTCGACGAGACACAGGGCCTGGCACGCGAATTCGAAATCGGTTGGCCGATCTTCTCCACCAACGACTCCAAGGAGGGTCCGCGGGCTTTCGCCGAGAAGCGTCCGGCGGTGTGGACGCGCACCTGACTGGGAAGCCCGACGTCAGGGCTTGTCGGAGGACACCAGCCACATGGCGAAGAATTGACTCCCGCCGCCGTAGGCGTGGCCGACAGCGCGGCGAGCCCCATCGATCTGATGTTCACCGGCCTTGCCCATGACCTGCATGGCCGCCTCACCGAAACGGATCATGCCCGAGGCGCCGATGGGATTGGTGGACATGACACCGCCGGAGGGATTGATCGGGAGCGACCCGGTCATCTCGGTCGCGCCGTCCTCGACCATGCGCCATCCCTGATTCCGCGGCGCGAAGCCCAAGTTCTCCAACCACATCGGTTCGAACCAGGCGAAGGGAACGTAGATCTCGGCCACGTCGATCTGTTCAGCCGGATTGGTGATGCCGCCCTTGCGCCACAGATCCTCGGCGCACATCTCACCGGCCCGCGGACTGACCTGTTCGCGTCCGGCGAATGCCGTGGGCTCGCTGCGCATCGACGTGGCGTGAACCCAGGCCTTGGGGCCGGCATGACGATCGGCCCGCTCCTCGCTCATCAGGACCAGTGCCATGGCCCCGTCGCTCGAGGGGCACGTTTCGATGAAGCGAATGGGATCCCAGAGCATCGGGGTCTCGAGAGCCTTCTCCAAAGTCCAGTCTGGTTCGTGCAGATGGGCATACGGATTCTTGCAAGCATTGGTCCGGTCCTTCACCGCCACCATCGCACCGATGTGGGACGGGGCTCCCGATCGCTTGATGTAACCGCGCACGATCGGCGAGAAGTAGCCGCCGGCTCCTGCATGCACCGGCATCCCGAAGGGAATGGGCACGCTGAGTGCCCACATGGCATTGCCGTCGCTCTGTTTCTCGAAACCGAGTGTCAGCACCGTGCCGTGGATCCCGGCCATGACGTGTTGCGCGGCCACGATGGCGGTCGAACCACCCACCGAACCGGCGGTGTGCACGCGGAAGACCGGCTTGCCATGAGCAGCCAGGGCATCGGCCAGCCACAGTTCCGGCATCACCACACCCTCCAACATGTCGGGAGCCTTGCCGATGACGATGGCGTCGACATCGGCCATGGTGATTCCGGCATCGGACAAGGCCCGGTCCACGGCCTCGCGCACCAGACCGGCGATCGAGACATCGGCCCGACAGGCCGAGTGCTTGGTCTGACCGACTCCGACGACCGCACAACGTTCGGACATGTCACTCACCTTCCATGACGCAGACCAGGTTCTGTTGCAGACACGGACCACTCGTGCAGTGAGCCAACGCCCGATCGGCATCTCCGGACATGATGCGCTCGGCGGCCTCGGCGAAACGGGCCAGACCAGCGGCCATGGCCGGATTGGCCACCAAGGCACCGCCGCTCGGATTGACTCGCGTGGCCTCGCCGATTCCCATGGCCGAGCGCAACAGCAGTTCTTGATGCGAATACGGAGCGTGGAGTTCGGCCACGTCGATACGGTCGTCACCCGCGCCGGCACGGGCCGCGGCGATGCGCGCCGAATCACTGGTGGTCATCGACCGGGCTCCGAGACGCTGGGTGTCGATGCGGTGGTCGATACCGCGGATCCAGGCCGGTCGCTCACTCAGGCGTCGGGCCGTCTCACCGGCGGCCAGGACCACCGCATTGGCTCCATCGACCGGAATGCCGCAGTCGTGGCGGCGCAAGGGATCCATGGTGAACGGTCGAGACAACAGGTCGTCCACCGAGGTCGCCGACAGCAGGCCTCCGTGCGCATTGGCGATCGGGTTGGTGCGGGCGTCCTGGTGGCTGCGAAGTGCCACCTCGGCCATGGCCCGTTCGCTGACCACACCGCTCTCCAAACACAGCCGCGCTTGGAGTCCCGCCATGGCCGTGTATCCGGGCCACAGTGGGGCCACGAAGTACGGATCGGCCTGCAGGGTCAGGATCCGATCGATGGGACCCGAGGTGGTCTTGCCGTTGGAGAACACCACCGCCAGGTCCGCTTCACCGGTCTGGATCTTGACCCAGGCCTCGTAGAGGGCCAGTGCACCGTCGGCCTCCACGTGACTTTCCACGATCGGCGGCCAGGCTCCGATGGCGTCGACGGCCGCCACGAAGCTGAAGGGCTGTCCGCTCATGTAGTCGCAACTTCCGTGGCACCAGAAGTCGACGTCCGTGCGATTCACGCCAGCGGCCACGATGGCCTGTTCGATCACCGGGAGGAGCAGCTCCACGGAGGTGAAACTGCTGCCGATCTCGTACGGACGTTGCGCGGTGGCCACGATGGCCACGTCGCGTCGCGATGTGCGTGCCATCAGCTGGCTCCCGATTCCTGACCCAGGTCCCGGTCCGGTTCACCGGTGGGACGGAAATGCTGAATGCTCTCCAACGTCGGACCCCATTCGCTGCGGTCCCTCCACACCGGCTCCACCCGCATGCCGATCCGCACGTCACTGGCTTCGCATTCCTGGATGAGGTGCTGCATCGAGATGTCGGCGCCGTCGAGCAGGATCTGGGCGGCCACGTAGGGCAGCTTGATCTTCTGGCCGAGGAAGGGCACGTTCACCACGCAGAACGTGGTGATGGTTCCTTTCGGCCCGACTTCGACGTCTTCACCAAGATTGCGTGCGCACTTCGGACACACACCGTTGCGGGGAGGGAAGTAGACGAGAGTGCACGAGGGACAGCGCTTGCCGATCAAGCGGCCGTCGATCAGCCCCTCGAGATGACTGGACGCATTGGGTCCCGCTGACCATCGATAGGTCACGGCGATGGGCTGTCGCAATCGAACGATTCCGTCGGCCTCACTCATGATCCGCCACCAGCCTTTCCGCTTTCCAGGAGATCGAAACAGGCGATGTCGGTCATACCGCCGGTTCTCTCCTCGGCCCAACGGACCCGCACCCGGGATCCGGTGGCGATCCGAGTCGGGTCGCCGGCATCGACTGCGTGCAATACCGGAACATCGGCGCCGTCGAGAACCACGAGCGCCCAGGCGAAGGCTCGGTCCAGCGGATGCCCCTCTTCGGGCAGGGCCTGCCACGTCCAACTGGTGACGCTTCCCTCTTCGGAGAGGCTCACCCAGTCGGTCAACCGGTCCCCCGTCAGCGGATCGAATTCGGCCGGCGGGAAGTACACCCGCCCGTCACTGCCGCGGGTGCCTTCGAGACGACCCTCCATCAGCGAGGTGAAGAACCGGGACAACTGCGTCCCGACCGTTCGACTGTAGGGATACGACACCACCAGCGGAGCGACGAATGTGCCGTCCTCCCTGGACCAATTCGACTGCTCGGCCACGTGAATTTCCTATCACGCCTCGAACAGGGTGTCCTATTCGCAGACGCGTCCCGCTCGCAGCGGCACGTGTGCGAGCGAAAGCCCCCTTCTGCTCGCGTGGTCGCCGTTGCTAGTGTTCCGGCAACGAGCCGGAGGGCTCGTCGTGACCTGAGGGGGGCGTCATGGGGAGTTTCCGTCGATCAGTCCGTCGTTCAGTGGGGATCATCGGCATCGTGGCCCTGGCGGCCGCAGCCGGGTGCTCCAACCGCGAAGATTCGTCGAGCACTTCGGCGGGCGACACCACTGCTCCGGAGACGTCCTCGACCGAAGCTCCCGACACGACCGATGCCCCGAGTGGAACTTTGTTCGGTGACCTGCCGAGTCCATGCGGTCCGGCCACCGAAGCCGGCGTTCCCACCATCGCCGATGGCCAGAACGGTGGACCGACTCTGAAGTTGGGTGCCGCCAGCGATCACGGCTACGAGGCAGTGCCCGGGCTGACCATCGAAATGCTCGATGCCGCCCGAGCCTTCGCCGAGTGGTGCAACGAACAAGGCGGAGTACGCGGTCTTCCGATCGAGATCGTCGACCTCGATGGCAAATTGTTCAACGTGCCTCCGGCCATCGAACAGGCTTGCAGCGAGGTCTTCGCCATGGTCGGCGGTGGATGGGTCTTCGACGACCAGATGTACCCGCGTTTCCACGAGTGCGGCATGGTCTCCTTCGCCGGCTACACCGTGACGGCGGCAGCGGCCATGGCCAATGGCAAGGTCCAGCCCATCCCCAACCCGGCCAACGACAAGCCGGCCACCTGGTTGATCTGGGCCAAGAACAACTACCCGGAGCAGATCAAGAAGGTCGCCATCTTCTACGGCGACTTCTTGACCACCAAGAGCGTCGCCGATCAGTTGGCGGCCACCATGGACGCAGTGGGCGGATTCGGCGAACCGACCATGATCTCGTACAACCCGGCGGGCGAAGCCAACTGGGCTCCCTTTGCCCAGAAGTTGAAGTCCGAGAACATCACCGCCATGTCCTTCGTCGGTGAACCCGGCAATCTGATCCTGCTGTACAAGGCCATGCGCGAGGTCGGCTACGTCCCCGAACTCGTCCTCAACGATGCCAACTTCTATAGCGCCGACATGGTCGCTCCCGGCAACGCCGAGGCCACCGAGGGCTTCAAAGTTCGCACCATGTACGCACCCTTCGAGGAAGCCGCCGACTTCCCGGCCATGACCGACTACTTGGACATGATGGCGACCTACAACCCCGAAGGCCGCATCGCCGGTCTCGGTCTGCAGACGACGTCGGCCATGCTCTTGTTCGTCACGGCCGCCAATGCCTGCCTCGATGCCAATGGCAACGTGCTGGAGCGTGAATGCGTTCTGGCCCAGGGCAAGCAGATCAGTTCCTGGACCGGCGGTGGATTGCACGCCGAGACCAACCCGTCGGCCAACGTTCCGCCTCCCTGCACCATCATCATGGAAGTCCGCAACGGCACATGGACGCGCCTGTTCCCCGAGATCGGCTCCGCCGACGACAACGGCAACGGATGGCACTGCGATCCGGCTGGTGTGGTGCAAATCACCGGTGATTTCGGCGATGTGACGAACGGAGTCGATCCGTCGCGACCCAATTGATCGCGAACGCGGTCCCGTCATGAAGGTTCGGATCGGCTGACCGATGCAGGAACTCCTGACGTTCACCATCATCGGGCTGTCGACTGGGGCCATCTATGCCGTGGTCGCCAGCGGATTGGTGGTCACCTACACCACCTCGGGCATCTTCAATCTCGCCCACGGTGCCACCGGGATGTTGGCGGCCTTCACCTACTGGCAATTGCGTTTCGACTGGGGAGTTCCGGCACCTCTGGCGCTGATCATCACGCTCTTCGTGCTCTGCCCTCTGTTCGGCATGCTCACCGAACGTCTGGTGATGCGCGGCCTCCAAGGCACGACTGAAGTGGTGCGCCTTTCGGTGACGGTCGCGCTCTTCGCCTTCATGGTCGGGTTGGCCAATTGGATCTGGCCGAGCGATGCCAGCCGCACGGCATTCCTCAAGTTCTTCGACGGCAACATCGTATCCCTCGGGGGCGTCAACGTGAGTTGGCACAAGCTGATCACCTTCGGCTGTGCCGTGTTGGTGGCCGTCTTCTTGCGACTGGTGCTGTTCCGGACCCGCATGGGCGTGGCCATGCGAGCCGTGGTCGACGATCGCAATCTGGTCGAGTTGAACGGTGCTCGGCCCGATCACGTGGCCATGTTCGCCTGGGCCACTAGTGCCTGCCTGGCCGGACTGGCCGGCATCCTCTTGGCCGGGGAGCAGCAACTCAACATCGAGCCCTTGGTGCTGCTGGTGATCAATGCCTACGCCGCAGCGATCATCGGACGGCTCCGCAACCTGCCGCTCACCTTCCTCGGGGCCGCACTGCTCGGACTGCTCGATGCCTACTACCTGATGCTCTCGGACGAGACCTGGTTCCCGCAGAGCGTGTTCGGCTTCGGACTGTCCGGACTACGGGCCTCGATTCCCACCATCGTGCTCTTCATCGCCCTCTTGACGCGGCCCCAGACCCGTCTGCGCACCGGCACCGCCCGCTTTCGCGAAGAGAATCGCGTTCCCGAATGGAGTACGGCAGTGCTCGGCGCAGTGGCGTTGGTGGTGGCCACCGTCGGGATCTCCGGAATGCTCACGCGCTCCAACACCTTGTTGCTGTTGAACGCCTTCACCTTCGCCATCGCCGCGCTCTCCCTGGTGCCCCTCACTGGTTACGCCGGTCAGATGTCCCTGGCACCGCTCACCTTCACCGGACTCGGAGCCATCGCCATGTCCAAACTTCCCGGGGACGGGAACCTGCTCACCTTGGCAGCGGCCGTGGCCATCGTGGCCGTGGTGGGTGCCGTGGTGGCACTTCCGGCTCTCCGCCTCTCGGGGATCTATTTGGCTTTGTCCACCGCAGCCTTCGCCGTGTTGGTGACCAAGTTGGTGTTCAACCAACGTCAGACGTTCCAGACCGGGAACATCGACGTGCCGGTGTTGGACCTGCCATTGATCACCATCGACAGTCCGCGAGGCCGACTGATCCTGGCGGCCTGCGCTTTCTCGCTGCTCGGTCTCGGCGTCGTGGCACTGCGTCGCAGCCGACTGGGACGTCAACTGATCGCTCTGAAGGACTCGCCGGCTGCGGCGGCAACGTTGGGCATGAGTCTGACCCGGGCCAAGGTTCTGGCCTTCGCCATCTCGGCCGGCATCGCGGCCATCGCCGGCGCGTTGGCCGGCGACAAAGTGAGTCCGCAGCAGTTCGACTTCATGCAGAGTCTTCCGCTCGTTCTCTTGGCCGTGGTCGGTGGAGTGGGGACTGTCGCGGGAGCATTGTTCGGCGGCTTCCTGCTGGGCGGGAACTCGGTGCTGGCCACCGTGGTCCCCTCGGTCAGGAATTGGACCAAGGTCGGGCCGGGTCTCATCGGCGTGACCCTCGGCCGCAATCCCAGTGGAGCGGCCTCGCAAACCGCCGACAACTTCCGCTCCCTTCAGGGACGCTGGTCCCTGCTGGCGGCGTCGGCCCTCGGTGGCATCGGAATCTGGGCCTTGAACGCTCTCGAGATCATCTCCCACTGGTCGTTCTTCGTCGCAGCCATGTTCTGGTTCCTGGCGGTGACACCGAATCTGGTCGATCTCACCAGCGGTTCCCCGCGCCGACGGATCACGGCCACGGCCCTGCTCGTCATCGGACTCGTGGTCGCCGCGGGCGTCGATTGGGCGACCGCTCTCGATGCCACCGGACAACGGCTCATCGCCATGATCTTCCTGATCGCCGTGTTCGGCCTCGGAGCGAGGCGGACGCTGGAAACCGCCCCGCGTCTGCATCGCGACTCACCCGACCTCGTCGGACTCGCCGAACCCTTCAGCGACGCCGAGATCACCTTGGCCGAACGTCGTCTGGGGGTCACGTTGTGACGGCGTTGCTCGAAACCCACGACGTCAGAGTTCGCTTCGGCGGTGTCATGGCCCTGGGGGGTGTGGCGATCTCCGTTCCTGCCGGACTGGTGACCGGACTGATCGGCCCCAATGGTGCAGGCAAGACGACCTTGTTCAACGTCATCAGCGGCATCCAGGTACCGACCTCCGGATCGGTGTCGATCGACGGAAACGACGTGACCCACATCTCCCCCCATAGACGAGCTCGACTCGGCGTGGCCCGTACCTTCCAACGACTCGAACTCTTCGGATCACTGTCGGTACGGGACAACGTGCGCGTGGCAGCGGAACTGGCGCGGGTACCCGATACGAAGACCTGGGTGAACTCGATCCTGGAACGGGTGGGAATCGCCGATCTCGCCGACCGCACGGCCGGGGATCTGCCGACCGGCTCGGCGCGTCTGGTCGAGATCGCCCGCGCGCTGGCCACCAGACCCCGACTGCTTCTGCTCGACGAACCGGCCTCGGGACTCGACGAGGCCGAGACCGAACATCTCGGAGCCCTCTTGCGCGCCTTGGCGGCCGAAGGTCTGGGCGTTCTCCTGGTGGAGCACGATGTGGGACTGGTGATGCGGGTCTGCGACGAGATCTTCGTTCTCGACCTGGGAGTCATCATCGCCCACGGGACACCATCGGCCATCAAGGAGAACCCGCTCGTGCTCTCGGCGTACCTGGGGGCTTCATGAACGCTCCGATTCTCCAGCTGCGCGGCATCCACGCCGGATACGGAACCATCGAAGTACTGCACGGGGTGGACCTGACTTTGAACACCGGTGAAGTCGTCGCCCTTCTCGGACCCAATGGCGCAGGCAAGAGCACCACCATCAAAGTGCTGAGCGGACTGCTCAAGCCGACCTCAGGACACATCGTCGTGGCCGGACGCGATGTCACCGGCGCATCGGCCCATGCACTGGCCAGGGCCGGACTGTGCACCATTCCCGAAGGTCGCGGCGTGTTTCCCAATCTCACGGTGCGCGAGAACCTGTTGATGGCCACCTACATGGGTCGACGACTGAACGAGATCGAAGAACGGACCTACGAACGCTTCCCCCGACTCGCCGAGCGACGGCAACAACTGGCCGGCACCTTGTCGGGAGGTGAGCAGCAGATGCTCTCGCTCGCCCGGGCGCTGGCCACCGACCCTGCCGTCCTGCTGCTCGACGAATTGTCCATGGGGCTGGCCCCGATCGTGGTGGCCGAACTCTACGAACAAGTGGCCGCCATCGCCGCCCATGGTGTGTCGGTCCTCGTCGTCGAGCAGTTCGCGCGCACCGTGCTCGGAATCGCCGATCAGGCCGTCCTGATCGCCCAGGGTCGCGTCCAGGTCACCGGACGAGCCGCCGACATCGGCGACGATGTACTGGCTGGGGCCTACCTCGGCCCCTGACGGACACCTCACCATCTTGGGTGGACGGGATTTGGGCTACCGTGACCACCACCCGTCCCGTGCGGCCCGCATCATCACTCGGAAACGAACAGGACCATGAACGAAGACCGAATCCAGACCTTCACCGAAGAGATCGCCGAGATGAAGTTGCGCGGGGCGCGCGCCGATCGCGAGCGATTGCTCCTGGTGCTCGGGGTCGTGGCCCTGCTGGCCGGTGTGGGCCTGGCGATCTTCGGCGGATTCCAGGCCAGCGGCACCAGCGACACCGGCGATCAGGTGGCCTTTCTGGCTACTGGAACCTTGATCGGCCTGGCGTTGGTGATCGCCGGGACGGCGCTCTTCGTGCGCTACTCGATGGCCCGCTTTCTGCGCTTCTGGCTGGTGCGACTGGTCCATGAACATCGCACCGAAACGGACCGGGTGGTCGAACAACTGAAGTCCATCGAGAAGACGCTCGGACAGCGGTAGTTGCGCTCGCCTCGGCCCGAGTGATGCCGGCTCGAACGGTGCCGGCCAGGGCTGACGGACGTAATCTGAGCGAGCATGATCGCGGTCGCCCTCATTCGTTCCGGTTCGGTGCCGGCCGGGGCCGAAGAAGCGGTCTGTGAAGCCGGTGGTGACATCGCGCTGGTGGGGTCCGGGACGGGCCGCGCCGCCGAAATCCTGTCCGGGGTGGCGACGCGTATCTGGACCCTCGAGGTGGGTCCGTCCCCCGACGACTCCTGGCCGTCCGTTGCCGCGTTGACGACCGCTGTGGTCGGAGCCCTCGAAGCCGCCGGGCGCATCGACGACACCGTCATCCTTCCCGCCAGCCCCGACGGACGGGATCTGGCCCCGATCCTGGCCCACCGACTCGGGCGCCCGTTGCACAGCGGAGCAGTCGCCGTGGACTCCGACGCCGTGAGCGTCACTCGAGGCGGCGGACTGCAGATCGCGGATCTCCCCCTCACCGGTCCGGCGGTGTGCACGTTGCAGGTGGGCTGTCGAGGTGTCGACCATCGTGACGCGCCGGCGCTGATCACCGAACTACCAGCCCTCGTCCCCTCGATCGAGGCCGCCTCCTCGGTGGTGACCACCGAGGTGCTTCCGCCCGACGCCGCCACCATGGATCTGTCCGAGGCCCGACGCATCGTGGGCGGAGGAGCCGGGCTGCAGTCGGCCGAGACTTTCACGATTCTCGATCGCGTGGCGCAATCCCTCGACGCCTCGATGGGGGTCACCCGCGTGATCACCGATCGCGGCTGGGCCACCCACGACCGCCAGATCGGAACCACCGGAGTGGTGGTGAATCCGCGCTTGTATCTGTCCTTCGGAATCAGTGGAGCGGTCCAGCACACCAGCGGCCTCGGACGACCCGATCACATCCTCAGCGTCAACACCGACGCTCACTGCCCGATGATGCAGATGTCGGATCTGGCGATCGTGGCCGATGCCAATCTGGTTCTCGACGAACTCGCCGAGATGCTCGGATCGGATGCGGACTCGTGAACACTCCTGCGAAGGATGCCGACGTCATCGTCGTGGGTGCCGGGCCTGCCGGCTCCTGTGCGGCCATCGCCGCAGCACAGGCCGGCAAGCGGGTCATCCTCATCGAACGCGGACCGTTCCCGGGTTCGAAGAACATGTATGGCGGAGTCGTCTACCCGCGAGTCCTCGATGAGCTGGTGCCGAACTGGTGGACGACGGCTCCGGTGCAGCGCTGGGTGGTCCGCCGATCCACCATGTTGCTCTCCGAAACCGGGGCCTTGAACATCGACTACCGCAGCGAGAATTGGTCGCGGCCGCCCTACAACGGAGCCACGGCCTACCGACCCGACTTCGACCATTGGCTGGCACAACGAGCAGTGGAGGCTGGAGCGGAACTCATCTGTGCCACGACCGTGACCTCCCTGCTTCGCGACGAGGCCGGACGGGTCGCCGGAGTCCGCACCGATCGTCCCGACGGCGATCTCACCGCCGAAGTGGTCATCGCCTGCGACGGTGTCAACAGCTTCCTCGCCAAGGAGGCCGGCCTGTATCCGTCGACCGACGCGGCCAACTACACGCTCGGAGTCAAAGAGACGCTCTCGCTGCCCCGAGACGTCATCGAGAACCGCTTCGGAATCCGCGACGATCACGGCGTCGACATCGAGATCCTCGGGGGAACCTCGGGAGTGAACGGCGGCGGCTTCATCTACACGAACTTGGACACCATCTCCCTCGGAGTGGTCCTGAAGCTGCCCAAACTGGCCGCCCAATCCCGTCGACCGGAGGCCATCATCGCCGGCCTCAAGGATCACCCGGCCATCAGGCCCCTGGTGGAAGGGGCCGAGATCCTGGAGTACTCGGCCCACGTCATTCCCGAGGCCGGCCTCGACATGATGCCCACCATGGTCGCCGATGGGCTGCTGGTGGCCGGGGACGCGGCCGCACTGTGTCTGGCCGCCGGTATCTGGCTCGAGGGAGTGAACTTCGCCATGGCGAGCGGCATGTACGCCGGACGCAGCGCAGCCGCCGCCGTCGCCGCTGGTGACACGTCCCGACGCGGGTTGTCGGGCTACAGGTCTCTCCTCGAGAACTCCTTCGTCCTCGAGGACCACCGCAAGCTCCGCAAGATTCCCCGGCTCGTCCTGTCCGATCGGGTGCAGCACGCGTATCCCCAATTCGTCACCTCGGTGGTGGAGCGCATGTTCCGAGTGGACAATCCGCGACCCAAACCCGGACTTCGACGCATCCTGCGCGAGGAGCGCAAACGAGCTGGCATATCCTGGCGCCACTTGATCCGCGACGGATGGACGGGAATGAGAGGTTTCGGATGACGGACACGTTCTCCACGGGAGCCCGCATCGAATCCGATTCGACCTGGAACGCCATCCCCTTCGACGAGCGGATGTCGACCGCCGAGTTCCGCATCCACGAGCGGGCACATATCACCGTCAACGGCGACACCTGTCGGGGCTGCACGACCAGGGAATGCGTGGTGGCCTGCCCGGCCAACCTGTTCGTCCCCACGAGCGACGGGGGCATTCTCTTCAACTACGAGAACTGCTTCGAATGCGGCACCTGCTACATGGTGTGCAACCGCGACGGTGCCATCACCTGGACCTATCCCGACGGTGGATATGGCATCGTCTTCCATCGCACATGATCGCCGTCTGTCTGAAGTGGTCGCTCGGTGACGATCGCGACGAGCGATTCGTACAACTCTCCTATGCCGACCAGGCCGCACTCGAACTGGCCCTGACCACCGCGGCGCGCACTGGCGAGACGGTGCGCGCCGTCACCGCCGGGCCGATGGGCGCCGACACCGTCCTGCGCGAGGCCCTGGCGGTCGGAGTCGACGAGGTTCGACGCATCGAACTCGATGCCGACGTCCCGAGTGCCACGGTCGCGGCGGCCTTGCGATCGGCGGTTGCGGACTGCCGATTCGTCTGGTGCGGTGACTATTCGTCCGACCGCGGCTCGGGTTCGGTGCCGGCCTTCCTGGCCGCCGAGCTGGACTACGGCCAGGCCCTGGGATTGATCGCCGTGGATCTCCCGGAACGGTCGGACGATCCGCTGCGGGTCAGACGCCGTTTGGATGGCGGTCGTCGCGAGGTGCTCGAGATCCGCGGGCCGGCCGTGCTCTCGGTCGAGGGTTCCACGGCTCGACTGCGACGCGCCCCTCTGCGCGACACCATGACCGCATCTCGGGCCGAGATTCCGGTCGACCAACCGCCGCTCGCCGCCCCACCGGCCGTGGTCGAGGTCGGGACCACCCGGCCGTTCCGTCCTCGGGCCCGGGTGGTTCCGGCTCCGCGCGGCGATCGGGCCCTCGATCGAGTCCGGATGGTCACCGACACCTCGGCCGCCAAAGGTCACGGTGAAGTGGTCCACCTGGAACCGCGTCCGGCGGCCGAGCGCATCGTGTCCGCACTCCGCCAGTGGAACTACCTCGAGCCGTGAGCTCCAGGGATCTCCTCGTCGTTCCCGTCGGCTCCTGGGAGCAACACGGTCCTCATCTGCCCTTCGACACCGACACCCGCATCGCCGCCGAACTGGCGAGGCGCGTCGTCGCCACCCGTTCCGATGCCGTCCTCGGTCCGGCACTCACCGTGACCGCCAGTGGCGAGCATTCCGGATTTCCAGGGACCCTGTCGGCAGGGACCGAGACCACGGCGGCGCTGATGATCGAGATCGTCCGCTCGGCGACGTGGGCGCGTCGGGTGCTCTTCGTCAACGGGCACGGCGGCAACTCGGATGCCATCGATCGAGCACGCCGCACCCTCGGCGCCGAAGGTCACGACGTCCGATTCTGGTCTCCTCCCCTCGAGGACGAATGCGACACCCATGCCGGACGGATCGAGACCTCGGTGATGTTGGCCCTGGCCCCCGATCAGGTGCGCGTCGACCTGCTCCGGGCCGGAGTGTGCGAACCGATCTCGACTCTCATGTCCCGACTGCGCACCGACGGACTGCGGGCCGTCAGTCCCTCCGGCGTCCTCGGTGATCCTCGCGGGGCCGATGCCACCATCGGATCGGCCCTGCTCGATCGCTGGACGTCCGCTCTGCTGGCCGCCATCGATGGCGGACCCGACATCCGATGAGCGATCGTCGCTTCATCGTCGACGCCAGTTGGTGGCGATCTCGCGACACGGTGCTCGCCGGCTGGCCTCTGCGAATGTTCCGCTTCACGGCCCGAGCACGTCCGCTGCTCGACGCCTTGGAGTCGTCGACGCCCGTGTCCGACATTCATCGAACCCTTCTCGACCGACTTCTGAAAGCCGACGCCATCCACGAACGTTTCGTCGATCACTCGGCCTCCCTGGACCAGGTCACGGTGGTCCTTCCCGTCCGGGACGCTCCCGATCTCGACGAGCTGTTGACGTCACTGCCTCCGGTCGCACGGGTCGTGGTGGTGGACGATGGATCCTCACCGCCCATCGCAGCGCGTGACGGCGTGACTTTCCTGCGTCACGATGTTTCTCTCGGACCGGCGGCGGCCCGCAATGCCGGAGCCGCTCTGGCCGACACCGAGTTCATCCTCTTCATCGATGCCGACGTGGTGATCCCGGCGGGTGGTGCCGAGACGTGGGCACCATTGCTCGGACATTTCGACGACCATCAGGTGGGTCTCGTGGCCCCGCGGGTCGCCTCGATCCCCGGTGCGTCCGTTCTGGCTCGCTACGAGATGACCGACTCGCCTCTCGACATGGGGCCGCATCCGGCCCGACTCCACCGAGGCGGTCGGCTCTCCTACGTCCCGAGCGCGGTGATCATGGTGCGAACGGCGCATTTTCGTCGGCACGGTGGATTCGACGCGCGTCTGCGTTTCGGCGAGGACGTGGATCTCGTCTGGCGGTTCGATGCCGACGGCGTCCGCTGTCGTTACGAACCCGACGTGGTCGTCCACCATCGCCCGCGCTCCACCTGGCCGGACATGTGGCGACAACGCTTCCACTACGGGACATCAGCGGCCCCTCTCGAAGAACGTCACCCCGGAGCCCTGGCTCCACTGCGCTGGTCGGCTTGGACCGCCGCGCCCTGGATCGCGTTGCTCGGAGGATTCCCCGTCGTGGCCGGCATCCTCGCCGGCGTGCCGGCGGTCCGACTACGCCGATCTCTGGGACGCGAACTCGGTCGGGACACGTCCGGCATCGATCGCATCGTCATCCACACGGTGGCGGCGGGTCATCTCCAGGCGGGACGCAGCGTGGCTCGCGCCATGTCCCGGGTCTGGTGGCCTCTTCTCGCTCTGGCTGGCCTCGTCACCCGTCGAGCACCTCGTCTGTGGATGGCGGCCGTGGTCCTTCCCGGATTGTGGCAGTGGCGCGAACGACGTTCGACCCTGGATCCGGTGACCTACGTGCTGGCGCGCTGGTCCGACGACCTGGCCTACGGAGCCGGAGTCTGGACCGGAGGCGCGCGCCCCCGTCGCCTGGATGTGATCCGACCGCGTCTCGGCGACGCTCAGCTCGGCACGGGTGACCGGCGCGAGATGTCCTGACAGGCCTCGCACACCGACTCGGGCACGATGCCGGTCTTCATCAGCACGCCGAAGATCGCACAGCCCACGCAGTAACCGACGAAGGCTTCGAGACTGGCCGCCACCAGCAGTCCGAGCATCAAGATCACGGCCGCGGTCGACGAACCGAGTCCCCAGGCCACCAGGGCGCCGACCGAGAAGACGGCTCCAATGGACTGGGCGAAACGCTTCGGCGGTCCGGGAACGATGCGTTCGGCGAAACCGAGTCGAGGTGTGATCACCCGGGTCACCAACTGCCCGAGAGGACTGAGGGTGGGACCGGACAGCACCCGAGCCACGAAGCCGTAGGCCAGGGGAACGAGCAACCACCACTGCCGCCAGACCAGGAACAGCGCGGCTTGAGCCACCACGCCGGTGGCCACCAGACGGGCCGAGACCTCGTTGACGGTGGCTGGGAAGCCGAAGATGCCTGTCTTGTCACGTTGCGCCATGGGGTGAGGCTAGGGGAGAATTCCCGACTCAACAAGTCGTATTTTCGGCCCGGCGACGGTCCGACCCCTGGGTATCGTCGGATCGTGACCTTGACCTTGACCGTCGACTCCGCGGTCTGGAACCGGCACGTGGACACCCTGGCCGCCCGGGTCCCCGGTCTGGTCCCAGTGGTCAAGGGCAACGGCTACGGATTCGGACGGGCCTGGTTGGCCGAGCGCGCCGCCACCCTCGCTCCGATCATGGCCGTCGGCACCATCCACGAAGTGGCCGACATCCCCTCCAATTACTCGGCGGTGGTCCTCACCCCCACTTTGGATCTCCCGTTTCCGCTGCGCGACAATGCCATCTTGAGCGTGGGCTCGCCCGACCACGTCCGCGCCGCTTCGGATCGACCCGGTCGCCGCGTCCTGGTCAAAGTGCGTTCGTCCATGCACCGCTACGGCATCGAAGCCGACCGCGCGCCGACACTCGTGGCGGCTTGTCGCGATCACGATCTGCAGATCTCCGGTATGTCCATCCATCCCCCGCTGGCCGGTACCAGCGGCGACCATCGACAGGAGATCGACACGCTGGTCGGATCATTGGACGCCGCTGGCGTCGACCCCGAACTGGCCATCTGGGTGAGCCACATCGATGTGGACGATTATCTCGCCTTGCGAGACGCCCACCCGTCACGGAACTGGCATCTACGCCTCGGGACCGCGCTCTGGCACGGCGACAAGTCGATGTTCTCCCTCCGGGCCGAGGTTCTCGATCGAGTGGCGGTCGGCGCCGGAACCGCAGTGGGCTATCGCGGCACCGCGGTGTCCGGTGACGGTTACCTGGTGATGGTCGGCTGCGGATCGGCCCACGGCGTCACTCCCCTGTCCGACGGACGCAGTCCCTTCCATTTCCGACGACGACGGCTCGACCTGGTGGAGCCACCCCACATGCACACGTCGATGTGCTTCGTTCCCGAGTCCGAGGCCGCTCCGGACGTCGGCGATTCGATCGACGTCCAGCGGCCCTTGACCACCACCACCGTCGACTGCATCGCGTGGACCTGAGTCCGACTGCCATGTCGTCCTCCGATCCGACGACACCGTTCGACCATCCGCCGGCCGGCCGGACCTCGTCGGGTCGCGAGCGCACCATCGGACTCGATGTCGCTCGAGCCGTGGCTCTCATCGGCGTGGTGGTCATGAATTACCACGGGATGATGAACTTCCGCGGTCCGGACGCGCCGCCCGATGACCTCCTGAACCGCATCTTCGACATCCGGACCGGAGTGCTCACCACCCGATTCGCCGCCACGTTCGTGGTCATCGCCGGGATCTCAGCGGTCTTTCTCACCAGCAGCGATCGTCCCCACGGCGCCCGCCTGGTGCGGCGCGGCCTGTTCCTGCTGGCCGTCGGGTACTTCGTGAACGAAGCGTGGCCCGGAACCATTCTCTTCTACTACGGCGCCTACTTCGTCTGCGCCGCCGTCTTGTACCGATTGCGGAGTCGTCACCTGGCCGCGCTGGCTGCAGTCGCCACGGCGGCGGCCGTGGGCGTGGCCACGTGGCGACGACAACGGGAACTGGACGGATTCTCCACCGCCTGGATGAATCCGGCCGAGATCGATTCGCTCCGCGACTTCTTCTTTCGCGTCGTCATCGGATACACCCATCCGCTCTGCCCGTGGTTGGCCTTCTTCTGCATCGGCATGATCATGGGACGGAACTGGTCCCGCCTCACCAGCCGTCCCGGTCCACTCGCCGTCGCGGCCCTCGGAGCGGTAGCCATGTCCTACGGTCTGGCCACCGCTGTTCGGGATCGGCGCGATGACGCGTTGATGAACGTGCTCACCGCCATGGATCCGAACAGTCGCGGTCTGCTCTACGTCGTGAGCACCGCCGGAATCGCAGTACTTGCAGTTCTGGTGCTGAATCGTCTGGCCGAGACGTTTCGAGGTTCACGGATGGTGCGCCCGCTGCAACGGGCCGGCCAGATGACGCTCAGCCTCTACCTCGGGCACATCCTGTTCTACTACGCAGTCGTGGAATGGTTCGGATGGTTCACGGCCACCGGCCTGGGGGCGGCACTGCTCGTGGCTGTCGGCTACTGGATCCTGGCCATCGCCGCGGCCGCCTGGTGGCATCATCGCCTCGGACGAGGACCAGCCGAGCGGATCTACCGCTGGCTGGGCGGTTGAGTCTCGGCGCTCTGGTTCAACCGGCGCCATCCGACGGCGGCGGCCCCGATCAAGGGACTCTGATCGCCGAGTCGGGCGGGAACGATCCGCGCCCCGCGGGAGTACGCCAGACGACAATGGCGATCGAGGGTGAGCTGCGCGGCATGGAAGAAAGTCGGTCCGAAGCCGAGTGCCACCGATCCCCCGACGACCGCCAAACGGAGATCGAAGAAATTGCACACACTGGCCACGGCCAGACCGACCATGTGTCCGGTGCGCTGCATGATCTCGTACGAGGGTTCGGTGGCCGAGCGGCCCGAGATGGCGGCGATGGCCGTTCCCGATGCCTCGGCTTCCAGACAGCCGCGCGCTCCGCACCCGCAGCGATTTCCCTGCGGGTTCACGATGATGTGGCCGATGTGGCCGGCATTGCCCGACGCCCCGTCGAGAAGTCGTCCGTCGAGCACGATGCCTCCGCCGACGCCGGTGCTGACCACCATCCCCACGAAATTGGTCTCGCCACGGGCCGCCCCCAACCAGCCCTCGGCCAGAGCGAAAGCCTTGGCATCCAGATCGCCGAACACCGGAGTCTCGACGATCTCGGCGATTCGCGAACGCAGCGGGAAACCCTTCCACGCCGGAATGTTGAGAGGTGAAATGGTGGCGCAATCGGTCTCGATGGGTCCGGCCGAGCCGATTCCCACCACCACCACCTGTCCACGGTGACGCTCCGCCGCCCGATCCATCTGTCGCACGATGATCTGCCGCAGACTCTCGAAGAGATCGACGGCGTTCTTGTCGGCATCGGTACGCACTATGTCGCGGTCGAGCAATTCACCCTTGCGGGTCACCAGGCCCACGGCCATCTTGGTCCCGCCGATGTCGACCGCCAGAGCCAGTTCTCGCGTCGCAAGCTTGGGACTCTCCTGATCCTCCATCATCGATTTCCGACGGATCAGTCGGCCACGCGCCGGGCGTCCTCGATGAGATTGATCTGATACAGAACCTCGTCCAGGGCGTCGGCGGCACTGATGGTGGAAAAGCGCGGCGGGTTGTCCGGTGTGCAGCAAGCCGGTACCGGAGCGAGCATGGTCCAGGGACGCGGATGGCAGAACTGCACCACGCTGTAGCGCTCACCCTCGAATCCGGGCGAGGCGATGACCCGATGCCAGCCCACGGGCAGGATGCCATTGGTCAAACGTTCGAGCATGATGCCGGTGTTGATGATGACCTTGCCGTCCGGTGGGATGGCGTCCACCCACACTCCGTCCACTTCCACTTGCAGACCCGGCGCCGAGGCCCGAGGCAGAGCGGTGATGAGGTTGATGTCCCCATGGGCGCCGGCCCAGATGTGTCCGCCGGCCGGCGCATCCTTCATGGAGGGATACCGGATGGCCCGCGTCAGCGTCGGGCCATCGGTGACCATGTCGTCGAAGAATGTCTCGTGACATCCGATGCCGACGGCGATGACCCGCAGGAAACGCTTCTGAAGATCGGCGATGGCGTCGTGGAATTGGTACAGAACCTTCGAGATTCCCGGTACCGCCGCATCGGGGAGCAACTGATCGGGATACGAACCCGGGAACCGGCGGCGCAGGGGATGTCCCGACGGAATCGGCGACGCCCAGTTGAGCATTTCCTTCCAGTCGGGTTTGTCGCTGCTGGCCGCGGTTTCGACCAACAGACCCGTGTACCCGGTCTGGCCGTGCGAACCCGGAGCCACGAACTTCTGCTTGGTCTCTTGGTCGAGTGAGAAAAAGTCGACCAGCATCCCGTAGGCGGTGTCGAGGAGATCGTCGGAAAGATCGCTGCTCGTGTAGACGAATCCGGTGGTCAGGCTGCGACGGACTCCGTCGACCACGGCCGCCCGGGCGTTCCGATCTCCTCGCTCGAAAGCCAGCAGATCGACGTCGAGGATCGAGTCACCCATGACCGGAACGCTAACGCTCCGGGCTCACCGAACGTCGGCGCGACCTAGGCGAGAGCCTGCATCAGATCGGCCCAGATGTCCTCGGGTGACTCGATGCCCACACTCATCCGCACGAGGCCGGGATCGACGGCGGCGTCGCCGGGATACTTCTGCCGTCGCTCGAGGGTGGTTTCCACTCCGCCGAGACTGGTGGCCGGCACTGCCAGACGCACGCGATCGCAGACGGCGTCGGCTGCCGGCGCGCCTCCCTCCACCACGAAACTGACCATCGGCCCCACCTGGCGGACCCAGGTGACCGCCCGATGCGCGCCCAATCGCTCCGCCAGGTAGCGAGCGTTGTCGGAGGCCGCCCGATAGCGCAATGGCAACGTGCGCAGACCGCGCAACGCCAGGAAGGCTTCGAGGGCTCCCGGGGTGGCTCCTTGCAACGTGCGGGCTTCGCGCAGACCCGCGAGCACCTCCGGATCGATGGCCACCGCCAATCCCATCAACAGATCACTGTGGCCGCCGATGAACTTGGTCCCCGAATGCATCACCACCGAGGCTCCGAACGCGAGGGGTTGCTGCGCCACCGGCGAGGCGAAGGTCGAGTCCACCACCGTGGCGACACCGAATTCGTTTCCGAGAGCACACAGTGCCGGGAGATCGGCCTGCTCGAGGGTGGGATTGGCCGGAGACTCCAACCACAACACCACACCGGCCGCATCGGCACAGTCAGTCGCCAGGGTCCGGCGCACGGCGTCGGGTTCCAGGGAATCGAGATACCGAACGGCGAAGTGACCGCGATCCTCGGACGCGGCCAGCAGCGATCGCACACCGAGATAACTGACCGCCGGAATCACCACCAACCGTGGTCGCAGGGCGAAGACGATGGCCTGGGCCGCCGCCAAACCGCTGGCATAGGACACGCACGATCCACCTTCGAGTGCACCGACTGCGTCTTCGAGGGCCTCCCAGGTTCGGGTCCCGTGCGTGCGGGCGTACTCCGGACCGGCCCGGAAATTGGACGCCAGGACGAGTGGTTCGTTGAGCGGATCGCCAGGGGCACCCGGGCGCCCGGCCACCACCGCCAGTGTGTCGCGGGACAGGGCTCGCCCGTCGGCACCGGTGAGGTCACGATCCATGATGAACGAAGATCTCCGGATAGCCGCCGGTGTGGATGAACACGACGTCATCAGTGCCACTCCACCGACCGGATTCGTCGAGACCGAGCAGTCCGGCGAAACCCTTGGCCGTGTACACCTGATCGAGAACGAGAGCGCCGTGTTCGGCTCCCCATCGCCGCGCGGCGCGCGACTCCTCGGTGGCCACGGCATAGTCCGGACCCAGCCAGCGGGCTTCGACCACGACGTCATCGTGACGGATCTCCCCCGCCAGACCGGCGAGGGCCATGGCCTCCCGGGCCAGTTCGGCCACATCGGGCAGACCGGCCACCACACCTTTGGACACCCCGATGGCGATCACCTCCGGCAGATCGCGGCCGCCGTGTTCGTGCCGCCAGGCGGCCCGGCCCGCAACCAGACCGGCGTGCGTTCCGCCGCTCGACGATGTCACCACCACGGCCCGCGGTGCGATGCCCTGTTCATCGAACTGCACCATCATCTCCTCGAAGGCCGCCACGTAGCCGAGTGCGCCCACCGGTGTCGATCCACCGATGGGAATCGAATACGGTCGCAGCCCCTGAGCGGTCAATTCCTCGGTCAATTCGTCGCGAGCGATCTCCAGGAGTCCCCACTGCGACGGCTCGGCACCGGTGAAGTGTTGATGAGCACCGAGAAGATCGGACAGCAGTTGATTGCCCTCGTATCGAGCCGGACGCGTTCCGGAGAGAACGACGTGAGTCTCCATCCCGAGCAACGCTCCAGCCGCCGCCGTCATCCGACAATGATTCGATTGACCCGCACCGACGGTGATCAGGCAGTTGGCGTCGTTGGCCCGGGCCTCACCGCACAGGAACTCCAACTTACGCGCCTTGTTGCCACCGAGTGCGAGGCCGGTGAGATCATCGCGTTTGATCCACAGGCGGGCTCCGCTCGGAAGAGTCGGACCGAGCTCGAGTGGTGTGGGCAGGGACGCCAGCCGGACCCGATTCCGTCCCCTCCACTGCGCGTCGCCCACGGTCGGCAGGCTATTGGGCCGAGGTCTCACCGGTGGGGCGACCGCGCCAGAATGTCGTCGTGCCCACCACGGACTGGAACCCGTTGCTCCGCTCCGAGTTCGATCAGCCCTACTGGCAGGATCTTCAGAGTTTCGTGGCCGAGGAACGCCGCAATGGTCCGGTCCACCCTCCGCGAGAGGACGTCTTCGCCGCACTGCACTTGACGTCGCACGCCTCCACCCGAGTGGTCGTTCTCGGACAGGACCCGTATCACGGACCCGGACAAGCCCATGGGTTGTGCTTCTCGGTGCGACCCGGGGTCTCGACCCCGCCCTCGTTGCGGAACATCTTCCAGGAACTGCACACCGATCTCGGCTGTCCGATTCCCGATCACGGCTGTCTCGAACAATGGGCCCGGCGCGGAGTCCTGCTCCTGAACACCACGTTGACGGTGGCCGCCGGACGCGCCGCATCGCATCAAGGGCGCGGCTGGGAACGCTTCACCGACCGCGTCATCTCCTGCGTCGACGCCAAGTCCGATCACGTGGTGTTCATGTTGTGGGGGGCACCGTCGCGCAAGAAGCGCACCCTCATCGACGCGTCGCGCCACACCATCATCGAGTCCGCCCATCCGTCACCGTTGTCGGCTCACAATGGATTCTTCGGTTCCCGGCCGTTCTCCCGAGCCAACGCGGCGCTCGCGGATCACGGCCAGGAACCGATCGATTGGTGCCTCGACGGCGCTGATCAGCCCGCCGGACTCGGATAACTCGGCGGCTCCTCCCCCGGCGGAGGGGTCGTGTAGAGACTCACGGCTCCCTCGTCGATGAAGAGTCGGTCCTCGGTTCCCCATTCACCGGGCAGGTAGCGCTTCCCGCCGTCGGGATAGACGAGCATGCCGCGTCCGGTCTTGCGCACCTCGTCCGGTCCTTCGGCGTCCGGATCCCACCAGAACAACGTGGCATCGTCGATGCCGTTGTAGTCGGCGGTGTCCCAGATGCCCCAGTCCCCCCAGGTGAGCCAGGGTTGCGTGATGGCCTTGACCGTCTCGAAGCCGCGGATCGCGGCGGCGAGGGTGTCAGGCGTCAGATTCGGACCGGTGCTCTGCAGGGCCGAGAAGAGCAGCTGGAAGCCCGGCATGAACACCCCGATCGACTCGTTCGCTGGTGGTTCTTCCCCGGTGAACCACTTGTAGACCGAGTAGATGCCGCTGATCTCCGGATCGATACGAGCCGCCAGGCTGGTCACGCCGAAGGCGTGGGCCCACTGCTGCTGATCGTAGGACCGCCCGAAGGCGACGGTGTCGGTGAGGGTGGCCGCGGCGACCAGCCATTCCGGGAAGTATTCCTGGGCGGTGGCCTCACGGGTGAAGTCACGAGGTGCCACCGGGTCGGTGGACAGGATCACGGTGGTGACCCCGGCCGCTTTCAACTTGGCGATGATCTGGGATGCGGTCTGCTGGATGCTCCCCGGATCGAGAACATAGGGCAGCACCTCGACGGGTCGGGCGCCGACGGCATCCAGTCGCTCCACCATCTGATCGGCGAGGACCTTGGATTCCGAACTTCCCTCCACGTAGACGTACCCGAACTTGCGGACCGTGTCCACGAATTCGTCACCCCCGTGCACGGCCGGCTTGCCGGCCAACTGCTTGCCGATGAATTCGGCCACGTGGACCTGCTTCTGGGCCGCACTGCCGTCGATCCCCCAGACGTAGGGATCGCGTTCGGCGAACCACTCGGCACTGCCTCCACCACACGAGATGCAGACGATTTCCCGAGCCGCGAGTTCGTCGGCGAAGGCGTTGGTCAGAGCCGGTCCGCCGACCACGGCGAAGGGACTGTATTCCTCGGCGATGCGTTGGGCGTCGGCTCGGGCCGTGACTTCATCGGTGGCCAAGCCGGTGCTCTCGTACCGCACGATCTCGACCTTGCGCCCGTAGAACTCGTAGTACCGCTCGAAATACGGCAGCAAGTTGGCGACGGTGTCGAACTCCTGAGCGTTGGTGTCATCGGCTTTGATGGCATCGGTGATGTAGGCGATGACCGGATCGTTGTCGGGTCCCTGGTAATGGACGATGGTGATGGTGTCACCGGTGACTCCGGTCGCAGTCGCTCCTCCGTTGTCACCTTCGAAAGGGGCCATGCAGAACGGGGCGAAGTAGTCGACCACCGCCAGGCGTCCGCGCTCGGTGTCGCATCGTTCACCCCAGTCGATGGTCTCGGCGATCCCCAATTCCTCGGCCTCGGGATAGGACAGCGGATACTGCCACTCTCCGTCCGCGGTCGGCGCCTCGGTCGACGCCACCGGACTGGACACGGCGGTCTCCTCGTCATCGCCTCCCCCCGATGAGGCCACGACGGCGATGATCGCCGCGGCGACCACGGCGATGGCCGCCAGTGGTCCCCATTTCTTCAGCGAACCGGACGTGCCGGATCCTGAACCGGTGCTGCTTGCTGGTTGCATGGCTATCCCCCTTGCCCGGACCGGGCGATTGCGGCACTGGATGTGCCGAGATACGACTCGACCACCACCGGATGAGCGAGAACGTCGGTCGGACGTCCATCGGCGATCACCCGGCCCTGATCGAGAGCGACCAAACGATCGGAGACCGAGGACACGAACGGGATGTCGTGCTCGATGATGACCAGTGCCGACCCCATCTCGGTGCGCAATCTCCGCACCACCGGCGCCAAGGCCTCCACTTCACGTTGAGCCAAGCCCGACGACGGTTCGTCCAAAAGGATGATGCTCGGTCGATGGGCCACCAGACAGGCCAGATCCACGATCCGCCGCGTCCCGGTGGAGAGTTCCCGCACGAACCTGGTGGCGACGTCACCCAGTCCCATGAGTTCGATCAGATCGTCGACCCGTGTCGCCGTAGCGGACTCGGCATCGAATGCCGGGGGCAGGTGCATGGCCGCGGCCAGCACGCTCTTGTTCGTCACCCAACGCTCCAGGGCCACCGCCAGGGTTTCGCGCACGGTCATCTCCGGGAAGAGCCGCGCGTCCTGGAACGATCGACCGAGTCCGGCACGGGCCCGAGCATGGGGTCCGAGCCCGGACACGTCCTGGCCGCCGATGTGGACCCGTCCGCTCTGGGACTCGGTGAACCCGGACACCAGATCGAACAGCGTGGTCTTCCCGGCGCCGTTCGGACCGATGATCCCGACGATTTCGCGTGCCCGCACCGACATCGACACGCGATCCACGGCCCTGATTCCGCCGAAGGACGCCACGATCTCGTCGGTCTGCAAAACCACTTCGCCATCACCTACCGAGGTCGAGTCGTGATCCGCTTTCGACGATGATCCGACGCTCGACGAAGTCTCTCCTACGGCATCGGCTCCGGACAGGAACACGGATCGCAGAATGTCCGGACGGTTCAGCAATTCCGCGGTGGGGCCCGAGAATCGGATACGTCCTCGTTCCAAGAAGTAGGCCCGCTCGGCGATGGTCAGAGCCACGTTGACACTCTGCTCCACGAGCACCACCGTGACTCCATCGGCCGCCAACCGCTCGATGACCGGAAGCATCTGTCCGACCACCACCGGGGCCAATCCCAACGACAGCTCGTCCACCAGGAGCACCCGGGGCCGCATGACGAAACTCATCGACAGCGCCAGCATCTGCTGCTGACCCCCCGACAGATTCGCCGCCGGCTCGTCGAGGCGGGTCGCCAGGACCGGGAACATACGAAGGACCTCTTCGTGGGCGGCCACCACACCGGCCGGATCCCGGCGATTCGTCCATCCCGCCAGTTCCAGGTTCTCGCGGACGGTCAGGGAGCCGAACACTCCGGCTCCCCCGGGCATCTGCACGATGCCGAGGGCGGCGATCTCGTGCGGAGGAGCATGGGTGATATCGCGACCATCGAAGACGATGGCCCCCCGTTCGGCTTCGACCACGCCGCTGATGCACTTCAAAAGCGTGCTCTTGCCGGCACCGTTGGTGCCGAGCAGTGCCACGATCTCTCCCTCTTCGATATCGAGATCGATACCTTCGAGCACCATGCGGTCGTCGTAGCCGGCGTGAACCGCCCGCATGATGAGGAGCTTCGATCGTCCCTGTCGGCGCTCGTAGACCGCTTCCGACCGGGCGGCGGCCGACTGCCAGACCTGGGCGATGTCATCGGCGATGACGTTGCCGATGGAACGCTGAATGAGGCCGCCGATGATGAACAGCGGAATCATCACCAACATGCCGACGCGAATGGAGAACTGGTCCGCTACCCAGCCGATGATCGGCAGGACCCCCAATCCAGGAATCACCCACAGCGACGCCACGGAGAATCCCGTGGCTCGGGCGCGCGGCGGGATGGCCAAGGACAAGCTGGCGAAGATCGCCGGAGCGAGAATGGCCAGAGCCGCCGAGATCACGCAATTGACGGCGACGGCCACCACGATGTTGGGGGCCAGCGCGAACGCCGCCGACAGCACGGCGGCGGCGATGGCCACCGTCCCACCCACACGGGTCAGCCCGGCCACGTTGCCGGCGAACTTCTTGGCGATCCAGCGCGATCCCACGATCAGGCCGACCAGTTGGAACGGTTCGGCGATGGCGGCCGCCACACCGCGGGCCCGCTCGTCCAGGCCGAACTCGCGCTCGTACAGCAACGAGGCCAAGGTCACGAAGCCGATCAGTCCGGTGGCCAGGAACGGCAGGCTGTACCAGACTCGCTTCAGCGACCGAACCTTGTGCACGGTGCGCCAGCTCTCCGAGAACGAAGGCGGTGCTTCCTCGGTGTCCACGATCTCGGCCGCCGCCCCCGTGGCCAGGCGTTCCCAGCGGCCGCGGATCGGCTCGCGCAGGCGCAAGGCCAGCACCGCGAAGATCACGGTGGGGATGGTGAAGATCAGGAACGGAGCCCGCCAGCCGAGCGAGTAGGCCAGCAGGCCGGCGGCCAGAGGGCCGAGGAAACTTCCCACGGCATTGGCCGCTCTGTGAATGGAGTACACCTTGGTGCGGGATTCGATCGGGTAGTAGTCGGCGATCAAGGAATTGTGGGTCGGATCGATCACCGCTTTGCCCAAGGACGAGCCACTGCGGGCGATGGTGAGAACGATCAACCCGGTGGCGAGCCCGGTCAGTCCGGAAAAGATCGCCCAGACCAGCGCTCCGCTCACCACCAAGGGAATGCGGCGGGAGCGATCCGCCCACTGGGCGATGGGAACCTGCAAGGCCAGAGCGGCCACGCTCGCCAGGGCCACCAGGCCGAGCATGGTGCTCAGATCCAAGCCGAAATGGTCGCGGATCTCGGGGAGAAGGATGCCGAACGCCGCCCGATCCAACTCGTCCACGGCGTTGAGACCGAAGAGCACCACCAGCGGAAAGGCCGCTTCGCCACCACAGGCGCGACGCAAGGCCTGGACCGGATGGACCACCGAGGACCACCGACCGCGATCACTCATTCGGTCCTCCTTCATTCCTCGAGCGGACGACGGCTCGGCGAATCGACTCGTCCCGCAGACGGAACACGAGAGCGGCCAATCCTCCCGGAAGAATCAACAAGACGGCCAGCACTCCCGCACCCGACGACAGGAACCGCCATTCGGCAGCGGTCACGAACCACTCCACTCCCCGCAGATACACCGCTCCCAGAACTGCACCGAACGAAGATCCCAACCCGCCGACGATGGAGGCGGTGAAGACGTCCAGACTGCGACCCACTCCATAACTGCTCAGATCGAAACTGAAATTCAGATGGGCGAACAGTCCGCCGCCGACTCCGGCGATCGCTCCCGATACGGCGAAGGCGGTCAATTTCACCGACGTTCCCGGAACGGCATAGGACAGCGCGGCCCGCTCGTTGTCGCGCAAGGCCAGGATGGCCCGTCCGGTCCGGCTGCGTCGGATGCCCCGAACCGCCACCAGGACCAGGATCAACACCGCCAAGCAATAGACGTAGAAGCGCACCGGAGTCGAGACGTCGACACGTCCGAGCAGGGGTGGTCGTTCGAGCCGTCGACGGGGAATCCAGGCGAAGAAACGGTCGTTGAGCAGCCACGAGGTGATGCTCAGAGCGAAGACCAAGGTGGTGACCGCCAGGTACAGACCGCGCAAGCGAAGAGCCGGAAGTCCGACGACGAAGGCCGCAACGGCTCCGGCGGCGCCGCCCACCAGGAGCGACAAGGTGAGATCCATGTCCCATGCGGACGTGCACTTGGCACTCACGGCGGCGCCGACGGCCACGAAACCGAACTGTCCGAGCGAGATCTGTCCGGCCCAACCGGTGAGGACCACCAACGACACTCCGATGATGGCGTACACGGCGATGGCGGTGACCTTGATGATCTGGTCGGTTCGCAACCACAGGGGCAGAACCACCAGGGTCGCCGCCACGACGACCCATCCTCCCCATCGAAGCACCCGGACCAATGGAAGTCGAGCCACATCGGCAGGAACGTCCCGCACCTCGTCGGCCAATCGCCATGACATCTGGACGTCCTGGTCAGAGCGAGCCGAACTGCGCCGCTGCATGAGCAGCGCGATCATGACCGCCGCGCCGACGAAGGGGGCCACGAGAAGCGGACTCGACGCATTCCATTGCACGCCGTACTCGAAGATTCCGAGTGCGACCGCGGCGGCGGCCACGGTCGGAAGGTGCCGCAACCGTCCGATCACCAAAGCCGCAAGGGCCAGCACCAGTGTGGAGAGCGACAGCGCGCTTCCGAGGGGCACACCAAGAATCCCGGCGCGCAGGAACAAAGCGAGGTAGGACAATCCGGCCGCCAACATCCAGACCACGGTCGACAGCCATCCGACGGGAATACCGAGCAGGGAGGCCCGCTCGCTTCGTTCGGCCGAAGCCCGCACCGCGGCCCCGAGTCGGGTCCGCGACAGGAAGAGGCCGACCAGGATCATGGCCAGGGGTGCAACGATCACCGCCATGAAGTCGTTGGCGTTCAAGATGAACGAGCCGATGGTCCATTTGGCGTCGAAGGGCGCCGGAATGCGCTGGGAGGCGGCGGCTTCGTCCCAGAGTTCGGGGATCTGCAGTGCCAGCACCGCCAACAACTGGGTGATGCCGATGGTCGCGACGGTGAGAACCAGTCGCGGTGATCGGGAGAACCGCCTCACGATGGCCAACTCCACCACCGCGCCGAGCACGATGGCGCCGAGCAATCCGACGGCGAGTCCGAAGGCGTAGGGCATCCCGGAGAACACGATCAGGCCGACGGCCAGAACGGTCGGAACGAAACCCAGGTCCGCCTGAGCGAAGTTGATCACCCGGTTGGCCCGATAGACCAACGCCATGCCCACGGCCAGAAGGGCCGTCAGCAATCCGATGACTGCGCCCCGCATCCAGGCGCCGGCCGGAACTCCGAAGAAGAGCAACTGGACGGCGATCAGACCGAGAGCCGGGGCCAACTGGACGAGCGACGAACGACCGGATGTCAGGATCCGATTCATCTCCGTCACGATGCCCCCATCGCTGTCCCCCGTCCCGGCGGCGCCGAAGACGACACCGGTCATGTCTCTCTAGCACATGGGCGACCTGCCGAGTCCATGGAACCGGTGGATGGCTCGATCGAGTCGACCGCAACTAGAGTCCGGGCGGTGGGGACGGTGCGGCGCCATGTGTTCATCGACTCCCCGGCCGAGGCGGTGTGGGAACTGGTGGGGGATCCGGCCCGGCTGCACGAATGGTTTCCGATCACCTCGTATCGGGTGGAAGGGCCCAAGCGGTGGATCACTCTCGCCAGCGGGTTGCAATTCGAAGAGGACATCGTCACCCTCGACCACGTTCTGCGTCGGTTCCAGTACCGCATCGTCAACAACCCCATCATCACCCAGCACCTCGGAACGGTGGACGTGATCCCTGACGGAGATCGACGGTGCTGCGTTCTCTATGGCACCGACATGAGTCCGGACGTGATGGCCCTCATCATCGGTGGCGCCGCCGGCGAGGCCCTCGAGACACTGCGCGACCTGATGTCGAAAGGGAGACCCTGATGGGACGCAAGATCCTCTTCATCACCACCGACCAACAGCGTTACGACGCTCTCGGCTGCAACGGCGGGGCCGTGGCCCGCACTCCGCACATCGACGCGTTGGCGGCCACCGGTATCAACTATCGACGGGCCCATCCCCAGAGCGTGGTCTGCATGCCGTCACGGGCCACCATGATCACCGGACAGCACGTGGCCACCCACGGAGTCTGGATGAACGGGGTTCCCCTGCCGATCGACGCGCCGAGCGTGGCCACGACTCTGCACGACGCCGGCTATGCGACGGCTCTCATCGGAAAGGCCCACTTCGAACCCTTTCTCGATCCGTTCCTGCGATTCACCGAGAACCGGTTGGCGGTGTCGGGTCGACACCAGGAATCACATGACGGTCATCTTCATCGCGGGTTCGATCACATGGAGACCGCCACGCACGGTGCCGCCGGCTCGTTCCATTACGCACAATGGATCCTGAGGAACCATCCCGAAGCGGTCGGCATGTTCTATCGAGTGGTTGATCAGGAACTCCAGGTCAACGCGGCCGGAGGTGGAGACACCGGCGCACCCCAGGTCCACCACAATCCGATTCCGCGGGAGTGGTACCACACCGACTGGGTCGCCGACCGAACCATCGCCTGGCTCGATTCGCTCGATGCCGACCGCGACTGGTTCTGCTGGATGAGCTTTCCCGATCCTCATCATCCCTGGGATCCGCCCCAGTCGGAGTTGCCACGTGTGCCGTGGCGAGATCTGGACCTTCCCATCGGCTATCCCACCGAGCGCGCCGAGCGCGAAGCAATCCTCGAT
>JBJTYE010000155.1:0-9662 GCA_046082625.1 Actinomycetota bacterium | reverse complement strand
CAATGCGTCGTAGCCCCGAGCGATCGCTCCGTGCAGAGTCGAACGGATGCACCATTCGGTTTGGGCTCCCGTGACGACCAGACTTCCCACCCCGAGACGGTCCAGGTGCTCTTCGAGATCGGTCTCCTCGAAGGCATCGTTGTAGGACTTGTGGACGATGACCTCATCACCTGTCGGACTCAACTCGGGAACGATCTGCCAGTCAAGTGATCCCTTCGCCAGCTGGTCATCGTGATGTTGAATCCACACCACTGGCACATTCTCTCGGCGGGCCCGCTCCACGAGCTCCGCGATGACTCTGACGGTCTCGTCTCGCTCATGGGCCTGAGCCACGACCGCGTTCTGTACGTCCACGACGAGAAGTGCGGTGTTCGTGCCGACCGTGCGTGTGGACATCCCGCCAGGGTAGCGACCACTACTGTGTCGTCATGCGGTTCCTGATGGCGGTCATAGACAGCGTGAGCGATCCCGGCCGCCCCGAGGAACCCGGTGCCGTCGATGCCTTCAACGACAAGATCGAAGCTGCCGGACAACGCATCATCGCCGCCGGAGTCGCCGCTCCGGATCAAGCCATGGTGTTCGACAATCGCCAGGGCGTGGGTCTGGTGTCATCCGGACCGGTGATCTCGGCGGACGACTACATGGCCGGTTTCTGGGTGATCGAAGTGAGTGACCGCTCAGTGGCGGAGAGACTCGCCGCCGAAGCATCACAAGCCTGCAATCGTCGCATCGAGCTCCGCCCATTCTTGCGCTGACCGCCCGTACCCGACGTTCGTGATGATTCGTCGCCGGGCTCACCCGCGCGTCGGTGCAAGGAATTTCGGACCCCAGTGTGGATCGTCAACCAGCCCGAGTCTGGATTCGATCCGGCGCGCTGCGGCGATCAACAGATCCTCGGATCTCGCGCCGCTCACCAATGACACGGCAACCGGTAGCCCGGCGACCAGTCCCATGGGCACCGTGACGATCGGCAGACCGGCGATGGCCGCTGGTGTGGTGACCGCTCCCCCAGCCGGAGGATGCCCCAACACGAAATCGGTCTTCCAAGCCGGCATGTAGGCCGGAGCGATCAGCACGTCGTGCTGGGCGAGGGCTGTCAGCAGATGAGCACGCACCCATTCCAGGTTTCGTGATCGTGCTGTCGCATACTCCGGTGCTTCTCGGCCCGACGACGCCGCGGCCATCTCGAAGATCTCTTGCCCGAAATGCGCCAATTCGTCGGACGCGTGCAGGCGATTGAACTCGACGACGTCGGCAACCGATCGAGGTCCACTTCCCACGATGCGACGAGCCAAGTAGGCGTCCAGATCGGAGCGCAGTTCGTGCACCAGCACCGCGAACTCGTCGGCCTGCACGTTCTCGGGTGTGGCCACCATCGCCGATGCCGACAGATTCGTGAAATCGGCCGACACCATGCGGAGCAAGTCATCGAACAAGGCGTCCGTGGCGGCGTGGCCAGTTCGCCAGGCATCGACGACCCCGATCTTCAACGAGGTCACATCGGCGTTCCGACTTCGGGTCACGAGTCCTGGATCGTCGGCTAGCACCGCCAACATCAGCGCCGCCTCGTCGACGGTACGCGCCAAAGGGCCGGGTGTGTCCTGACTGGCACTCACCGGCACGATCCCGTCGGTGGGTACGAGCCCCACAGTTGGCTTGATACCGACGACACCGTTCAGCGCCGCCGGACAGGTGATGGACCCATCGGTCTCGGTGCCCACGGCCATGGGCACGATCCCCGCGGCCACCGCCGCACCACTGCCCGATGACGAACCACCGGCACTGCGATCGAGGGCCCACGGGTTGGCCACCAAACCGCCCACCGCCGACCAGCCACTGCTGGACCGAGTACTGCGGATGTTGGCCCACTCCGAGAGATTGGCGGCGCCGATGATCACTGCCCCGGCCCGGCGGAGCCGATCTGCCACCGGCGAATCACCGCGCACCGGAACATCTTCCAAGGCCAACGAGCCGGCGGTGCACGGGAGTCCCTCGGCTTCGATGTTGTCCTTCACCAACACCGGCACACCACTCAACGGACCGTCATCACGGCTGACTCGGCGAGTGCGCTCCTCGGCATCGGTATCGAGAGCGATGATCGATCGCAGAGCGATCTCGGACTCCGCTCGATCGATCTCCGACCAACGAGCGCGGGCATCGGAGACGGAGGTGGGTTTCATCTCGACGATGCTAGGTGAACCGAACTGCCCCTCGTCCCACGACCTAGTCTCACCGTGATGCTCCAGCCGATCAACGTGTTCGACTTCGAGGTGGCGTCACGTGTCATCGCCATCCAGCGCGAGTCGTACCGAGTCGAGGCCGATCTGATCGGATTCGACGGAATTCCTCCTCTCCACGAGACCGCCGATGTTTTGGCCAACCTCGACCCTCAGTGGTTGGGGAGCTGGGAGGACGGCTTGCTCGTGGGAATCATGGCGTGGTCGGTGCAGGACGGTCATTGCGAGATCGATCGTCTGGCCGTGCACCCGACATCCTTCCGACGTGGGCACGGTCGAGCCTTGGTCTCGTCACTGTTGCATCATCGGTTGGTCACGGTGTCCACCGGCACGATGAACATTCCGGCGCGACGGCTGTACGAATCGCTCGGTTTCGTTCCGATCAATGAGCGTGAGATTGCGCCAGGAGTGACCTCGACCGGGTTCCGTCGATCTCGGTGATCGATCCCCGGCATTTCGAATTGATACCTGACCTCGGCTAAGTCTCGTGCGACCACAACTCGTCGATGAATCGTTGGTCTTCGTCGAAGAGCCAGCATTCGCGCAACTTCGAGTCCTGCACCCGATAGAGCAGGATCCGGCGAACGCGACGTGGTGGGTCGCCGAGTTCCTCAACCGCGATGAGCGCGCCGAGAGCATCGCCCACGAGCACGTCCTCGACCGCGATCAACTTCCGCGAGGTGCGAATCGAGGCTTGGCCGAGCGCCGCGAACGCCGCATCACGACCTCGGTGCGTGCCCGCAAGGGGGCTCGTGCCCATGTAGTGCAGTTCGATGTCGTCGTGATACGACGCCAGCACCTTCTCGAGGTCCGACGCCAGCCAGGCCTCGGCGTATGAACGGAGGGTTCGAGCGGTCTCTTCCCGATCAGCCATGGGATGACTGTAACCATGGAGAGCGAGTGCTCTGTGCCCGTCGGGCCCGGAACGACTGCGCTCTCCCGGTATCAGGAACCGGGGGTGATTTCGACTCGTAGATTGTTGGCGGCCCTCTTGACTTTCCCTGTTTCCGTCACCCGAGACTTCGCACCGCATCAGCGATCTGATCTCTGAGCCAGCGGTGGGCCGGATCGTCGTTGTGACGGTTGTGCCAGGTCATGCAGACATCGAAAGTCGGCAACGAGAGTGGAATTTCGAGCGGGACGATCGGCAACACCTTTGCCATCGTTTTGGCGATCGTGAGCGGAACCGAACCGACGAGGTCGGTGGTCGCCACCAAGTGAGCCGCCACGACGAAACTGGTGACGGTGGTGACGTGCTCACGACCGAGACCAACCTCAGCAAGCGCTGCATCGATCGGTCCCGTTCGCTTGCCAACGGGGGAAACGGTCACGTGATGCGATTCAGCGAAGCGGCGCGGCGTGAGGCGCCGACCGAGAAGCGGATGGTCATGACGCACGGCCGCAACGAAGCGGTCCGTGAGCAGGACGTCCGAAGTCGTCTCGTGGTGATTCTCCGCGTGGACGCCGATGCGTATATCCAAGTCTCCGTTACGAAAGAGGGCCACGAAGTTGGGATCGTCGCGCAGGAAGTCGATGTCGACACCCGGAGCCGCCAGTCGAACCCGCTCCATGAGTGGCAAGGCGAGAACGGCAATGATCGAATCGTCGGCGCGAATCACGAAGCGTCGATCGATGCTGATCGGGTCCGAAGGTCCGGCGGGTCGAAGGACCTTCAAGGCCTCGCCCAAGGCGATCTGGGTCGGCCCTCGCAGACTCTTGGCAAGTTCGGTGGGGACGAGCTCCCGCCCCGCCCGAACGAACAAGGGATCTTCCAATACCTTCCGCAGGCGACCGAGGGATCGCGACACGGCCGGAGGTGAAAGATGAAGCCTGGCTGCGGCTCCGGCAACCGAACCCGTGTCGAGGAGAGCATCCAGAACACGCAGGAGATTGAGATCGATGTCCGCGGGGTTCATCGATGCCATCGTGCCACGCTCACAGGAGGGTCCGGGTTCAACGCCATCATGACGGCACCCGAACGAGCCGGAGCAATGCCCGCCGATGCACCCAGACATGCGGAACCACCGACACGGTGGCGATCACCGAGAGCGGTCCATGTGCAAGCGAGAATCGGTCACCTGCCAGCCAGAACACGATTCCCGTCGCGGTGGCCAATGCCATCGAAACTGCGGTCGTCTGGTTCACCACCGCCCTCGAGCGACGCGGTGGTCGACGATAGGCCCTCCAATTGTGCTTGACGTGATGAAGCGCAAAGACGGTGAAGACGAGCGAGACGAGCGAGTGCACCAGCACCCCGCTCTCGTGAGTGACGAAGGACGCCACAAGGCCAATCACCAGCAAGAGGTCGCCCACCAGCCGTTCCGAACGATCGTTCATCCGAGATACACGCTCACTTCGAGGCCATCGTCGATGGGCAGTCCGACCGAGACGAACGAGTCCGAAGCGTCGCGCACATAGGAGACGTACTCGGCACAGAGGTCCGGCAAGAGAAGAGTGTCATCGGCAACGACGACGGCCCCATGAACAAGATGCGGCTCGAGCATCCGAAGAAGAGGCAGATAGAGGCCTTTCCATCCGTCCAAGAAGAGCAGCGACACGCCATCGGTGAGATTCGCGAGAGTCTCGAAGGCGTCTCCGACCCTCAGATCGATTTCGGTGGCGAGACCAGCCGCCTCGAAATTCGCGAGTGCCGAATCCACTTTGGATCGCTCCATCTCGGTGGTGATGACCGGAGATTCTCCAGGACCGACTGCAGCAGCCAAGTAGAGCGTCGACAGACCATGGGAGGTCCCGAATTCCACGATTCGCCCAGGTGGCCGGGACAGCGCGAACAGGTGAAGCAATCGACCAGCATTGGGGTGAATCGGCATGAAGGCCCCCGCGAGCAGATCCGCCATGTCACTGTCCGACGAGGCTCCACGCTCACCTGCCACGGTCAACACTTCCGGAATGACCACGGCATCATGGGCGTCGGCTCGAACATGGAGCTCTGTGAGGACGTTGGAAACCCTGGCCTCGTTCAGCCTGGAAATTCTCTGATCGGTCATGTGATCAGTTTGCGATCATCCGAGCCCATCGGAAAGTGAATTGATCTGACGCCACCATTGCGTCTGATGCAACTGTCAAAGGCGTTCCGGAGGTGAGCGAGAACCTACGTGGAGGCCATCATCTCGAACTCGATCAGCAGGAAGCCGAATTCATCGTGGTCACGAGACACTCGCTACGGGTCTCGAGACTTATCGCTCCAGACCGAACCAGGGCTCACCGACCAAATCCGCTTCGACGAGAGCCTGATCCTCCGGATCAGCAATCGGAACCGACCGAGCAGTCGAGAGATGCTGCCGTGCCTTCTCCACGTCACCGAGGCAGGCAAACGATCGGGCAAGGGACTCATGTGCGTAAGCGAGATCGAAGTCCACCAATCCCGCTTCCTCGCAAACCGCCAGGCACCGTCGGGCATGGTGAAGCGCCAGATCACCGTTACCCAGAACCACCCAGACACGCGACAACAACCAGCTCGCACGGGCCTCATTGGCCGGAGTCGCTCCGTCGGCTCGCTGCCAGTGGTAGGCGGCGGCATAGGCACGACGAGTCATGTCCTCGGCCTCGTCCCCTGAGATCTCGTTCAGGGGTTTGCCGAGTATCTCCCAAGTGGAGTTGTTCGCATCGACTGCGAGAGTCCGATGCGTTGCTGGATCGATCGCCATCTCCACATTCCGACATATTCTCGGACACATGTCAACACCTGGATTCGTCGTTCTCTACCGCTGGCGTCTGAAACCGGGGCACGAACATGCATTCAGTGAGGCTTGGTCGATGGTGACAGAGGCTCTACTCCGCCGGGGTTCTCTCGGATCTCGATTACATCGGGGCAACGACGGTGTCTGGTACGGCTACGCCCAGTGGCCTGATGCCGCCACTCGAAGTCGGGCATTCACCGACCCCTCGGATCACTTGGAAGCCAGCGCCGCGATGGAGTCGACCATCGATGAACACTTCCCTGAGGTCATCCTCGACGTCGTTGCTGACTTCCTTGCGAACTAGTTGTGTTTCGGGTCTACGACCACTCCAAAGTTCAGGAAACCCAGCGGAAGGGCTCTGCACACTACGGCATGATCGACATATGATTCGTCGGCTCACTTCCGATGACGCGCCGCTCTTGCGAGAAATAAGGATTTTGGCGATCACTGATGCCCCAGATGCATTTGGCTCGACCTTGGAGGAAACCGAGCAAAGGTCGTTCCCGGTCTGGGAACAGATCCTGCGCCCTGACGGGAACCCCTTCTTCATCTACGAACAAAACGGAGGAGTCGTCGGCCTCATCGGTGCACTGAATCCAAATGAATCCGGCGTGGCACACCTCGTTTCGATGTGGGTCGCCACGCATGGACGCGGCTCCGGAGTCTCCGACGAGCTCGTGGCGCACGTCATCGCTTGGGCTTCGGACTCAGGCAGTCACAGGCTCGAGTTGAGTTGTACCGAGGGGAACCTCCACGCCGAGAGGCTCTACATGCGCCACGGATTCCTCAGGACTGGCGAGTTCGAGACTCGTCAACGTGACGGCAAGATCGAGTTCGTGATGGCGCTCGCTCTCAGCCCCGCTTCAGGTCGGTGATCGCTCCTCCGCTCGTCTCCACCAACAAGAACGGTTCGATCTCGAGCACTTCGCTCTAGGTTCCGGCCACCACCCACCCTCGAGCCATGCCTGGAAGACGGATGCGATGAACACTCGAAGGCGCGTTTGTGACCTGGGGCGGCACGCCGTCTACATGACCGGAAGCCCGACGATTTCCGCACGGTCGACCTTCGATTAGTACATGACTATTTGGTCATGTACTGTCAGCACATGCAATCCGAAACACGGCGCATCGGGGACATCGCAGTTCACGTCCAAGGCGAGGGGCCGTCGCTGGTGCTCCTTCATGCGAACGGTGGGAGCCACCATGATTTCGCTGCCGTCATCGACGCCCTGGCCAGCCGGGCCAAGGTGTTCGCCATCGACTGGCCGGGTCACGGTGACAGCGGCCCATCACACGAACCCGGTGCCTGCTCTTTCGCCGACTTACTCCCCATCCTTCTCGACGGGATCGACGAAGGTCCGTACACGGTTATCGGAAACTCGGTTGGCGGTTTCGCCGCCCTCCGAACCGCGGCTCGTCGGCCGGATCTCGTGCGGAATGTCGTCGTCATCAACCCCGGAGGGTTCACCCCCCGTTGGCCGAGCACGTTTCTGGCTTGCACGTTTTTCGGTTCGGAGAGGGTCGCACCGGTCGCGATGCGACTTCTCCCACGCCTCTATCTCCGCCGAAAGACGGCAGCAGTCCAGTCGATCAGGAACGCCGCCGTCGAGGCATCCCGCGACGCGAACAAGGCCCGAGTGTTCGCCAGGATTTGGCGTAGTTTCACCGACCGAGAACACGACTCTCGCGCCGATGCTTCGGCGATCGAGGTTCCGATTCTGGTGTTCTGGGGGACGCGTGATCCGATTCTGCCGTGGCTGGTCGACGGGCGTCGGGCGAAGCGGTCAATGCGCTCGGCGCAGTTCGTGATGTTGCCGTGTGGACATCAGGCATTCGCTGAAATGCCGGAGCAGTTCATGGGACCGTTGGAAGAGTTCCTCGGATGGAAGGAAGGGGCACCGACATGAGTACTCAGTACGTGGCATCAAAATCCGGTGAATGGTTCGACAACCCCGATGGCGCGGGCAAGTTCCGCGTTCTCCGTCTCCACGACGACGGCGGCGCCACCGTCGAGGTCCAGATGCAGCAGGCCACAAGGGGTAAACCCCACCTCCACCCCAAGGGAGAAGAACTGTTCATGATCGCAGGACACGCTTCGATCGGGGGTCAAGAGCTCGGTCCAGGGGACTACCTGTACACGCCCCCAGGAGCGTGGCACTTCGCGGCAGCCAGAACCGACTGCCGATTCATCCTCGTTCTCCCAGCCCTCCCGGAATACAGATGAGCACGTCGGCTCAGCGCCGGGGACCTGGTTCGCGGGCCGGCGGCGACCACCCCACTCGCCTCGAGTTACTCGCTTCAGCGAGGCAAATCGCCGAGCGGAACGGGATCACCGCCCTCACCGTCGACGCAGTCACTAAGACCGCCGGTCATGCCAAGGGAACGTTCTACATTCATTTCGAGGATCGCAGTGACCTCCTGGTCGAGATGCACCGCCGATTTCACGACGAACTTTTCGCCGCCATTGCAAAAGCCGCCGAGGCATTGTCAGAGGGACCTTCCCGTGCACGACTTCGAATCATCGCTTTTCTGGATGGTTGTCGGCAGCAAACCGGAGTCAGATCGATGTTGTTCCAAGCCCGACACGATCCGGTCATCGCCGAACTGGCACGTCAGCGGAATGATGAGGCAGCGCGAGTCCTTGCCCGCGACATCGAAACGGCAACTTCAACACCGCTTGAGACAGCCCGCCTTCTTGTAGCTGCGACGATCGAGGTCGCAGTCCAAGAACTCGCGTCACGCAAGCGACTCCCACGATTACGCAGTGCACTGCTCGACATGGTGCCCTGCTGACGCCATGTTCGTCAGCCGAGCTTCAGGTCAGTAACGACTCCCCCCGCTTGCTTCCACCAACTTGCGCGGCTCGATCCCGAACACGTCGTTCCACGTGCCTGCAGCAGCCCACACCTCGTCGTACTGCAACAGATCCGGATGCTCCACGGTGAGTTGGGTTTCGACGAAGGGGGTGTGCGATGACTGAACCCGAGGTGCTTCTCCCTGCAGAAGCCGCACGGCGCCTGGATACGGCGACCCGCGTCATCATCATAGCGATGTACGAGCAGAGGATCCCCCGGGTGAAACTCTCGGACGGGACGCTGGGCATTCCAGCCGCAGCACTCGAGTCGTTCACTCTTCCGAGCACCTGACTGCAACCCGATGAGTGCGCCGGTGTCAATCTCTCGAAGTGTCGCTAACTGCTCAGCAGACCGAGCGCTCGGGCAGCCTCGTCTGCGGCTCCCACGCCATGACCGTGGCGTAGCAGAAGAAGTCCATCGATCCTGGCGATCACACCGAGTGCCCCTCGACGTCGATCTCGCTCTGTCAGGGCATCGATCCGGTCCGACAACCATCGAATCCACCCATCCAAGATCGACTTCGAAATACGGTCGTACGGCTCGACCTTGGCTGCAGACAAGCCGACTACCTCGAGAAACATTGCGAATATTCGATCTGCGTTCTTCTTCGTGAGTACCGGCCAGGCCGTCTTCAGAAGTTCGTCGGGTGAACGGCGCTCGTCCCCGAACGCCTGCTCGAGAATCGTTTGCATCCGCTCCGAGAGAGCCCCCACGACTGCGAGCACGAGGTCTTCCTTGGAAGGCAGGTAGTAGACGACCATCCGATCGCTGATCCCGAGCTCTTCTGCGACGCTTCGATACGTGAGTTTGGCCATCCCATCGCGCAGGGCGATGGAGGCCGCCGCCTCGACCACGTCATCTCTCGAATG
>JBJTYE010000154.1:0-3123 GCA_046082625.1 Actinomycetota bacterium | reverse complement strand
AGTCGTCGGCGTAGATGATCGGTTTGTCGCCTGACGCGCCGCGCAGACTGGGCGTCAGATTGGCCGGCACCGCCTGCGTGGCCACTGCCGCCGCCAGCACGTCGAGTGGTTGGGTGGCACTCACCACCGCCGGAGGCGGACCTTCGGGCACGGTCGGAGCCACGACCGTGGTCGACGACACCGTGGTGTCGACCTGGGCCAGAGTCGGCACCACCACCGAGGGAGTGGCGGCGATTTCGTCGGTGCTGAGCGCCACCGAGGCCGAGCGCAGGACGAATCCCATGGTGATGCTGCCCGCCACCAGAACTGCCCCCACTCCGAGAGACACACCCGAGCGCGCCCGCAGTCGCACCGAGTGGCGAATGGGATTCTCGATGAGGTGATACGAGAGCGTGGCCGCGCCCACGGCGATGGCCAGTGCGGCCAGTCGCTCACCGACGTCGAGGTCCCGACCGGCCCGGGCCGCGGCGATGATCAGCACCGGCCAGTGCCACAGATAGATGGCGTAGGACCGGGCGCCGATCCACTGCAGAGGTGCCGAGCGCAGGATCGCCCGCGGACCGAATCGCGTTCCGTCACCGGCCAGCAGAACCAGCGCCGTGGCGAACACCGGGAGAACCGCCAGTTCGCCCGGAAAGGCCATGGTCTCTTCGAAGGTGAAGGCGGCGACGGCGATACCGGCCATGCCGATCCAGCCGAGAGCGGCGCGCAATCCGGATTCGAGTGCGGCGGTCTGACGCCAGGTGAGGGCCAGCAATGCACCGACTCCCAGTTCCCAGGCCCGGGTGTGCAGACCGAAGAAGGCCCATGGCTGCGCGGTTCGGGTCTGCCAGATGCACAGGGCCAGTGATGCCGCGCTGATCAGGGTGATGACCGCCACCGGTGTTCGCCGCGACCGGCGACCGGTCCACAGCAGCACCATCAGCAGTGCCGGCCAGACGATGTAGAACTGCTCCTCCACCGACAGCGACCAGAAATGTTGGAAGGGTGACGGCGGAAGATCGGAGCGCAAGTAGTCGGTGCTGCGGGCGGCGAGCACCAGGTTGGCGAAGAACCCTCCGCTGGCGATGGCATCGGTGCCCACGTCGCGCAGGCGCAACGGCTCCAACCATTGGTGACTGGCCAGGACCGTGGCCACGATGACGAGCGCCGACGCCGGCAGGAGTCGTCGGGCCCGTCGGGCGTAGAAGTCGCCGAGCGAGATGCGACCTGTGGATCGGTGTTCGTCGACCAACAACGTGGTGATCAGGAACCCCGAGACCACGAAGAAGACGTCGACGCCGATGAATCCGCCCGATGCTCCGAGGAAGTCGGCGTGGTAGAGAACGACGAGGAGGACCGCAATGGCACGCAACCCCTCGATGTCGCGTCTGAACATGGTGTGGTCGAGACCGGCGTCGATCCGGTGACCTTCCGCTTTTCAGGCGGACGCTCTGCCGACTGAGCTACTCGACCCTGTGCCGGTTGTGCACCGACACTGGCGGTCCCGACGGGACTCGAACCCGCGACCTCCGGCTTGACAGGCCGGCGTGAACTCCAACTTCACCACGAGACCAGAAATGGGATTTCCGGCTATTGCACTTCAGTATGGCACCCCCAACGGGATTCGAACCCGTGCCGCCACCTTGAAAGGGTGGTGTCCTAGGCCACTAGACGATGGGGGCTAGGTACTCGTCCGATTGAGAGCACGTGAACCCTACCAGGACCCCCCGGGGATACCACTCGGGAGGGCGCCCCATCGGCTCACCGTCACGTTTCCCGACCTTCGGAGTCCCATCCCTTCATGCGGGCGGCGACGGCGCACTCGAGCAACCACGACAGGTAGTTGTAGAGATTCATTTCGTTGGGGTGAGCGTCATCTGGATGGGCGTCGTCATCGACGTCTTCGGGACGGTCGTCGACACCGAGCAGTGTCCCGAGAACCAGTCGCACGCTGTTGAGGGCGGTGGCGAACGCGTCCAGTTCTCCGGCGGTGATCGTGTCGGTGCGGTCGTCGGCGAGCAAGGTCTCGACCCGCATGATGGTGTCCAGGCGACTCGCCACCAGTTCGTCGCGCATGAAGTGCTGATATTCGGTTTGAGCGTCGCCATCGGCATCATCGAGGTAGGCCGGCGGAAAGAGACGCTCCATCTTCGGATCCTCGGGTGTCGTCGTGGTGAGCAGTTCGCTGATCTCGCCGATCAGGCGCCGCACCAGTCGTCGCTCGTCGACATCGAGATTGCAGCGATATCCCCGGCGGGTGTACTCGAAGGGCAGCGGTCGACGCGGCATGTCACGCGGTCTCGTCCGGGCCGTCTTTTTGCATGGTGGCCCACAGACCGTGTTCGTGGAGTCGGTACACGTCCATTTCGGCTTTTTCGCGGTTCCCGCTCGACACCACCGCCTTACCCTTTTCGTGGACGTCCAGCATCAGCTGCGTGGCCTTCTCCAAGCTGTAGCAGAACAACTTCTGGAATACGAAGGTGACATAACTCATCAGATTGATGGGGTCGTTCCACACCAGCACGATCCACGGCCGATCGATGTACGTGGATTCGACGGTCTCCTCGTCCGGCCGCACCACCGTGGACGGTCCGGCGGCGACGAGAGTCACGCCATCGATGTGCACGTCTCCATTGTCGCGGTTTGTGGACCGTTTCGCACCCCCATACGATCCTTGACGATGTCTGTCGGCTCGCGTCCCATCGTTCCGTCGAGGCTGGCGCCCGGCGGCGTGGTCACGCACGGATCGACTCGACAGCCCACCACGGTTCTCGGCGGCTACGTCGCCTTGATGAAGTTGCGGGTGGTGGAGTTGCTCCTCATCACCACCGTGCCGACCATGGTGCTGGCGGAGGAAGGCTGGCCCTCCTGGTCGCTGGTCGGTGTGACTCTCCTCGGTGGAACCTTGGCCGCCGGAGGTGCCAATGCCATCAATATGGTCGTCGATCGCGACATCGACGCCTTGATGGAACGCACCCGGACCCGACCGCTGGTCACCGGGTTGATCTCGCCCCGGGCCGCCCTGGTCTTCGCCATCGGACTCGAAGTGGTGGCCTTCGCCGTGCTGTGGGCCGGTGCCAACCTGCTCTCGGCGGTCCTCGCCTTGTCGGCCACCATGTTCTACGTCTTCGTCTACACCCT
>JBJTYE010000153.1:0-4357 GCA_046082625.1 Actinomycetota bacterium | reverse complement strand
GCCAGCCCTTGTCCCGCAGGATCGCCTGGCAATCCTCATAGGTGAACACGGTGTAGGCGAAGGTTCCCCGAGCGATCCAGGTTCGGGTGGCCAGCTCGGCCAGGACCGCACGATGCTCCTCGGCATCGGCGAAGTCGAAGTCGACCCGCGGGATCTCGCGTTGGTCGATCGGTGTTGCCATGGGCGGAACCTACACGATCGACCGGGCGGGCGGCCTTCGACCTCCATTCGGGAAATTCACGGCACGGACACCTCGGGGCCATAATGGCAACGCCACATCGGGCACCTGGACGGGTAGGGTTCGACGGCTGTTGTGACCGGAGACCTAGCGCCGGACGAACCATGGATGGGAAGTGACATTGGACAGAGGAGCCGAGCTTGACTGAGGGCGGCATCGGCGGATCGGAAGTGATCGGACTTCGGGGGGTCAGCAAATCCTTCGGCGATTTCACTGCGGTTCACGATGCGAATTTCGGGATCCAGGCCGGCGAATTCTTTTCCATGCTCGGCCCATCCGGTTGTGGCAAGACCACCATCTTGAAGATGATCGCCGGTTTCGAGCGGCCCACGACCGGAAAGATCCTGTTGAACGGGGTCGACGTCTCGTCGGTTCCTCCGCACAAGCGGAACGTCAACACGGTCTTTCAGCAATACGCGTTGTTCCCGCACATGAGCGTCGCCGACAACGTGGCCTTCGGTCTGCGCGCCAAGAAGACGGCCGAGCCCGAAGTGACCCGCAGGGTGCAGGAAATGCTCGACGTCGTTCGACTTTCCGATCTGGCCCAGCGTCGACCCCAGCAGCTCTCCGGCGGCCAGCAGCAGCGGGTGGCCCTGGCCCGGGCGTTGGTCAATCTCCCGAGCGCGCTGCTCCTGGACGAGCCGCTGGCCGCCCTCGATCTCAAGTTGCGCGAAGCCATGCAGATCGAGCTGAAGCGCATTCAGTCCGAGGTCGGGATCACCTTCGTCTTCGTCACGCACGATCAGGGCGAGGCCCTGACCATGAGCGATCGCATCGCCGTGATGAACGAGGGACGAGTCGAGCAGATCGGCACTCCCGAGGAGATCTACAACTCGCCCTCCAGTCTCTTCGTGGCCGGCTTCATCGGATCGGCGAACCTTCTGCCCGGAGTCGTGAAGGGGCGCGACGGTGAGTTCTGGGTGGTCGAGCTCTCGGCCGGATTGTCCGTGCGGGCCGAGGCCGGTCTCGATCCGGCGATCGGCGATCGCGTCTCGGTGATGTTGCGGCCGGAGCGGCTCCGCCCGGTCACCGAGCAGCCGGTCCAGGGGGCCGGCTTCCAGGGCACGGTGACCAGTGTCATCTTCCACGGTGCGTGGTTGCGCGTGCAGTTGCGCCTCGCCGACGGAACCGAGGTGGTGGCCGAGGCCGATGCCGACAGCGACCTTCCGACTCTTCGTCCGGGCAACGATCATTGGGTGTCGTGGTCCGAGTCGGCTCCGTATCTGCTGCAGGGCTGGCCGGACCGAGCCGGAGCCACCGATCTCGACGCCGACGAAGTCGAGGCTTTGTTGTGACCGACGAAGTGGCTAGCGTCGGAAGGCCGTTGAATTCGCACCGTCACGAGGGGAGAACTCCATGAACCATGCACCGCGACCTTCGCTCCGGGCTCCCGGGTTCACCCGTCGAGAACTTCTGCGCCGCACCGGGGCTCTGGGAGTTGCCGGTCTGTCCCTGCCGGCGATCCTGGCCGCCTGCGGCGGGGGAGATGGCGGATCCTCCGACGGCACGTCGACCTTGACCATGGAGAACTGGCCCCTTTACATCGATCCGACCGAGGGCGACGTCCTGGGCACCGTCGATCGCTTCATGGCCGCTACCGGTATCGCCATGTCGTACAGCGAGACCTACAACGACAACCTCGAGTACTTCGCCAAGATTCAGCCCCTCCTGGGCACCGGCAAGACCATCGAGGCCGATCTCATCTGCCCGACGTACTGGCTCGCCGATCGACTTCGAACTCTCGACTGGCTGGACAAACTCCCCCTCGACCAGATCCCGAATGCCGCCAATCTGGAGGACCAGTTCGTCAAGCCTTCCATCGACCCGACCGGCGAATACAGCCTGCCGTGGCAGTCGGGTTCGGCTGGAATCGCCTACAACATCTCTGTCACCGGCCGAGAACTGAAGAGCGTCAAGGATCTGCTCGATCCGGAATTCAACGGTCGTATCGCCATGCTCACCGAGATGCGCGACACGGTGGGTCTGCTGCTCTTGAGCGAAGGCATCGATCCCAGCTCGGTGACCTCCTTCGACGATGCGGCGGTGGCCTTCGAATTGCTGGAGAAGGCCAAGGCCGACGGGCAGATCAGAGCCTTCACCGGCAACGACTACACCGACGACCTCTCGAACGGGAACTTCGCCGCCTGTGTCGCCTGGTCCGGTGATGTGCTGCAGCTCTCGGCCGACAATCCCGACGTCCGATTCGTCATTCCCGAAGAGGGTGGCATGTTGTGGTGGGACGCCATGGTGATTCCGAAGGGCGCGAAGAACCGCGATGCCATCGCCAAGTGGATGAACTTCGTCTACGACCCGGTCGAAGCCGCCAAGATCACCGCTTGGGTCCAGTACAGCTCGCCGGTGAAGGGTGTTCGCGAGGAAGTGGCGAAGATCGATCCGGCTCTGGCGGAGAACCCGCTGGTCTTTCCCGACGCCGAAACCGTGAGCCGCCTGAATCTTTTCGCCCCTCTCGACTCCGATGTGGAAGCCGAATTCGAGGAGGCCTTCTCGAAGATCACGGGCGCCTAGACCGATGTCGGTCTCCACCGTCGAACCCCAGCGATCAGTTCAACGGTACGCCTCGGAGTCCTGGGGCCTGGCCTCGCTGGTCGTCGTCGGTTTGGTCCTGGTGGGGATCGGGGCGAAATGGCTCCCCGGCCCGTTGTCGCTGGTGCTGCTGGTGGTTCTGGCCGCGGTGTTGGTCTCGTTCATCGCGGCCGCCGTCCTCGGTGGGTCGGATGTTCGACGGACACTTGCGCCGTACGGATTGTTGAAGCCGGGGGCGATGTGGCTGGCGCTGTTCTACCTGGCCCCGGTCTGGTCGCTCTTGCGGAGCTCGCTGTCCTCCAAGGAGTCCAGGTTCGACGTCCAACCGTCGTTCTCTTGGGAATTCTCCAACTACGCCACGGCCTTCAGTGATTTCGGTCCGCAATTCGGGCGGGCGTTCCTCTATGCCGGAACGGCCACCTTGATGACCATCGCCATCGGCTATCCACTGGCCTACGTCATCGCCTTTCGGGGAGGACGATTCAAGACCTTGCTCCTCGGACTGGTCGTCATTCCCTTCTTCACGAGCTATCTGATCCGGACCATCGCCTGGTCGTCGATTCTCGCCGATACGGGGCCGGCGGTGGCGGTGATCGACGCGTTCCGTCTCCACGGCGTCATGGAGACCATCGGCATCATGGACGACGGGCGGCTGATCAACATTCCGGCGGCGGTGATCTTCGGATTGGCCTACAACTTCTTGCCCTTCATGATCCTGCCGATATACGTGAGCCTGGAGAAGATCGACGTCGGATTGATCGACGCCGCCCAAGACCTCTACTCCTCGGCGTCCCGTTCCTTCCGCAAGGTCGTCCTGCCGTTGTCCATTCCCGGAGTGTTCGCCGGAACCCTGCTCACCTTCATTCCGGCCGCCGGGGATTTCGTCAACGCCCAGTTCCTCGGCAACCCGAACACCACCATGATCGGGAATTCCATTCGCGATCAGTTCCTCAACCAGAACGACTATCCGATCGCCAGTGCGATGTCCTTCGTCCTGATGGCGATCATCACCGTCCTCGTCATCATCTACAGCCGATTTTTCGGCACCGAGGACCTGGTGTGAGCGCGGCCACTTCCACTCGCGATCGCATCGGACGCACGCTGCTCGGCGTCTACGCCGGTCTCGGCTTCGTCTTCCTCCTGGCACCCATCGCCTACATCGTGGCGTTCTCGTTCAACAAGCCCAAGGGAAAGTTCAACATCGCCTGGCAGGAGTTCACCCTGGACAACTGGAAGGACCCTTTCTCGGACGAGGCGCTGACGAGTGCACTGTGGCGGAGTCTGCAGATCGCCTCGATCTCCACGGTCATCTCGACCGTGCTCGGTTCGATGATCGCCATGTCCTTGTCGCGCTATCGATTCCGCGGTTCGGCAGCCTTCAACTTCATGTTGGTGCTGCCTCTCACGACACCCGAGATCGTTCTCGGTTCGTCTCTGGCGACGCTGTTCCTGGGCCAGTCGGTGGTCGAATTCGGTTTCATCACCATCGTGATCGCCCATGTCATGTTCCAGATGAGTTTCGTGGCCCTCACCGTCCGGGCGAGAATCCGCGGCTTCGACTGGACCCTGGAACAA
>JBJTYE010000152.1:0-7335 GCA_046082625.1 Actinomycetota bacterium | reverse complement strand
CGTCGGGGGTGACGATGTTCTTCAGGCTCTTGCCCATCTTGCCGTACTCGCGCTGGACTTCTTCACCCTCGTACCAATACGAGCCGTCACGTTCGACCACGTCGCCGGCCGGAACGGGCTGGCCGCGGGGATCGCGGTAGGCGTAGGCCTGGATGTACCCCTGATTGAAGAGACGATGGAAGGGTTCGGAACTGGACACGTGTCCCAGGTCGAAGAGAACTTTGTGCCAGAACCGCGAATAGAGCAAGTGGAGTACGGCGTGTTCGACGCCTCCGACGTACAGATCCACGCCGCCGGTGTGACCGGTTCGCCCGTCACGGCCATCGGCCGGTCCCATCCAGTACTTCTCCACGGCAGGGTCGACGAGTGCCGCATCGTTCGTCGGGTCCAGGTAGCGCAGTTCGTACCAACACGAGCCGGCCCACTGGGGCATGACGTTGATCTCGCGTCGATACGACTTCGGTCCATCGCCGAGATCGAGGGTCACATTTCGCCAGGCGGCACTGCGGGCCAACGGGGGAATGGGGTCGGTGACATCGTCGTCGGGGTCGAGGGCTTGGGGCTTGAAATCTTCCAGTTCGGGGAGGAGCACCGGGAGCATGGCGTCGGGGAGGGCGATCGGTCGATCGCTCTCGTCGTAGACGATGGGGAAGGGCTCGCCCCAGTAGCGCTGACGGCTGAAGAGCCAATCCCGCAGTTTGTAGGTGACGGTCTTCTCGCCGACGCCGTTGGCGACCAGCCAATCGGTGACGACTCGCTTGCCTTCCTCCACCGAGGAGATGCCGTCGATCCCGAACGCCGTGGAGGTCGAATTGATGTAGACGCCGTCGCCGACGAAGGCTTCCGGCCAGGTCGCCGTGTCCACCGCGGTGCCGTTCTGGGGGGCGAGACCGCGTTCGGTGAACCACGCCGCGGGCGGTTCCTGGATAGGGGCAATGCTCAGGTCGAATCGCCGGGCGAATTCGAAGTCCCGCTGATCCCCGCAGGGCACGGCCATGATGGCCCCGGTTCCGTAGCCCATGAGAACGTAATCGGCGATCCAGATCGGGATCTTCGCGCCGTTCACGGGATTGACGGCATGGGTCCCCAAGAAGACTCCGGTCTTGTCGCGGGTGTCATCGGTGCGATCCATCTGGGTCTTGGCGGCCGCGGCGCGGCGATAGTCCTCGACAGCGTTGCGTCGGTCGGCAACGGTGAGGGCATCGACCAACGGGTGTTCGGGTGACAGCACCATGAAAGTGGCGCCGAACAACGTGTCGGGACGCGTGGTGAAGACGTCGATGGTCCCGGCCGGCGACCCGAAGGAGACTCGCGCTCCTTCGCTGCGTCCGATCCAGTTCCGCTGCATCAACTTGATGGGTTCGGGCCAGTCCAGTCGATCGAGGTCGCCGAGGAGGCGATCGGCGTAGGCGGTGATGCGCATCATCCATTGACGCATGGACTTCTTGAAGACCGGATAGTTGCCGATGTCGCTGCGTCCGTCGGCGGTGACTTCTTCGTTGGCCAGGATGGTGCCGAGTCCCGGACACCAGTTGACGGGCGCCTCGGACAAATACGCCAGTCGTCGGGCGTCGATGGCGGCGTGTCGTTCGAACTCCGACAGAGATGTCCAGGGTCGTCCGTCAGGCGTGGCCAACCCTCCATTGGCGTACGCCTGGACGAGCTCGGCGATGGGACGGGCACGGCCCTGATCCTCGTCGTACCAACTGTTGAAGATCTGCAGGAAGATCCATTGCGTCCAGCGGTAGAACTCTTCGTCGGTGGTGCTGACGCTGCGACGCATGTCGTGTCCCAGACCGAGACGGCGCAACTGCCGACGCATGGTGGCCACGTTGGACTCGGTGTTGACCCGCGGATGGACGCCGGTGGCAATCGCGTGCTGTTCGGCCGGGAGACCGAAGCTGTCGTACCCCAGCGCGTGCAGGACGTTGTACCCGGTCATGCGCTTGTAGCGGGAGTAGACGTCGGTGGCGATGTAGCCCAACGGGTGGCCGACGTGCAGTCCGGCTCCGCTCGGGTACGGGAACATGTCCATGACGAACAACTTGGGACGACCGGCCACCTTGTCGGGCTCTCCCAGAGGTCCGGCCGGATTCGGGGCCTCGAAGGTTCCGTCGGCGTCCCAGCGGTCCTGCCATCTCTGTTCGATGTCCCGGGCCAACGCGGCGGTGTAGCGCATGGAGGGAATGTCGTCACCGGGCGAAGTTGCCATTCGGCCAGGGTAACGGGTGGGTCCAGGGGGTCCGCAGGATCGAGTGGGAGACCTCCGTCGACACCCACTAGGTTCGCCTCGGCACGACTCCGCGCCAGCGGTCTCGTCCGGAAGTACGAATGGTCACCCAGGAGTCGGCAATGGTGAGTCCAACGGTCATCGAACGCCTGGAGGCGGCCGCTTCATCCGACATCGGGGTGCGCTTCGTCGGTCACAGCGTGATCCCCGCCGAGGGGCCGGCATTTCTGCCGTGGGAGCAGATCCATGACGAGTCCCGCCGCATGGCGGCCGCGCTCCAAGCGCGTGGCATCGAGCCCGGACACCACGTGGCCTTGCTCGGCCCCACGAGTCGGGGGCTGATGACCGCCATTCGCGGCTGCTGGTTGAGCGGAGCGGCGAGCATGGTTCTGCCTCTGCCGATGCGTATGGCGTCGCTCGAAGCCTTCGTCGAAGGAACGAGAGCCCGTATTCGCCACGGTGAGGCTCGCCTGATCGTGATCGACGATCAGTTGGTGGACTTCTACCAGCCGGCACCTGGAGATCCGCCGATGATCACCCTGTCAGCGCTGTCCGCTGAGAGTCGGAATCTGTCGGGGGAGACCTGGGAAGCTCCGCCCACCGATCCGGAGCGGCTGGTGATCCTGCAGTACACCAGTGGCTCGACGTCCGAACCCAAAGGTGTGATGATCCCCGAGCGCGTGTTGCTCGCCAACGTGGATGCCTGTTGTGAGGCGGCTCAACTGGGACCGGGTGAGGTCATGGTCTCGTGGCTGCCTCTGTACCACGACATGGGACTGGTGGGCTTCCTGTCGGTGCCGATGCTGACCGGAGTCGACCTGGTGCAGGCCGGTCCGCAGGATTTCATGGCCCATCCGGGTCAATGGATGCAGTGGATCAGCGATTGGAAGGGAACCGCCACCGCCGGGCCCAACTTCGCCTGGGTCCTCGCCACCAGAGCCCTGAAGCGGATGAACGGTATCGATCTGTCGTCGTTGACACTGGCGCTGTCCGGAGCCGAACCCGTGGATCCGGCGGCGGTGGAAGCCTTCGTGACGGCGGCCTCCCCGTTCGGCTTTTCACCCGGCAGCATCTTTCCGGCTTTCGGCATGGCCGAAGTGGCCATCGGCGGCGCTTTCCCGCCGCGACACCGCGGATTGATCTGCGACAACGTCGATCGATTGGCTTTGGAGAGCGAGAAGATCGCCAAACCGATCGACGCCGACATCGGCCCGGGCGACACCTCGCTGCAGGGGGTCGGTCGTGACGACGAACTCACGGTGCGGCGACTTCCGTTACTGGGACGTGCGGTTCCGGGGCTCGACATGAAGGTGGTGGATCCGCAGACTCGGGAATCACTTCCCGAACGTCATGTCGGCGAATTGCTCTTGAAGGGCACCAGTGTGACGCCCGGGTACTTCAAGAGACCCGATGCCACCCGGGACATGTTCCACGAGGGCTGGCTCTGCACCGGTGATCTGGCGTACCTCGTCGACGGTGAACTGGTGATCTGCGGCCGGATCAAGGACGTGATCATCGTCGGCGGACGCAACGTCTTCCCCGAAGACATCGAACGCGCCGTTGGTCGAGTCGAAGGTGTTCGCGCCGGCAACGTGATCGCCTTCGGAGTCGAGGGATACAAGGGCAAGGAATCGGTGGTGGTGGTGGCCGAGGTCAAGTCCGATGATCCGGATGCGGTCCGGCACGCCGTGCACTCGTCGGCACTCGAGGTCTCGGGCCTTCCGCCCAGAGACGTGATGCTGGTTCGTCCCGGAACTCTGCCCAAGACCAGCAGTGGCAAGTTGCAGCGGGCCAAATGTCGAGAGTCGTACCTGGCCGGAGAACTCGACGTCGTCTCAGGAGGTTGACTCACCGATCATCGCGGCCCGAGTCGCGATGTCCCGCAGATCCAGGAATGATCGCCGTGATTCATCGTTGTCGACGGCCGTTCGGTCGATGCGGGTGACGTTCAGCGTCCAGAGCACGACCAGGACGGTCACGAGACCGACGGATCGTTGATACAAGTGGCATCTCCGGTCGGCTGTCGCCGATATCGGCGTCGGGAACATCGTGTGCATCGGGTCCTCCTCGGAAAGCGAGAGCCGATGTGTACTCCGACAGTTGCCTGCGTGGAAGGCCGGGGAGCGAAGCCAGTCGAAGTCTGGAATCAGGCCGAACGCAACGCCGCGAGAACCTTGCCCCAGCGTTCGGGATCGCTCTTGTAGGGGGCGTAGAAGGAAATGCGCTGGATGATGTCTCCGTATCTCTTGGTCAACTCCGGAGCGATCTGCTCGGGTTCGCCGACCACGGCGAAGGTCTCGAGCACCTCGTCGGTGATCAGGGTGCCCATTTCGGACCACTGTCCTTGCTTTGAGAGAACGTTCAAGCGGTCTTGCAGGTCGCCCCAGCCGTGCAGGTCCAGCACCGGCCGGTAGGCCGGGGTCGAACCGTAGAAGGCGATCTGCTGACGGGTGCCCGCGGCGGCCCGCTCGAGTTCTTCGGCCGTATTGCCGGTGACCACGAAACTCGGTCCCACGATCTCGAAACCATCCATGGTCTTGCCGGCTTTGGCTCGTCCGCGGGCGAGAGCCGGGATGGTGACCTCGCGCAGGTACTTCTCGGTGGTGAAGCCATGGCAGATGAAACCGTCGCAGACTTCTCCGGCCACTTCGGTCATGAGCTCGCCCACACCGGCGAGAAAGATCTTCGGCGGGCCGAAGCCGGCCAGATCGGAGGCAGCCGGAGTGAAGAACGGAGTCATCAGCGTGTGGGTGTAGAACTCGCCGCGGAATTGCAGGGGAGCGCCGGTCGACCATGTGTCCCAGATGGCGCGAATGGCCAGGACCATTTCGCGCATCCGCGCCGCTGGTTTGCTCCAGGGCATGCTGAAACGCTTGGTGATGTGCGGCTTGATCTGGCTCCCGAGACCGAGGACGAAACGTCCCTTGGAGTACGCCTGGAGGTCCCAAGCAGTATTGGCCAGGGTCATCGGGCTACGTGCGAAGGCCACGGCGATCGACGTGCCGAGTTCGATCCGCTCGGTGTGTTCGGCTGCCAGCAGCAAGGGCAGGAACGGATCGTGGTTGGTCTCGGCTGTCCATGCTCCCGAATATCCAGCCGCTTCGGCATCCTTGGCCGAGGCCACGGTGGCGTCCAGATCGAGGCTGATCCCTCCATCGACTTTCATGATCGGCTCCTTTCGTCAGATCTCAGGGTTGGCGTCTCGCAGGAAAGCCTCCAACTCGGCCGCCAGTTCGTCGGCCGAGGGGAGATCGCTCTCACTCATGGGGGAAATGGCCGGACGGCTCGCAGGGGCGTTGAGGGAGTCGTAGGCGACTTCGAGCTTGGCCACCATTTCGGCATGCTCGCTGTTGCGCGCCACCAGGCGGTTGAGTCGTTCGCACTGGATGACCGCTTCGTGCTCCAGGGCCTCGGTGTCGAAGTGCACGGAGGCGACGGCCTGCAGCCCTTCCAGCAATGCCCGAGACGCCGCGGGATACGTCATCCCCGGCAGGTATTGCGGCACCTGGGCCCAGATGCTGATGGAGGGGATGCCGCTGTCGTGCAGAACTTGTTCGAGAACGGCGGTCATTCCTGCGGGGACGTCCACGGTGCTGCGGACGAAGGGAACCTTGGCCAACAAGTCGAGAGTCGGTGTGGTGCACGAGAGTTTGCTCGGCCGCGTGTGAGGGGTGGGGAAGGGATAGGCGCCCATCCCCACCATCATCTGCACGCCGAGGTCGATGGCCAAGGTGCGAACGGCGGCGGCGAAACGATTCCACGCCGAGTCCGGTTCGTGGCCGCGCAGGATGACGACGTCGCGACCGCGTCGGTCCCTGCCGCAATACAGATCGATCGACGGCCAGTCGATCCCGTTGTTGCGGCCGTCGCGGATCTCCATGGTCGGACGACGGGCGCGATAGTCCATGAATACATCGGGGTCGAAAGTGGCCAGCGGCAGGGGATCCATCTGGCCCTCAATGGCCGTCATGGCGTCATTGGCGGCCCCGGCGGCATCGATCCAGCCCTGCAGCATGACGATCAGAATCGGCGAATCGAGGCGGGGCAGCGGACCATGCAACTCGACGTCGCGGATGGAATCGGTCATGGCAGGCGTCCGAGCATGTCTTCGGCCTTGGCGGCCGCTCCGATGACCTGAGCGTTGAACGGCTCGAGCTCTGCGGGATCGCGCTGGCCGAGGGCACCGCCGAGATAGCGCGCGTAGACCCCTTCCAGGATGCAGACGAGCTTCCAGTAGGCAAAGTTCACGTAGAAGTCCAACTGCGAGACGTCTCGCCCGCTCACGGCGGCGTATCGCTCGGCCATGTCGGATCGGTCGAGAAAGCCCGGTGCAGTACAGGCCTGGCCGGTCCACGCCGAGAGTTCGTCACCCGGACCCGTCCAATAGACCATCAGCATTCCGAGGTCCGCCATGGGATCCCCGAGCGTACAGATCTCCCAATCCAGCACCGCAATGACGCGTCCCGTTCGATCCACCATGCAGTTGTCGAGTCGGTAGTCGCCGTGCACCAAGGTCGCCGGACCCTGGTCCGGGATTCGCCCCAGCAACTCGTCGTGGACCCGGTCGACACTGGGGAGTTCGCGAGTCTTCTGCTGGTTCCACTGTCCGTACCATCGCTTGAGCTGCCGGGCGATGTATCCCTCGTGGCGTCCGAGGTCGTCCAGTCCCACGGCGGCCGGTTGCACGGCATGAATCGCAGCCATGGTGTCGACGATGGATTCACTCGCCCGCCGCCGTGCTTCCGGGGTAAGTTGACGCTCGGCACTCTCGCGATCGCGGATCACCAAACCCGGAACGAAGTCCATCACGTAGAACGGTGCTCCGTTGACGGAATCGTCCGTGCAGAGTCCGAGCGCCGGAGCGACGGGGACCGGCGTGTCCCGGAGGGCGGCGATGATGCGGTGCTCGCGGTGCATGTCGTGGGCGCTGGCGAGCACGTGGCCGAGGGGAGGGCGACGCAGGACGAGATCGCGACCGGCGGAGTCGGTCACCCGAAACGTCAGATTCGAATGACCGCCGGCGATGACATCGAAACGGAACGGTCCCTTGGTTCCCGCGATGTTGGCTTCGAGCCATTCGGACACCCGCGGGACGTCGATTCCGG
>JBJTYE010000151.1:0-3256 GCA_046082625.1 Actinomycetota bacterium | reverse complement strand
CGGCCAATCGCGCCGCTCTGTGGTCGTGGTGCGTGGAGCGGTCCGGGGCCACCGGGCTTTGACCGCGTCGCCCGCACTCGTTCAGAACACCGTGTAGCCGCCGTCCACCACCAATTCCTGTCCGGTGTGGAAGGTGAGGGTGGGATCGGCGAGGAAGGCCCCGACGGCCCGGAACTCGGCCGGATCGGCCCAACGACGCACCGGAGTGCGCCGGGTGGTGACCTCGCGGAACGTCTCGTTGGCGTAGGCCGGTCCGGCCAGTTCGGTGATGGTCCATCCCGGAATCAGTGAGTTGACGCGGATGCCATGGCGGGCGAGTCCCACGGCGAGCGCCCGCACCAACCCGTTGACCGCCGTCTTCGACACGCCGTAGGCCTCGTTGCCGGCTGCTCCGTGGATGGCCGACGTGGACGACACCGCCACCAGCGATCCGCCGGTGCCTTGGGTCACCAGATGGCGGGCGGCCTCGCGCAGGGTCACGAAGAGTCCGTCCAGGTTGACTTTCATCACCGCTCGCCATTGGTCGAGACTCAGATCGAGGAAGGGTATGCCGTTCCCGGATCGACCGGCACTGGCCAGACAGCCGTCGAGACGGCCGAAGTCGGCCACCGTGCGCGCCATGGTCTCGACCACCTGCTCTTCGTGGGCGACATCGCAGACGTAGCCGCGGGCCGTGACCCCGAAAGATCGGAGGGTCTCCACGGCGGCGATGTTCTTCGTCTCCTGACGTCCCCATACCGCCACCGATCCTCCGACCGCTGCGATCCCCTCGGCCATCCCGAGACCGATCCCGGAATTGCCGCCGGTCACCACGAAGACCTTGCCGGTGAGGTCGGTGCGGGTGTTCATGTCCCGATGTTAGGCGTCGGTCGTCGATCCGGCCATCGGGCCCCTGACAACGTACGGGAACCAGAAGTAGATTCGGCAGTGATCGGGGGAGCAGATGTCCGCGGGTGATGCCAAGAAGGTGAACACAAGCGACGAGGCCGCCATCACGGAGTGGCTGGAGACTCTGGGGCTCACCGAAGCGGAACTCGTATCGGCTCTCGGAGATCCCGACGTACCGGCCCTCGTCCTGTCACTCCTGCAGTCCGGCGACGGGATGCTGTCCATTGTCGAAGTGGCCGAGAGATCGGATGTTCCCGTCGAAGTGGTCAGGGAAGTGCGTCTGGCGGCTGGTCTCGAGACGGTCGACGACGAGGCGCTGGTCTACGAGGAACCCGACGTGGAAGCCTTCATCACCTTGAAACTGGGACTCGAGCTCTTCTCCAAGGAAGAGTTGCTGTCCTTCATCAGGGTCGTCGGGTCGTCGATGAATCGCATCGCCGAAGCCGCCAACTCGTTGTTCCGCGGCGATGTCGAACGACCCATGCGAACCTCCGGTGCCTCGACGGCCGACATCGTGCGGACCACCATCGAAGCCCAGAATCTCGCTCTCAGTCTCACGTCGGTATTGCGAATGATGATGCGCCAGCACATGGTCCAATCCGTCGAGCGCAGCCGGCGGGCCTTCGCCGGAACCTCTCGATCCGATCTGATGGCACCCATGGCCGTGGGGTTCGTGGACCTGGTCGGATTCACACCCTTGTCCGCCGACATGGATCCCCAGCAACTGTCCGAGGTGGTGGCCCGTTTCGAAGCCATGGCCACCGACACCATCACCGCTCTCGGAGGCCGACTGGTGAAACTCATCGGCGACGAGGTGATGTTTGTGGCGGTCGAACCAGCCGATGGCTGTCGCATCGCCGACGGATTGCTGCATCGATTCGGCAGCGATCCGGAACTCACCCCGCGGGGCGGTATGGCCTACGGGCCGGTGCTCGCCCGCGGCGGAGATTATTTCGGGTCCACGGTGAACTTGGCGGCGCGGCTCGTGGATCAGGCGGTGCCCGGAGAAGTGCTCCTCACCGCCGAACTGGCGGCGCACGCCCCGATGCCGGTCGAACCCGGTGGACGGCGCATGCTCAAAGGATTCGCCGAACCGGTGGCGGTGTCCTCGCTCACGCCTTGATGTCGCGTCGGCCGAAGAGCACGAAGGTGGCGGTGGTGAAGGCGGCCGTCGATCCCAGGGTGATCGACGAGTAACCCCAGTCGAATCCCTCCAGCAGGGGCTGGGTGCCGATGGTCCACTGCAGGGGATTGAAGGGCATGGTGGCATCGATGGCGCTCACCAAGGGCGCCAGGGAATAGAGCACGAAGAAGCCGATGGCCAGGGTGACCGTGGTGCCGAGCGCGAAGGCCCGCCGTCCGGTGAGCGCCCCGAGGAAGGCCGCCCCGGAGCAGAAGAGCAGGCCGAGGATGAACAGCACCCAGGCTCCGGTCATGAACGTGGACACCGCCACCGAGAAGTCCAGGATGCGGGAGCCGATGAGCAGGCTGATCAGCAGGGCCGAGCTCACGATGGTGAGCACCACGAGGGCCGCCACGAAGCGCGTGGCCGTGTACTGGATGCGGCTGATGGGCAGGGTGAAGAGCAGATCGGCGGTGCCGTCGTCTTCTTCTTCGGTGGTGAGACGCGCTCCCCAGGTCATGCCCACGCCGAGAAAGATGAGCGGCAGCACGGCCGAGAACAGCTCGGTGTTCAGGTATCCCACTTCGGAGGTGTAGTCCTGCATGCGGAAGATCTTCCGGAAGGCCTCCGGAAAGGCGTCGGCGATGTCGCCCATTTCGGTGGCCGAATCCCGGATGGTCGGATACACCGACAATTGCACCGAGACGATGGAGATCACGCCGAGAGTCCAGGCACCGATACTGCGGACCTTGTCCGCGATCGACTTGCGGAGCAATGGGAGCAGGATCATCGGTGGTTCTCCACGACGTCGAGGAAGATCTCGTCAAGGCTCGGATCATGCGTGCGGATGTTCACCACGCCCAGTACCGCGGCGCGGGTGAGGAGAGCGTTCTCCGATCCCACCACTTGGCACACGATGGTGTTCCGATGGGAGGTCACGGAGGTGACTCCGGGGAGGGACTCGAACTCTGCGATGTCGAGTGGTCGGTCGAAGTCCAGTTCGATCGATCGGGTGACCCGGGCCTTGAGGGTGGTGATCGATTCGGTGAGGGCCAGATGGCCTTTGTCGATGATGGACACGCGGTCGGCGAGACGTTCGACTTCGCTCATCACGTGCGAGGACAGGATCACCGTGGTGCCGCGCTGACGTTCCTCTTCGAGGATGTCGTCGAATTCACGTTGGATGATGGGATCCAAGCCTGAGGTCGGCTCGTCCAGGATCAGCAGTTCCGGTTGGTGCATGAA
>JBJTYE010000150.1:0-6963 GCA_046082625.1 Actinomycetota bacterium | reverse complement strand
AGATACGTGGAGACCAGACTTCCGACCTGTTCTGGAAGCCGCAAATCGCTGCGAACGGCCACGGCCACGAGGCCGATCACGAAGCAGAGAACCGTCGGGGCGGTGAGATTGTCGACGATCAAGTCCCCGAGCGACACCCGTCCAGAGTAACGAAAAGCGCTCCGGTCCCTGACATCCCGCGATGCGACGCCATGGCCTGCCGTCCGACCATGAAAGTGGACTCACAGGTCCCGGACTCTCCCTGGCGAATCGAGTGGACGGTCCCTGATCCACGCACGGATCATTTCTTCGATTTCGGCGTCCGAAGCCCCGGGAAGACGAAACCCGTCCTCGCTGCGCTCGTCCTCCCGAATCCCGACGAGACCACGGGGATGACGAGACCCGTCGGACTGCCACCGGCAGTCCTCCTCCCGAATCACGACATGAACCCAACCATGAAGAAAACCCCGGGCAAAAGCCCGGGGTTTTCTTCATGGAGCGGATGACGAGATTCGAACTCGCGACCCTCACCTTGGCAAGGTGATGCTCTACCAGCTGAGCCACATCCGCAGGACCCTGAATTGTAGCGTCGAATTCTGGCGGTCGGGACTCAGCCCACCAACTCCTCGGCGACCGGGTTCCGAGCACGGTCCCACACCGTGGCCGCCAGGCCCCCGAAAACCAGGACCGCTCCCACGATCTGCCAGCCGGCCAGGGTCTGTTCGTACACCAGCCATGCACCGAGACAGGACACCACCGGACTCCCCAGCGTCAGCAGCGACGTCGTCCCGACCGGAAGGTGGCGACTGGCCCAGGTGATGAGTCCGTGGCCGATCAGACCGGGACCGGCGATCATGGCCAGCAGGTAGAGATAGTCCCGGCCGACGAGGTCGGTGAGATCCGAACTCGCCAGCACGCAGAACGGGGTCACCACGATCGCTCCGACCACGAACACGCCGGCCAGGAACGACCAGCCATCGACATCGTCGTTCCGCTGCACCTTAAGGTTCATGAAGTAGATGGTGAAGCAGAGCAGGTTCGCGGCGGCCCACAGATCGCCGCTCAACGACGCCCCCGATGTCTGGCTGCCGTTCATGATCACCAGTGCCAAACCCACGAATGCGATCAGTGCCGCCGGGATCTTGGCGGGGTCGCTGCGCTCACCGACGAAGCGATTCACTCCCAGCAGGACGAGTGCCGGGGTGAGCGCACCGATCAACGTGGCGTGGGCGATCGAAGTCGAGCGAATCGCCACGAAACCCATCATCATCGATCCACCGAAGAAGACTCCTGGAAAGATGCAGCGACGCAAGACGCTCGCGGTCAGTGGTCGACCCCAGACGCGAGCAGCCAGGATCATGGCCGGCACGCCGAGCCACATTCGATACAGAGCCACGGTGTACCCCGAGACGCTCATACCGCGCACGAGTAGCGGACCGATACCCCAGGCGACCACCGCCACCAGGACCGCCGGAACGGCGGACTTGTGGACCGCCGCCGGCGTCGCGGCCATCAGGAGCCTGCGGACGGGCGCAGGTCGACGCGGAAGACCAGGACTCCGTCCTCGAGCGACACGGTCGACCCGCCAATGAGGGCGAAATCTCGGTAATCGGTGTTGGCCTGTTCGATGAATTTCTGCCGTTCTTCACCGGCGACCGGGGGCAGAGGGCGCTTCTTCACCGCTTCGGCTCGCTGCCGAAACCGTTCGATCATCGCGTCAAGATCCAAATCGGCCATGCCGAAACGCTAGTCGCGACGAGACCTCCGAAAGCGCCCCCACCACGGGTTCTTCCTCTTCGCGGTCAGGTCGACGAGTGGAGCCAGGGCTTCCGGATCGGGCACGGTGGTGCGCCAGAACCACACGGTGATGGCTCCCAGTACGACTGCTGCGATCACCAGAATCAAAGTGATGGCCAGCACGGTGCGGGTGCTTCCGGAATCGCTCAACTCGGTGGTGTCCAATTCGGCCAGTACCCCGAATGTTCTCTGCAGGGGCACGAGGACCGCGGTCATGCGCCCAGTCTCACCGTCGCGCCACCCGTTCCCCAACCCGTGAAGTCGATCCCTTGAAAACCTGGTGACTCGGACACACGAAGCTCGTGCGTCCGGCAACCGTCATCTTCACGAGCGGAGTTCCGTCCACCGGACACGGGGCCCCCGGTCGACGCAGGCTGTGGGACAGCAGTCCGGCGTGGCTGCCTCCACGAGCCAGCAGTTCCGGCAGAACTTCCATCATTGTGCGGTGGAGATCACCCAGCTCGTCCTGCGTGAGGTCTTCCACCGGACTTCTCGGATCGATGGCTTCTCGCAACAGAATGTCGTCGACCAACATGTTCCCGAGTCCGGCTACCACTCCCTGGTCGAGGAGGACCGCCTTGATCGATCGCCGGCTTCCGGTTGCGACGCACTCAATGAAGTCTGCTCGGCTCACGTCGAAGGCATCGGGTCCGAGGCGCCGGGCCGACATCTCTCCCGCGATACGCACCCGACCGAACCGACGAGGGTCGGACAGGACCAACGATCCGTCGTCGAAACCCAGTGCGAATCTCTGCCATCGTTCGTCATCGGAGGCCCCGTACACCAGAGAATCGAGAGCGGCCCGCCCGTCCACGATCAAGCGACCGGTCATGCCGAAGTGCAGTTCGATGGCTCGAACGCGGTGCGAACGATCCGCGACCGTCTCTGCATCGAAGGTGATCGTCAGAACCTTGCCATGGCGATGCACGTCCTGGACGATGGCTCCGATCAGGCACCCGAGACCACCAGCGGGCGACACCACGATCGGGTCCTCGTCTCGTATCGATACGACTCGACGTCCGATCACGGTGGCGGCCGACCGTCGGTACAACTCCACTTCCAAGATCTCGGGCACGACGTCAGTATGGCCGGCGTGCTCCGACAGGACTAGCGCCGACCCGACCCGGATGCGACACTGAGACATGGTCGACGTTCTCACCACTGCCGGGGCCCTGGTGGTCTTCGGCGGTCTGATCTGGGTGGCTTACGGAATCGAGCCCCATTGGGCCAGCAAGGACGGCCGGCGAATGATCGCCCGGGTCCAACCCCTCGGACAGCGCGATGAACCCGACGGCCGCTGGCGTGAAATGCGGGTCGCTGCGGACGGGACGACGATCACGCTGTCGTCGCGCGGTCTCGGATCGCTGTCCCTGCGCGGGACGTATCGCGTCCGTGGCAAGAGCCCTCAACCGCCCAGGCGACGGGCGATCTACATCCTCGAAGGCGAACGGAGAATCCTGTTGCGCGTTCCGTCGAACAGCCGTGCCGTACCGGTCCTGGACGCCCTGGTGACGTCCTCGCCGGATCTGAGCTAAGCCACGCTGTCGAGGAAATGCCGAATCGGCGGACCCATCTGGTCGACATCGATCAAGAACGCGTCGTGCCCATGGGGTGAATCGATCTCCACGTGGGTGGTCCTCACGCCGTTGGCGGCGACCATGTCGCGAATCTGCAGTTGCTGATACTCCGGATAGAGGAAATCGCTCCAGATGCCCATGGTGAGCGTGGGAACGGTGATGCGCGCCATGGCCGCGCCCAGACTGCTGCGTCCTCGCGCCACGTCGTGCAGATCCATGGCCTTGCCGATGACCATGTAGCTGTTGGCGTCGAAGCGTCGGACAAGTTTCAGGCCGTGATACTCGAGATATCGCTCGACTTCGAATTGGTTCTCCAGGGACTTCATCGATCCGGAGTCGGCTCCCACCATGTCGCGGCCGAAGCGGTCGGTGAAGGCGTTGTCGCTGCGGAACGTGACCTGGGCGACCATCCGCGCCGTGGCCAATCCCTCGTGCGGCCCTTCGCCGGGAGCGGCGTCGTAGTAGTCGCCCCCGTTCCAACGGGGATCGTTGCGAATGGCCCGGCGGCCGATGGCCCCCCAGGCGATCTGCTGAGCCGAGGCCTGCACGCAGGTGGCGATCGGAGCCACCGAACGCAATCGCTCGGGAAACGTGGTCGCCCATTCGAGTGCCTGCATCCCGCCCATGGATCCCCCGATGACGCTGTGCCACACGGCGACACCGAGATGATCGGCCAGACGGGCCTGGACGCGCACCATGTCGCGAATGGTGATCACCGGGAATCGTGACCCGTACGGCCGACCATCCTCCGGATGCGGTGACGCCGGACCGGTGGATCCCTGACAGCCACCGAGAACGTTGACGCACACCACGAACCAGCGATCGGTGTCGATGTCGAGACCGGGTCCCACCACACCTTCCCACCATCCCGGGGTGGGATGACCCACAGCGGCCGGCCCACTGGCATGACTGTCACCGGTCCAGGCGTGGCACAACAGTACGGCGTTGCTCGCCCGGTCATCGAGGGTGCCCCACGTCTCGTAGGCCACCGTCACGTCCGACATCACGGCTCCGGTGTCGAGAGCCAATTTGCGGCCGGCCGGAAGGTCGAAGAACTTCCGTTGACCCGACGGATCACCCGGACGCCATGCACCGGACACCGGTGGGATGGGTGTGGGTGGCATCGGGACTCCTCGGTGGCGGCGACTGGGTTGGACCTGCTCACCAGAAAGCTTTTGTTGCCGACATTGTCGGCCCCATCCCCGACCGAGGTCAGGAGGCACCTTGGGGCTTCCGCCCAGGTTGCCGGGTCCGACGAATCGGACCTCTCTCGATGAACGCCGTCAGACTAGCGATGGGTTCGCCCGTTCCCACCGTCACTGGCGGTAGCGGGCCTCGTTCGCCAGATGTTCGGGAAGACCCACGATGTCGGTGAACCCGTCGAAGGAGACCAGGGACTCGAGGGAGTCGCGCATGGTGCCGGCGGTGCCCAGTTGCGCGGCGGCATCCTGGATCGCCTTGGTGGCGGCCAAGAGCAGGCTCAGTGGAGACACGATGAGCCGGAACCCGAGCTCGGCCAACTCCGCCGGTGTCAGCAGGGGTGTCCGACCCTTCTCCACCATGTTGGCCACCAAGGTGACATCCGGAAGCGCGCGGGCGATCTGCTCCATGTCGGCCACGGATTCCGGAGCCTCCACGAAGACGGCGTCGACACCCAGATCCTGGGCCATGCGACCGCGCTCCAGTGCCTCGTCGAGCGACACTGCGGCCCGGGCATCGGTACGCGCCGTGACGAAGAGATACGACCGGTGGTCTCGGGCCGCCCGCAACTTCGCCAGCCACTCGTCGCGCTCCACGACCCGCTTGTCGCTCATGTGACCGCACTTCTTGGGCCAGACCTGGTCTTCGAGGAACAGTCCGGCCGCGCCGGCTTCCTCCCACATCTCCACGGTCCGCATCACGTTGGCGGCGTTGCCGTAGCCGGTGTCGGCGTCCACGATGCAGTTCAACGTCGGAGCCGCAGCACAGACGCGGCGGGCCACATCGGCCATTTCGGGTTGGGTGAGGTAGCCCACGTCGGGTCGGCCGAGCAGGGTTCCCGATACGGCGAATCCGGAGACGAAGGCCGTCGAGAATCCGGCCGCCGCGACCAGGCGGGCCGAAAGTGCGTCCCATACTCCCGGCATCAACACTGATTCGTGGTTCTGCAGGCGAGTACGAAGATCGGCGGCCCGGGCTGCGCCGTGCGGACGCGCATCCATGGTCACGACCGTCCGAGTGCGCTCAGAGCGTGAGCTTTCAAGCGCTTGTAGTCCACTTTGCCGTTCGGAGCGCGGCCGATGGTATCGATGACCACCAGGTGACGCGGGGCCTTGTACGGGGCCAACGTGGTCTTCACATGATCGCTGAGTGCTGACAACTCCGGCGACTGACCGTCATGGGGCTCGACCACGGCGCAGATGGTCTCGCCGAATCGGTCGTCGGGTATGCCGACCGCCACGGCGTCGCGCACCGACGGATGTCGCTTCAAAGCCTCTTCCACCTCTTCCGGGAACACCTTCTCGCCGCCGGTGTTGATGCACACCGATCCGCGTCCCAGCAGCACGAGCGTCCCGTCGGCCAGAACTTCGGCCCAGTCGCCCGGTACCGACCAGCGTTGACCTTCGAAGGTACGGAACGTCTGGGCGGTCTTGGCTTCGTCGCCGTAATACCCCAACGGGATGAAGCCCCCGACGGCCACCAGGCCGCGCTCCCCCGATCCGGGTTGCACGCGCTTTCCGTCCTCGGTGAACACGGCGCACGTGGGGCCCAACTGGAATTTGGCGGTCTCGGAGGCCGCGCCCGCCGCACTCACCGAACCCCCCATGCCCACGGCCTCGGACGAGCCGAAGGAGTCGAAGAGCACCACTTGCGGGATGTGCCGCAGGAGACCCTGTTTGTTCTCCTGGCTCCACATCACGCCCGACGACGTCATCATCACCAGACTCGAGGTGTCGAAGCCGTTGGGGTTCCGCTCCAGGGTCTCGAGAATCGGCCCAGCGAAGGCCTGACCGACGATCACCAGTACCTGCACCCGGCGCTTCTCCACTTCACCCAGCAATTCGGCCGGATCGAAATGACGCGAGGGCAACGACACCACACTGCCACCCACGTTCATGGCGATCAGGCTGGAGAACTGTCCGGTACCGTGCATCAACGGACAGGCCGTCAGGAGAACCAATCCCGGGTTGGCCGGATCGAGTCGGGACACGAGCTCGTCCACCGAGGACGCCGGCGGTATACCGAGAACGGCATTGCCCCCGGCACCGATGACGTTGAAGAGATCGTCCTGGCGCCACATGACCCCTTTGGGCATGCCCGTGGTACCCCCGGTGTAGAGAAGCAAGAGATCGTCTCCGCTGCGGCCCCACGGACCACGCGTTCCCGGAGCCACCGGGGTGGCCACGATCTGGTCGTAGTCGGCCGCCCACGAGGGTACGACTGCTCCGTTCTCGCGCACGCAGTACCAGCGACGAACCTTCGGGAGGCGAGAACGAACGCCTTCCAGCAATTCGATGAAGGACGAGTGGAAGACCACCGCCTCGGCATCGGCGTTGTCGAAGAGATAGGCGACTTCCTCCGGGCCGTAGCGATAGTTGGTGTTCACCGGAGCGAACCCGCCCTTGAAGGC
>JBJTYE010000149.1:0-14507 GCA_046082625.1 Actinomycetota bacterium | reverse complement strand
GCCCCAGCACGTACCCGGAACCACCATCGATCGACAGTGTGGCTCGGCCCAGCAGTCGGTGCACTTCGCCGCTCAGGCGGTCATGAGCGGCACCATGGATCTGGTCGTCGCCGGCGGCGTGCAGAACATGAGCATGATCCCCATCTCCTCGGCCATGACCGCCGGTCAGGCGCTCGGCTTCGAGGATCCCTTCACCGGATCGCCGGGATGGGTGGCCCGGTACGGCAACGCAGAGGTCAGCCAGTTCGTCGGCGCCGAGATGATGGTGGAGAAATGGAACCTCTCGCGTGCCGAGATGGAGGAGTTCGCCGTGACCTCGCACGAACGCGCCATCCGGGCCCGCACCGAAGGCCGTTTCGAGGCCGAGATCGCACCGCTGAACGGCGTGCAACACGACGAAGGTCCCCGCGAACCGAACTGGGAGAAGATCCGTTCGTTGCCCACGCTCACCCCGGGTGGTCGGTTGACGGCGGCCTGTGCCAGCCAGATCTCCGATGGTTCGGCGGCCTTGTTGATCGCCAACGAGCAAGCCGTGAAGACCCACGGTTTGAAGCCCCGCGCCCGCATCCACCACATCAGCGTGCTGGCCGACGATCCGATCATGATGCTCTCGGCTCCGATTCCGGCCACCAAGCGGGCCCTGGCCAAGACCGGCATGTCCATCGACGACATCGATCTGGTGGAGATCAACGAAGCCTTCGCTCCGGTGGTCATGGCCTGGATGCGCGAGACCGGATTCGATCACGCCAAGGTGAACGTGAACGGCGGGGCCATCGCCCTCGGTCACCCGCTCGGAGCGACGGGGGCGCGGTTGATGACCACGTTGTTGCACGAATTAGAGCGCACCGGTGGCCGCTACGGCTTGCAGACCATGTGCGAAGGCGGCGGCCAGGCCAACGTGACGATCATAGAGCGGCTCTGAAACGGCGAGCGCTTCAGAGCTATCGAACGGCTCTGACCGTCAGCTGTCGAAGCCGAGTCCGAGTCGATCCATGGATCGCAGCCAGAGATTCCGCCGACCGGTCTTGTCCTCTTGATCCAGGCTCCAGCGCGTGGCCTGGATTCCCAAGAACTTGAAGGGCTCGGGCGGGAACGGCGTGGGCTTCTTGCGCACGAAATCGGTTGCAGTCGCCCGTGACCGGCGACCGTCGAGCAGATCGAGCATGACCTCGGCACCGAAGCGCGAGGCCGCGGTGCCGAGACCCGTGTACCCGAGCGCATAGCCGACGCGCCCGTTCATGGCCTGTCCCCAGAACACGCAGTAGCGCGAACACGTGTCGATGGCCCCGCCCCACATGTGGGAGAAGCGGACGTCGTCCAGTTGCGGGAAGGTCTTGAAGAAGTGCGAACTCAGCTTGGCCCAACTCTCCGGTCGGGATTCGAGTTCCGACGACACCCGGCCGCCGAAGAAGTAGATGGCGTCGTAGCCGCCCCAGAGGATGCGGTTGTCCTCGGTGAGGCGGTAGTAGTGGAACTGATTGGGAATGTCCGACAGTCCCTGACGGTTCTGCCAGCCGATGCGATCCAGTTGTTCCAACGTCAGCGGTTCGGTCACCATGCAGTAGTCGTACACCGGGACGATGTAGTTGTTGAGTCGCTTGAGGAGCGGCTTGAAGGCGTTGGTGGCCAGTGCCACCTTGCCGGCCCGGATGCGGCCGAGAGACGTGTGCACCAGTACGCCGACACCGTCGCGCTCCATCGAGGTGGCCTTGGTGTCTTCGTAGATGCGGACCCCCAGGGATTCGGCGGCCTGCTTCAGTCCCCAGGCCAAGCGAGCGGGGTCCACCAGGGCGGCACGATCGTGCAGCCAGAGCCCGCCGGTGTAAGTGGGCGACGTGACCTGCTTTTGCATCTGCTCCCGGTCGAGCCAGGTGACCTTTTGCCCGAGGGAGCGGAGTTGTTGGTAGTCCTCGCGCAGCTCGTCGAGATAGCTGGCCGGATGGGCGTCGGTGGCCACGTCGATGACTCCGGTGCGTTCGTAGTCGCAATCGATGCTGTAGCGCTTGATGGCGTCTTCGATCTCGTTGAGATTGGCGACCCCCAATTCCTCGAGGAGGGCGATCTCCTCGGGAAAGCGCTTCTGGCCGTTGGCGATGCCATGGGTGAGGGAGGCGTCCATGAAGCCGCCGTTGCGTCCACTGGCGCCGGAGCCGATCTCGTGGGCTTCGATCAGCACGATGTCCCGGGAGGGATCGCGCTCCTTGGCGATGATGGCCGTCCAGAGACCGGTGTAGCCGCCACCCACGATGCAGAGATCGCAGGTCTCGGTACGCACCAGGGTGGGGTTCGACAGAGGCTCGTCGGCATCTTCATACCAGTACGGATAGGGATCGGCGTCGGCGATGGCTTCGAGGCTGCGCGCGTCGTATTCGGTTGGGTCACCAGCGGTGCTCACGGGAATCACTCCTGTCCCGTGAAGGATAGCGCCCTTCGGATCACGGGGTCATGGCACGTCGACGTTCCCAGCGGTTCCAGAACCAGAACGCACCGACCACGTAGAGCCATCCGATGAGCACGTCGATCACGTAATGCTCGGCGAAATAGACGAGCGTCAGACCCATCGCCACCGGGAAGATCGCCAGTGGAATACGAACCCAATGATGACGTACCCGCGGCCAGAGGAACATCACCATGAAGAGCGCGAAGGCGGCGTGCAGAGACGGAATCGCCGCGGTCGGATTGGCCCATTGCTGGCCACGGAGGATGACATTGTTGACGGTGTCCAAGCCCAACCAGTTCCAACCCCGGCCGGTCGTGCGCTGCAGGGGATCGAGAATGCGATACGGGAACTTCGGACTGGCGGCCATCCACGGAGGAGCGGTGGGCAGGAGGACGTAGGTGAGGACGCCGGCGAAGAGAACAGTGGCGAATCGACGGATGTAGCGCATCCATTCCGAACGTCGGGTGAGCCAGAAGTAGACCGAGAGGGCGACGGGGAAGATGAAGTGAGTGAAATAGACCAGTGAGCCCAGCACGTCGTACCACTGCACCTGGGTGCGCCAGAACTGATCCTGGATCCACACGTTCGGATCGGTGCCGAGGAACAGCAGCCGATCCAGGTTGCGCGGGAGTTCGACCTGTAGCGGAAATCCCACGGAGTCGGCGATGCCGCGGCTGTAGTCGTAGGAGAGCCACATCACCGCGTACAACGTGAGATCCCCGATCATCTTCACTTGCTGATCGGATGGCTTGCCGAGCGAACCGATGATGAAGGCCACGGCGACCCAGGCCAGAACTGCCAGACGCGCCACCGGCAGCCCGTTGTTGGCGAACGACCACACGAAGACCAGTCCGTACAGGACGAAGAGTCCGAAACGGATGGATCGCAGGCTCGGGCGCGCCACCACGAGAGGTCGTCGAACGAACGTCACCGAGGGTGGGACACCCCGGCGAGGACGGAGATCAGGCGCTGGCTTCTTCCAAGGCCCGGCGCACCAGAACCTTGGCCAGATGCGTGCGGTATTCCACACTGGCGTTGTTGTCGGCCGACGGCTCGGCATCGGCGGCGGCCAGTTCGGCGGCATCGGCGACGGAGGCTCCGCCGGCGAGAGCACTCGAGACCTGGGATGCCAGGACCGGGGTCTGGCCCATGTTCACGAGGGCCACACCGGACGAGCCGTTCTTGCGCCAGGCGGCCACGCCGAAGATGGCCCAGTCCTGGGCGCGACGGTTGAACTTCTGGAAGCTCCAGCCGGCACCGTTCATCTTGGGGACCTTGATCTCGGTGAGCATCTCGTCGGCCTCGAGGGCCGACTCGAGAAAGCCGCGGTAGAAATCGGTGGCGGCGATCTCGCGAGTACCGTTCGGTCCCTGCACCACGTAGGTGGCACCGAGGGCGAGGGTGGTGGCCGGAAGGTCGGAGGCCGGATCGGCGTGAGCGATGGATCCGCCGATGGTGCCGCGGTGACGCACCTGGGGATCGCCCACGTGTCCCGCGGCATGGGCCAGCAACGGCGCGTGCTGAGCAAGAACGGGGGACTTCTCCACATCCATGTGGCGGGTGAGCGCACCGATGGCGATGTGGTCTCCGGCGTCCTTGATGTAGGACAGGTCCTTGATGCGTCCGATGTCCACCAATACCGCCGGCTGGGCCAGGCGGAGTTTCATGAGGGGCAGGAGGCTGTGGCCGCCGGCCAGGAACTTGGCGTCGGATCCGTGCTCACCGATGAGTGAAATGGCCTCGGCGGCCGATCCGGCCCGGACGTAGTCGAATGCTGCGGGAATCACGGCGGGTCCTCACTTACCTGCTGCGGCCAGAACGGCCTTGACGATGTTGTGGTAGCCGGTGCACCGGCACAGGTTGCCCTCGAGTCCGAGGCGCACGTCCTCTTCGGTCGGGTTGGGGATCTCTTTCAAGAGACTGGTGGCGGCCATGACCATGCCCGGAGTGCAGTAGCCGCACTGCAGACCATGGTTCTCCATGAAGGCCTGTTGCATGGGGTGCAACTTCCCATCGGCACCGGCCATACCCTCGATGGTGGTGATCGAGGCTCCATCGGCCTGGGCGGCCAACAAGGTGCAACTCTTCACGGCTTCGCCGTCCACGTGCAGGCTGCAGGCTCCGCAGGAGGAGGTATCGCATCCGATGTTGGTGCCGGTCAGTCCGAGCACTTCGCGGACGTAGTGCACGAGCAGTGTGCGCGGCTCCACCTCGCTCGTGTGCTGTTTGCCGTTCACGGTGACCCGAATCTCCACGGTGCATTCCCCCTTGTCGGACGGCATCACCGGACCCGAGAGACGGGTTCGGCGTGCAGACGTTCATTCTGCCCGATGACGGCTCGACCGCTGGCACCGGACCTTTCCTACCGTAGACGGCTGATGAGGTCCCGAGGAAGTGCGGACATCCCGAGCACGTCGGGACCGAAGAAGGCCACGGCCAGGGCTTCGGCCCCGTCCACCAGGCGCGGACCGGGACGGACCATGACGGCATCGGCGTCGATGGCGAAGACCTGCGCCCGCTCCGGGAGCTGCCCGAGGACGCTTCGCCCCTGGGCCTCGGCGCCGGACAGGCCGTACCCACAGGGGGAGACCACCACGATGTCGGGGTCGACGGCCCGGATCTCGTCCCAGGTGGCGGAAACGGACTTCTCCCCGGGTCGGCTCAACACCGGCAAACCGCCGGCGGCCGCCACCACATCGGGGACCCAGTGCCCGCCGACGAAGGGCGGGTCGGTCCACTCCAGGACGAAGACCCGCGGCGCCGGAGTCTCCGTACGTCGGCGGGTCGCGGCGACCGCGTCCTGGAGGCGAGCCAGCCGAGCCCGCAGCTGGGCCACCAGTTCCCGACCCCGGTCCGCAACCCCGGCGGCGTCGGCCACGGTCTGCACCGAGTCGATGACCTCGTCCAGGGTCTGGGGATCGATCTGCAGGACCTGGGCCCGACACCCCAACTTGGCGACGGCCTCGTCCACGTTGCCGCTCGAGACCGCGCAGACCCGGCACAGGTCCTGACTGAGGATGAGATCCGGATCGCACCGGGACAAGGCTTCTTCGTCCAGGGCGTAGAGGTCCTCACCGGCGGCCATCCGCGCCCGAACGAGTTCGTCGATCTCTTTCGGATCCAGATGTGCGGTGTCCATTCCCCCCACCACGATGGCCCGACCCTTTCGGGCCTCGGGAGGGAAGTTGCACTCGAAGGTCACACCGAACAACTGCTCGGCCAGACCGAGTTGGAAGACGATCTCGGTGGTGGAGGGGAGCAGGCTGACGATGCGCACGAACCCAGGGTAATGATCTGCCACGATGGACCCATGAACGGATGGGAGCAACTGCGCAACGGTGTGGATCTGCCGTTTCATCCCGCCATCTCGATTCCCGACTTGATCGAAGTGCACCTGCCCGTGGAAGCCCCCGAGGCCGTGGTCGATGTCGAAGCCACGACTCGTCGCGCCGTGGTCGACGCTTATGGTTCGGTTGTCGAACCCGGCACCACCGTGGCGATCGGAGCGGGAAGTCGCGGTCTCGCTCGGCGTCTGGAGTTGTTGCGAGGTGCCGTCTCGGGATTACGTGATCTCGGGGCCGAGCCGTTCGTGGTGCCGGCTATGGGCAGTCACGGCGGTGGGACCGCCGAGGGTCAGCGCGACATGTTGGCCACGCTCGGGATCACCGAGGGATCCGTCGGCGCCGAGATCCGTTCCACCATGGACACGGTCCAGGTGGCGGAGACCGATACCGGAATGACTCTCTATCTCGACCGCCACGCGGCGTCCGCCGACTTCATCTTGCCGGTGAACCGCATCAAGCCGCACACGTGTTTCAAGGGACCGATCGAAAGCGGCTGTACCAAGATGGCTGTGGTCGGTTTCGGCAAGCAGCCGGGAGCGGCCCAGATTCATTCGTGCGGACCCGTCGAGATGCGGGATCGCTTGATGAGTGGTATCGCTGCTCTCCGCGCCACGGGACGTGTGCTGGGTGGCGTGGCCTCGGTGGAATCGGCCGAGGGTTCGGTGGTGACCGTGGAGGCCTTGCGCGCCGACGAGGTGGGGGGACCTCGCGAAGAAGAACTCACCGGGCAGGCTCGGGCCTTGGTGTCCGCTCTGCCGTTCGAGGACATCGACGTTCTGATCATCGAACGGGGCGGTAAGGACATCTCGGGGACCTCGATGGACCCGAACGTCATCGGGCGATTCTGGGTTCATGGACTGGAGGACTTCGCAAGCCCCCGGGTAGCCACGGTGGTGCTGCTCGGTCTCACTGAGATCTCCACGGGCAACGCTCTCGGGATCGGTCTGGCGGACTTCATTCCGGTCTCGGTGGCCGAGAGCATCGATTGGCAGAAGACCTATCTGAATTGCTTCACCGCCGGACCGGCCGGGGTGCGACGCAGTCGTATGCCCATGGTGCTGAAGAACGAAGAAGCCTGTATCAAAGCGGCTTTGTCGATGTGCGGCCGCGGCCCGCACGAGGACAAACGTGTGGTGCGGATCGAATCCACCCTGCACTTGACGCGGTGCTGGGTGTCGGAGAACTTGATCGGCTCCCTGCCTCCGGGGGCGACTACTTCTCGAACCGTCTGAGGCCGGTGAAGGCGAAGATCAGGGCGAGCACCAGCATCGCTCCCATCGCCACCAGGCCTCCCCAGGTCTGCTCCCAGGTGACCTCGCCCAGGAATCCCTGTCGGGCGAAACGCAAGACGTTGGTCATGGGGTTGATCCGAGCCACCGATCGCAACCATCCGGCCATGGCCGCCAGTGGTACCTGCGAGGTGGACAAGAAGATGGTGAAGAAGATGGCGAACTGCGTGAGCGTGGCGGCACCCATATTGCGCATGCGGAAGGTCAGACCCAGGGCGAAGGCGGCGGCGATCGTTCCGATGGCCACGGCGGCCACGGCCACGCAGACGACGGCCAGCGGTCCGCCCGGAAGACTCATTCCTCCGAGGAAACCCACGATCACCACGAAGACGATGGGTACCGACGACCGAGCCACGGCCGCCGCGAGGGGCGAGGCGATAAGGACCCAGCGTTTGGTGGGGGCCATGCGCACCCGATCGAAGAATCCGGTCTGCATGTCGTTGATCAGAGCGAAGCTGACGCCGAGGGCGCCGAAACTGGCCCCCTGAATGGCGTTGAGCGGGACGTACCAGTCGAGGGCGTTGGCGATCCCGAGACGGGTCACGGCGAATCCGAAGGCGCCGCTGAAGGCGATGAGTTGGAACACCGGCATGACCAGGGACGGGATGAAGGCCGACGGCATACGTCGGACGCGCACCAACGACCGCTTGACGAGGATGCCGACGACTTCGCGCGGCTTACTGTCGTGGCGCTGTGGACGCGACTGCTGATCGAGGGCCACGGTCACGACGCCGCCAATCGTCGCCGGAGTGTGCGCAGGGCGAAAGCGATGCTGATCATGGCGATGGCGAGCGGGATCAACCACGCCCGGGTGAATTGCGAGAGTTCCAGATCCTGGTTGATGAAACCCTGCATGCCCTCGACGATGTGGGACATGGGGTTCCAGTCGGCGACTGTGCGATACCAGCCGTGCATGTAGTGCCGCGGGAAGAAGGCCGAGGACAGGAACATCAACACGAACACCAAGGGGAATGCGCCTTGGACCACTTCGGGACTCCCGGAGCGGATGGCCAGTCCGGCCATGAGGCCGCTCATGGCCAGTCCCAGCAGCGATGCACCGACGATCAAGCCGAGAATTCCTAGCGGACCGCTCTGAACTCTTGCCCCGAAGGCGGTGAAGATGACGAGGAACACCGAGACCTGGACCACGCCGATGACCATCGAACCGGCGAGTCGACCGAGCACGATCGAGGTGCGGGAAATCGGCGAGGCCAACAGCCGTTCGAAGAAGCCCTGTTCGATGTCGGTGGCCAGATCACCGGCGGCCGACGTCGAAGCGAAGAGGACACCCTGCAAGATGGCCCCGGCTACCGCGTAGTTCAGGAACGTGGAGGCGATGTTGGCGGTGAAATAGGGATCCTCGGCCAGACGGTTGAAGCTGGCCGAACCGAGAGCGGCGAAGAAGAGCGGAAAGATGAACGACGGTGCCAGCACTGCCGGTTGCCGCAGACGACCGCGCACGCTGCGCTTGGTCAGGGCCACGCTGTGCATCACGAGCGTCATCGGCGGCGTTTCCCGGCAGGTGCTGCGTCCTCGGTGTCGGCGGTCGGGTCACCGTGTGACGCCGCGCCCTCCAGGCGATATCCGGTGGCCTCGGCGAAGACGTCGTCCAGACTCGGTTCGTTCAGTTCCAGGTGTCGCACTTTCAGACCTGCTTCATCGAGAGCTCTGACCACCCCGGCCACGTCCTCGGCACCGCGGGCCAGACCCACACCGAGCGTTCCTTCCGACGTCGGACGCAGGTCGCCGAAACGAGCCAGGATCGAACGAGCCTGATCACTGTGGGCGGCATCGACGCTGATACTCAGCGTCGGCGATCCCACCTGGGCCTTCAGGTCGCGGGGCACTCCCTCGCGCACGATGCGCCCGTGGTCGATGATGGCGATGCGGTCGGCCAACTGGTCGGCTTCTTCGAGGTACTGCGTGGTGAGCAGGACGGTCGTGCCGTTGGTGTTGAGGCGACGAACCTCTTCCCACAACGTGAGTCGACTCATGGGATCGAGTCCGGTGGTGGGTTCGTCCAAGAAGAGCACCGACGGCTCGTGAACCAGAGACAGTGCCAGGTCCAACCGGCGTCGCATCCCGCCGGAATACGTCCCGACTCGGCGATCGGCTGCGGCGGTGAGACCCACTCGCTCCAGGAGTTCCACTCCGCGTTGACGGCCGGTGTGACGCGGTAATCCGTAGAGCACCGACTGCAACTCGAGCAGCTCGCGCCCGGTCATCAGGGGGTCGATGGCTGCGTCCTGCAGAGCGACGCCGATGGAGCGGCGAACTTTGTTGGCCTCGGTCACCACGTCGTAGCCAGCGACGCGAGCGGTGCCAGAGGTCGGAGTCAGCAGCGTGGTCAGCATGCGCACCGTGGTGCTCTTGCCGGCCCCGTTCGGGCCGAGGAATCCGAAGATCTCGCCCTGGCGCACTTCCAGGTCCACGCCGTCGACGGCTTTGACGATGTTGTCGCCGGTGCCGAAGTGACGGACCAGTCCGGACGCGACGATGGGGGCGTTTGTCACGAGTTTGTACGCTACAACTTCATCCGGACCGCCAGACACCACCGTCCCGGTTCGGGCTGATCAGCGACTATTTCTTGCCGGCTACTTCTTGGCGATCATTTCTTAGCGGCGGCGATGGCCTGCCAGACCCGCTCGGCGGTGCAGGGCATGTCGATGTGGCGCACCCCGAGATGGGATACGGCATCGATGACTGCCGACTGCAGCGACGGAGTGGATCCGATGCTCCCGGATTCGCCGATGCCCTTGGCGCCGAGCGGATTCACGAAGGTCGGGGTCTCCATGTGCACGACTTCGACCATCGGCAATTCGGCGGCCGAGATGAAGGCATAGTCGGCGAGGTTCGAGGTGGTCGGGTTGCCATCGGCGTCGTACTTGACCTCTTCGAGCAGTGCCTGGGCCGCACCCTGGGCCACGCCGCCGTGGATCTGACCTTCGAGCAGCATCGGATTGAGCACGCGACCGGCATCGTCACAGGCCACCTGACGCAGGTGCTTCACCCGACCGGTCTCCACGTCCACTTCGACGACGGCCACATGGGCCCCGAAGGGGAAGGTCGGCATGGGCGCATCGAAACGGGTCTCGACGTTGAGACCCTCGTTGGCCGGAGCGGCCAGCGCGATCTCGGCCCAGGTCTTGGCCACCGAAGGAGTTCCAGCAACGTGGAAGGCACCGCGGCCCTTGTCGAGTTCGATGTCGGATTCCGCTGCTTCCAACAAACGAGCAGCGATGCCCTTGGCCTTCTCGACCAGTTCGATGGACGCCTTGGACACCGCGGCTCCGCCCTGCTGCAAGGAGCGGGAACCCATGGTCCCGCCGCCCTCGGGAATGAGATCCGTGTCGCCCCAGACCACGTCGATGTCCGACATGGGGATACCGGTCTCTTCGCTGGCGATCATGCTCCAGGCGGTGATGTGACCCTGACCATGTGGGGAGGTGCCGGTGTAGACCACGGCGCGACCGTTCTCCAGCACCTCGATGCGGGCGTTCTCGTGCAGCTGCGGCGCGCCACCGGTGATCTCCACGTACACGCTCACGCCGATACCGATCTGCTTGGCATCCTTGTTGGCCCGTCGCTTGGCCTGTTCGGCGCGCAGAGCCTTGTAGTCGGCCGCAGCGAGCGCCTTGTCGAGAGCGGTCTCGTAGTTACCGACGTCGTAGGTCTGTCCGATGGCGGTGGTGTGAGGTTCGGAGAACTTCGGGATGAGGTTCTTGCGTCGCACTTCGGCCGGATCCATGCCGATCTCGGCGGCGAACAGATCCATGGCCCGCTCGATGGCGGCGGTGGCCTCGGGACGTCCGGCGCCGCGATAAGCCACCGTCGGCGTGGTGTTGGTGACCACCGAGGTGGTGCGGACTTCGATGTTCGGGATGGCATAGACGCCACTCGACATCGGCCGGGTCATGAAGGGGGCGAGGATCGTTCCCATGTCAGCGAATCCGCCGGAGTCCTGCAGCGCGTGCAACTGGTAGTGCGTGACGGTGCCGTCGCGCTTGCCGCCGATGGTGATGTACTGCAACTGGGCGCGGCCGTGACCGAGAGCCATCATGCTCTCGGAACGGGTTTCGCGCCAGCGCACCGGTCGACCCGTCTCCTTGGCCAAGCGACCGAGGACCTGCTCTTCGCCGTACACGCCGATCTTGGCGCCGAAGCCGCCACCCACATCGGGAGTGATGACGCGGACTTGATCGGGCTCCAGGCCATTGGCTGCCGCGAGAGTGGGTCGGATGCCCTGGGCGTGCTGGGTTGAGACCCACTGGAAGAGACGACCGTCCACCCAGGCCGCGGCGGCGCCGCGCACTTCGAGGGGACACGGAGCGACGCGCTGGTTCCAGGTGCGACCCTTCACGACCACTTCGCATCCGGAGAAGAAACCGTCACCGGTGTTGTCGGGCATGCCGAGGGCAGTGGTGTCGAAGACCACGTTGCTGCCGGCGGAATCGTAGAGAAGGGTGGACGAGGCCATCGCTTCTTCGATGTCGACCAGTGCCGGCAAGACGTCGATGTCCACGTACACCGCTTCGGCGGCGTCTTCGCCCTGATGGGGTTGCTCGTGGACGACGGCGGCGATGGGTTCGCCGACGTAGCGCACCTTGTCACTGGCCAGGATGGTGCGCGACACCATGGGATTGAAAGCGGCCGGAACCGGCTGCAGACCGAGGGATTCGGCGGTGTGCACGGCGATGACGCCGGGCATCTCGAGAGCCGCCGAGGTGTCGATCGAGACGATCTTTCCGTGGGCCACCGAGGAGCGTACGAAGGTCACGTACACCGAGTTCGCCAGATGCGGTTCGTCCAACAAGTCGTCGATGTACTTGCCACCGGACGTCAAGAACTTGGGGTCCTCCTTGCGGAGAACCCGGTTGCCGAGAATGCTTCCACCCGTCACGTCTGAACCCCCGTGTCAATCGGATACCGGCCGGTCTGCCCGGTCGGGTCGACCTTACTCGTCGTCCCCGGGCCCGGTCATGGTCGGACCCCTTCGTTTCGGACCTACTTACCCCGGTCCGCTTCGGCTTCGAGTGTCCGGACGGTCACGATGCGGGTGACCAGGTCGTAGGGCCAGCCGGCGGGAAGCTGGATCGGCGCATCGGCCGACCCCACCAGGACCTGACGCTTCTCGCCCTCCATCACGTAGCCCAGTTCGGACCGGGCGGCCTGTTCGATCCCGCGGGGTGTCTGCAGCTGGTCGATTTCGAACTGCAACTGCTCGTTCGCCCGCTGGATCACCTCCAATTCGGTCTGCCGGTCGGAGATCTCGTCGCGCTGACCCAGCCACGACCGGGCCGGCAGCAACACGAAGGAGTTGGCGAAGGAGATCAAGACCAGTCCGATGCCCACCACCAGGACGAACTGACCGATGACCCGAGGGATCAGCCTTTCCGATCTCGGAATCGGACGAGTGAGGTCCTTGATGCTCCGTCCCTTTGCGGAACGCCGTGCCGCACCCCGACGCGACGGAGCGCGCGGAATACTCGAGGTCTTGGAGCCACGGGTCACCCCTCCATTGTGACAACTTCGGCCCGAGAGGTGGGGTCACTCGCGCCCGACGAGAGTCACGCCATGGGTGCGAGCGCGGTGCGGCCCCGGTAGGCGGCCGTTTCACCGAGTTGTTCTTCGATGCGCAACAACTGGTTGTACTTGGCGACGCGGTCACTGCGTGCCGGTGCTCCGGTCTTGATCTGCCCGCAATTGGTGGCGACAGCGAGATCGGCGATGGTGGAGTCCTCGGTCTCGCCACTGCGATGGCTCATCACACTCGTGTAACGGTGACGAGTAGCCATCTCGACCGTGGCCAGGGTCTCGGTGAGCGTGCCAATCTGGTTGGGTTTGACCAACACGCTGTTGGCGATGCCCCGTTCGACACCGCGGCCCAGGCGTGCAGTGCTGGTGACGAAGAGATCGTCTCCGACCAATTGGGTGGTCAGTCCGAGACGCGCCGAGAGAGCCGCCCAGCCGTCCCAGTCGTCCTCGGCCATCCCGTCCTCGATCGAGACGATCGGATAGCGCGCCACCAAGTCGGACCAGTAGTCGACCAATTCACTCGCCGTCAGAATCTTGCCCTCGCCGGCGAGGTGGTAGCGACCGTCGCGATACAACTCGCTCATGGCCGGATCGAGAGCGATGGCGATATCGGTGCCGGGTGTGAAGTCGGCGGCTTCGATGGCCTGCACGAGAATCTTGATGGCATCTTCGTTGGTGGCCAGATCGGGAGCGAATCCTCCCTCGTCGCCCACCGCCGTCGACAGTCCTCGCTCGCGGAGGATCTTGCGCAACTGGTGATAGGTCTCCGCCCCCCAGCGCACGGCTTCCCGGAAACTCGGAGCTCCCACCGGCATGATCATGAACTCCTGGAGATCGATGGTGTTGTCGGCATGGGCCCCGCCGTTGATGACGTTCATCATCGGAACCGGTAGCACGTGGGCGTTCGGCCCGCCGATGTAGCGCCAGAGCGGAAGGTCGAGCGACGCCGCCGCAGCCCGGGCCACCGCCAGGCTGGTACCGAGGATGGCATTGGCGCCGAGGCGGGACTTGTTGGACGTGTCGTCGAGATCGCACAGAATCGTGTCGACCAATCGCTGTTCGAGAGCATCGCAGCCGAGCAGCGCGTTCTCGATTTCTCCGTTCACGAACCCGACCGCCGACAGGACACCCTTCCCGCCGAACCGACGACCCCCGTCACGCAACTCGACGGCTTCGTGCTCTCCGGTACTCGCCCCGGAGGGCACCATGGCCCGCCCCCAGGCTCCCGAGGCCAATTCCACTTCCACCTCGACGGTCGGATTACCCCGCGAATCGAGAACCTCTCGTCCGGTGACGGTGATGATGTCGGTCATGGCTCCAACCCTACGCGGTGGACGGGCGAGCGCCTCCGGGCCTGCTCAGGGAGCGATGTGCGACTCGGCGGTTCGACGGTGGGCATTAGTGGTCGTCCGCAGCGCTTCCTCGGGATCGATGCCGCGTCGTCGGCACTCGACCACGATCTCGAAGAGAAGGGCGCCGAAATCGGCCACGGTGGCCAGATCGCATCCGGACGGCGGGACGTCCAATTCGATATCGGCGCGGCCCGCCCGCTTCACCAACGCTTCGGCATAGGACAGAGAGCCGGACGAGCGCGGCAGACCGTCGAAAGGACCCGACGGGACGCCCCGGGATTCCTTCTCGGCCTTCTTGATGGCGTCCCAGGACGCCGCCAGCGAGGCAGCGTCCTCGGTGGCGGCGCCCGATCCGAAGACGTGCGGATGGCGTCGCACCAACTTGTCGTTGATACCGCGGGCCACATCGGCCATGGTGAATCGACCCTCTTGTTCGGCGATGGCGGCGTGGAACTCGATCTGGTAGAGCAGATCGCCGAGTTCCTCGAGCAACTGCTCGTCGGTCCGCGGGTCGTCCGGATCGAGGGCGTCGAGGGCGTCGACCACT
>JBJTYE010000148.1:0-2975 GCA_046082625.1 Actinomycetota bacterium | reverse complement strand
TCCAGCCACCCAAGTTGGTGCTGACGCTCACATCGGGAGACGTGGTGACGGTGCGCTCCAGCACTTCGGGGATCTCGGCCAATCGGGCCAACAGACGACCGAAGGTTTCCTGCGTGCTGGCGGTCTTGGCGCCGGCGGCGGCGCCGAGAGCCACCGGAATCGGCAGTCGAGGTCGTGCCGGCAGAGCGCGGTTGTTCAGTTCGCCACCGGTGGCCGCACAGAGTCGGCCCTCGGGTGACTCGGGATCGAAGCGATCCCATTCGGTGTCGACGGTCAGTCCGAGCGAGGCCCGGAATTCGTCCACTTGTTCGGTGCTGAGCAGAGCGGCGTGGTTGAGCGGATCACCGGCGATGGGCAGTCCCCAGCCCTTCACGGTGTAAGCGAAGACCACACTCGGTCGATCGGTGACCAGATCACAGGCCCGGTAGCTCTCGATCAAGCGGGCGATGTCATGGCCGCCGAGGTTCTGCACCAGGAGATGCAGGTCGGTGTCGGGCACGTCGTCGATGAACCTCTTCACTGCGGCGTCGGCCCCCACCAGGAACTTCTCGCGCAAGTCACGGCCGGTGAAAGCGAAGAGCGATTGGTATTCCTCGTTCGACATGTCGTCGATGTGACGGCGCAACACGTCACCACCGGGACGGGCGAAGGCCTCTTCCAAGCGATGTCCGTACTTGGCCTCCACCACGTGCCAGCCGGCGCCGTCGAAGAACTCCATCAACTTCTTGATCTTCTGACCGGGAATGACGCGATCCAGGCTTTGCCGATTGGTGTCGACGATCCAGGTCACGTTGCCGAGGCCTTGCAGAGCCGGATCGGTGATGGCCTCCCAGATGTTGCCTTCGTCCAGTTCCGCATCCCCGGCCAGCGCGATGAAGCGCGCTCCAGCGGTGCTGGGCGACGATCCGAAATGTGATTCGACGTAGCGACGCACCGAGGCGGCGAAGAGTGGCGCAACCACACCGAGACCCACCGAACCCGTGGAGAAGTCGGCGACGTCGGGATCCTTGGTGCGGCTGGGATAGGCCTGCAGACCGCCGAGGGAGCGCAGTCGCGTCAGATACGAGCGATCGAGTTCGCCGGTGAGGTATTTGATGGCGTGGTACACCGGCGAGGCATGGGGTTTGACGGCCACCTTGTCCTCACCGGAGAGATGGGCGAACCACAGGGCGGTCATGATGCTCACCATGGAGGCCGACGAGGCCTGATGCCCACCGACCTTGATCTCACCAGGTGGGCGATCGTGATTGGCGTGGTCGATCATCCGGGTGGCCAACCAGAGCAGCCGTCGCTGGACGGACTCCAGGGTGGCGATGTCGACGGCCTCGGACACGGGACAATTGTGTCACGGTTCTATGATGCGGCCATGTCTGGTCACGATCTCTCCTCCATCAAAGCGGCCGCCACGGCCCTGAGTCCCTGGGCCCATCTGGCCACCGTCGGCAAGGACGGCCGCCCCGATGTGGTGCCGGTGCATCCCTGTTGGGAGGGTGACACCCTCTGGATCATGGTGGGCATCGACTCGGTGAAGACCCGCAACGTGCGGCACAACGATCATGTGGCCTTGCATTGGCAGGTCACCGAGAAAGGTGACGGCGTGGAGATCTGGGGCACGGCTTCGGTGCACACCGATCTGGAGACCAAGCGCCGGCTCTGGAACGGAGTCTTCGACTACGACTTGAACCTCTTCGCCCCCGGTGGGCCGGACAACTCCCCCGACACCGGGTTCATGCGCGTCGACGTGTACCGAGCCCTGCACCTGCCGGCCTACGGCATGGGCGGCCGCTTCGAGTGGAAGGCCTGAGACCTCTCTCAGTCGGGACCACTCCGGACCTCCTCTCCGAACAGCGAATCGGGCTCGAAAGTCACGTGAACCCGGGATCCCACCGTCGCCGAAGCGATCGATCCGCTCCCACCGACGGTCACCAACTCGTCGAGCACGTCCAGTCGTACCACCACCTGAGACATCGCTCCCCGGAAGATCGTGCGCACCACCGTCCCCTCGAGCCCCATATCGCCGAGCCGGACATCTTCGGGGCGCACCAACACACGAACTGGTTCACCTGCGGCCACCGAGTGCTTCAGCGTCAGGATCTCACCACACAGATCCACGCTTCCTCGGCCGAGTGATCGACCCGTCAGTTCGTTCATGGTGCCGATGAATCGGGCCACGAAGACGTTTCGAGGATTGCGATACACGTCCACCGGGGTGCCGATCTGCTCGATCCGACCCTCCGACATCACCGCCACTCGATCGGAGATGGCCAGGGCCTCTTCCTGGTCGTGGGTGACGAAGAGCGTGGTGATCCCGAGTTCGGTCTGCAGGCTGCGAATCTCGTCGCGTAAGGTCTCGCGCACCTTGGCATCGAGAGCGGACAATGGCTCGTCCAACAAGAGCACATCAGGACGGACCGCCAGAGCCCGGGCCAGGGCCACCCGTTGCTGTTGACCGCCGGAGAGTTGATGCGGATAGCGGTTCGCCAACGAACTGAGTTGCACCAAGTCCAGAACCTCTGCACAGCGGGTGTGCCGCTGCACAGCATCCAACTTCCGGGTTCGCAAACCGAATTCGATGTTCTGGGCCACGGTCATGTTGGGAAAGAGGCTGTAGGTCTGGAAGACCATGCCCATGTTCCGTTTGTGTGCCGGCAGTGGGCCGAGGTCCTCGCCACCCAAGTGGATTCGGCCCCGGTCGCCTCGCTCGAACCCGGCGGCGATACGTAAGGCCGTTGTCTTACCGCAGCCCGAGGGACCGAGAAGTGAGACCAACTCGCCCTCGTGGACGTCGAGGCTGAAGCTTTCGAGAGCCACCGTGGTGCCGAAGTTCTTGGCCACCTCGGTGAAAGACAAATGACTCATTGCTGGATTCCCTCCCCGGGCCATGCCGAGACAACTCCCCTGAACGGTCGTCGCGGCCCGTTGCGCCGTCGCGTGAGACGGTTGAGAACGACGAAGAGCATGATCGTCACCACGAT
>JBJTYE010000147.1:0-15819 GCA_046082625.1 Actinomycetota bacterium | reverse complement strand
GCCCAGATGCCGCCCGAAGCCGCCGCGGCGTCGGTGATCACCCCCGGATGATGCGGGTGGATCGCGTCGAGGGCTAGGTTCTCGTCATGCGTCCGACCTACGACCCGTCCGTCGACGAGTTCCGCAACGGTGTGCGTTCATTCCTGGAGCGCAATCTCCCGAGTGATTGGCAGGGTGTCGCCCATCTTCCGCCCGAGGAGACCCACGAATGGATCATGTCGTGGCGAGCGACGTTGCACGAGGCCGGGTACCTGGCGCCCGGATGGCCACGCGAGTACGGCGGTGGGGGAATGTCCGCTCTCGAGCAGGTGGTGCTGGCCGAGGAGTTCGCTCGAGCCGGTGTGCCGACCGGCGGACCGAACGACGGCTTCGGTATCACCATGCTCGGCAACACGCTCTTGCAGTGGGGAACCGAGGAGCAGAAGAAGCATCACCTTCCGCGCATCCTGTCCAACGCCGATATCTGGTGCCAGGGATACAGCGAGCCGAACGCCGGGAGCGATCTCGGGTCGCTCGGATTGCGGGCCGAACTCGACGGAGACCAATGGGTGCTGAACGGCCAGAAGATCTGGACGTCGGCCGGACATCTGGCCGATCACATCTTCACCTTGGCGCGTACCGATCCGGACGCTCCCAAGCACAAGGGCATCTCGTTCATGTTGGTGGACATGAGGCAGCCGGGTATCGAAGTCCGTCCCATCCGGATGATCAGCGGCGAGAGTGAATTCAACGAAGTGTTCTACACCGATGCCGTCTGCCCCAAGGAGAACATCGTCGGTGGACTGAACAACGGCTGGGCCGTGGCGATGACCCTGCTCGGATACGAGCGGGGAGAGGGTGCCGCCACGGTGCCCGTTCGTTTCCGAGGCGAATTGGATCGGCTTCTGGCCTTGGCCCGCGAACGCGGAGCGAACCAGGATCCCCGAATTCGCCAGCGCTTGGCTGAGGCCTACACGCGAGTGCAGGTGATGCGCTTCTTGGGCCTGCGTACTCTGACCACGTTCCTCGCCGGCCATCATCCGGGACCGGAAGGCGGAATCTTCAAACGCTATTGGAGTGAATTCCATCAGGACGTGACCGAACTCGCTCTGGACGTACTCGGTGCGTCGGCGATGTGTCCGGAAGGCCGCCTGCCGTTGAACGCCTTCCAACCCGACGACGCCCGGGCTCCGAACACCAGTGGGAGCTGGGCCGGTGTCTTCTTGAACGCCCGGGCCGGGACCATCTACGCCGGGTCCTCGCAGATCCAGTCCAACATCATCGGCGAGATGGTGCTGGGTCTTCCCAAGGAACCGCGCTGAACCGTGGGACCCAAGCGCTCGCCGGTGCCGTGGGCCGCATTCGTGGCCGTTGTGGTTCGACCCATGTTGTGGCGTTCGGGATTGCGGGCACTGCGTTCCCTGGCCCCGAGAGGCTGGTGGAGGCGTGCTCCGTTCCTGCCGCTTCCCGATCCCGGCTACATGGCGTTCCGGATGCAGACCCAATATGGCGGAGAGGGTACGACTCCGCCTCGGCCCGGCGATGTGGTGGAATATCTGCGATGGTTGCGACGACGGACCTGAACCCGGGAGACGGCTGAGCGGATCATGCGCAGTTCTCTCGTTCTGAACGCCACGTACGAACCCTTGAGTGTGGTACCGGTGAGGCGGGCCGCCTGCTTGGTCCTCGACGACAAGGCCGAGGTCGTGGAGCACGACGGGACGCTGCTTCGCTCGGAGCACCTCAGCCTGGCCAGTCCTCTGGTGATCCGGCTCCGGTACATGGTGAAGGTTCCGTACCACCGGCGCACCGCGCTGTCGCGACGGGCCGTGTTCGCCCGGGACGAACACCGCTGTCAGTACTGCGGGGGAGCTGCCGATTCGATCGACCATGTGATGCCGCGATCGCGGGGCGGGTTGCACGTGTGGGAGAACGTCGCCGCTGCCTGTCGTCGCTGCAATCTGGACAAGCGGGACCGAACGCCCGACGAGGCCGGGATGCATCTGGCGCGTCCACCTCATGCGCCGCGGGAGCAGGCCTGGGTGACGGTGGCCGTCGGCCACGTCCCCGAGGCCTGGAAGCCGTATCTGGCCCAGGCTTCATGACCGCCGAACTCCGTTCGTAGGTTCGGACCCGATGACGGTTGTCGAAACGTTCCGAGGTGGCGCGGCCGGCGCCTACCATGGACGTGAACTTCCCGAGCGAGCCTGTGCGCACGTGTGGCGGTTCGCTCCCACGGCCCCGGCTCTGGTTCTGGGATCCACTCAGTCGGAATCCTTGGTCGAGGTGGGCCGTTGCGCCGAACTCGGTGTCGAGATCGTCCGTCGGCGAAGCGGAGGAGGGGCCGTCCTGCTGGCTCCCGGTCAGACCATCTGGATCGATGTGCTGGTGCCGGTCGGACATCCGCTGTGGCGAACCGATATCGGTGAGTCGGCGTTGTGGCTGGGTGACGTCATGGCCGAGACGATCTCACGGTTTTCGGGGGAGGCGTATGCCGTGCACCGCGCAGCGATGGAACATTCGCCGTGGTCGTCGCTGGTCTGCTTCGCCGGTCGCGGACCGGGGGAGGTGTTCGATCGGTCGGGCTCCAAGGTCGTGGGAATCAGTCAACGTCGGACCCGTAGCTGGGCACGATTCCAGTGCGTGGTGTCGCGTCGTTGGAACCCGGACTTGTTGGCCGAATTGCTCCGACCGCCGCGACCGACACCTCAGGACATGGCGCGGTACGGAGCAGAGCTCGATGTCGACGAGGAGGACCTGGCAGCGGCCGTCGTGGACGGGCTGGTTCGAGTTCTCGACGTCGGCGACGATTCGCTCAGCCGATGATCTCAGGAGGCGTGGTGACCTTGCAGCGGTCGATGGCCTTGGTGAAGGGGAAAGGATTCACGGCGGCACCACCACCGGGGTGGTATTCGAAGTGCAAGTGAGCAGTCCCGGTGTTTCCTGTCGCACCGACGTATCCGATGACTTGACCGGCCTTTACGACCGAACCGACTTTGATGCCTTCGGCGAACGATGCGAAGTGGGCGTAGAAGTAGTACGTGCCGTCCGGGGCCGTCAAGCGCAGAGCATTGCCTCCCAATGAACCGACCTGATCGAAGAACTGGCGAGTGATCGTCCCTGCAGTCACGGCGTACACGGGAGTGCCCGTGGCAGCGATGATGTCGACACCCTCGTGGCGGCGTCCACCCGATCGGGGCGCACCCCAGGTATCGGTGAAGTAGCACGGGCCGAGGACGGGGAAGACCTGCAACGGATTGGTCGTGGGGGGAGTGGCGGGCGGTGTGGTCGCAGGCGGTGTCGTACCGTCGACTCGTCCTGGCGGGGTGGCGCCGGGAATCAATCCGAGGAAGAGACCGGTACGCAAGTCGACGACGCCATCGGCCGGCAGACTCTGCGAACGTTGGAAAGCGATGACCGCGGCCTGGGTGATCGGCCCGAATGACCCATCGGCTCCTCCCCGCACGGGAATTCCGATGTTGATGAGGAGCTGCTGCAGGCTGGCCACGTTGGCGCTCTTCTCGCCGAGTTTGGGCAGTGCCGGCCCGGCGACCAGGCCGAGGAGTTGGGCGGTCAAAGTATCCACCGTTCCCGTGGCCGGCAGACGCATGTTGCTCTGGTAGGCGGCGACGGCCTGGCTGGTGGCGGGGCCGTAGCGTCCATCGGCCCCACCGCGCACGGAGACCCCGGCGGCGATGAGAGCGCTCTGCATGGCCTTGACGGCATCACCGGCTTGGCCCGGCGTCAGATAAGCGCTGGCCGTGAAGGAAATGGACGAAGCCTGGCCAGCAGGAGCTTGAGTGGCGTTGGACGCTCCGGGCACGATGCCGAGGGCGATCCCCGTGGGCAGATCGACCACACCGGTGGTGGGCAGACCCCGGCCGGCCTGGAAGGCTTGCACCGCGGCAGCGGTTGCCGGACCGAAGAAGCCGTCCGCGCCGCCCCGGACGGCGATCGAGGCATCGATCAGAGCCTGTTGCAGGGCGCGTACGAGATCGCTGCGCTGGCCTCGCTCCGGTAGAGCGGGTACGGGTCCGAGACCCAGCAGGTGAGCGGTGGTCTCGTTGACTTCACCGGTTGGGGACAGACCTTTCTGGGTCTGGAAGGTCTTCACCGCTGCCAGGGTGATCGGACCGAAAACGCCGTCGGCGCCACCGCGCAGGGCGATGCCCTGGCTCATGAGGGCCTGTTGGACGAGGGCCACCGAGTTCCCTCGATCTCCGAGCCGGACCAGGGGTGCCGTGCGCACCGTGGTGGTCGAGATCGTCGGGAGAGAGCGGGACGATCCGGCCGCCGGGGCGACCGGGACCACGGCGCCCGTGACTGCCAGGGCCGCGGGCAGAACGAGGGTGGTCCAGCGACGAGGGAAGGCGTCGAGGGGTGAGAGACGTCGGATCATGAGCACCTCCGGTCATCGGCAGTTTTTCACCACCCCTTGAGAATTTTCCCTCGGGTGAGGTCGGAGACACCCGAAACCCCTGGTCAGAGGGTTGTACCCGCTGAAGACACCTTCGGAAGTGGGGCGGAAATGTCAGTATGTGGCGCAAAGTGGGGAAAAGTGGTTGACAAAGGGGGAAAAGGGGGGCAAAGTGGGGGACCGAGGTGAACGGGAGGGCAGATCCCGTCGCGTCGGCGATACGTGGATTCGAGAGGCAGAGCAGTGGAAGGTTTCGTCGGCAGGTACGAGCGTCAGCTCGACCCGAAGGGTCGTGTGGCTCTTCCGGCGACCTTCAGGAACCGGCTCGAGCCCCGCTGTTATCTGACTTTGGGCTCGGACAAGTGCATCGGGGTGGTGACTGCCGCCGTGTCCATGGACATGGCCCAGGAAATGACAGCGGCGGTCAAGCGGGGGGAGAAGACCCGCAGTGAACTGCGTGCGTTGGCGGTGAACATGGTCGAAGTCCAAGTCGACGCCCAGGGTCGCATCACCATCGACGCGAACCTGCGCGCCTACGCCGGACTGTCCGTCGGTGCCCGGGTCGTGGTGTCGGGTGCTTTCGACAGCGTCGAGATCTGGGAGCCCGAACGATTCGAGCGCATGTTGACGGCCGGTACCGAAGCCATTGCCGGGGACGAGCAGTGAACGGCGACATCATGATCGACCCTCCGACCGAGTTCGCCCACCAGCCGGTGATGGTCGCCGAAATCGTGGACATCTTCGCTTCGGTGCCGGAGGGCTACGTCTACGACGCCACCATCGGTGGAGCGGGTCATGCAGAGGCCCTGTTGCGGGCTCATTCCCACCTGCGGATTTTGGGTGTGGATCGCGATGTCGAAGCCCTGTCGGCTGCAACGGCGCGATTGGCAGAGTTCGGCGACCGGGTGCATCTCGAGCATCGGCGTTTCGACGACGTGGACGGAGCCATGGCTTCGATCGGGATCGCGCAGCTGTCCGGAGCCTTGTTCGACCTCGGGGTTTCGTCGTTCCAATTCGACACCGGTCGACGTGGATTCTCGTATCGATTCGAGGCGCCACTCGACATGCGCATGGACGCCCGCGATCTCCTGACTGCGTCCGACATCGTCAACGACTGGGACGAACGGGAATTGATCCGGATCCTTCGGGAGTTCGGTGACGAAAAATTTGCATCACGTATCGCCCGAGCCATCGTCTCGGCGCGACCGATTCGTACCACCACCGAGCTCGCCGCTCTGGTAGCCGACTCCATTCCTGCTCCCGCTCGTCGTCGCGGAGGCAATCCGTCCAAGCGCACCTTCCAGGCATTGCGCATCGCCGTGAACCAAGAATTGGAGATCCTCCCCGTTGCCCTCGATCGAGCCGTCGAGCGGACAGTGGCGGGCGGCCGGATCGTCGTGCTGTCGTATCACTCCGGTGAGGATCGATTGGTCAAGGCGACCTTCGCCCATCGGACGACCGGAGGATGCGCCTGTCCGCCTCGGCTCCCCTGCGTGTGCGGGGCGCGGCCATCGGTGACCCGACTGCGGGTCGCCAGTCGTCCATCCGCCCGCGAACAGGATCTGAATCCGCGAAGTTCGTCGGCCAGGCTTCGGGCGATCGAGGTTCTCTGATGGCTCGGGCTCTGGAGGTTTCCAAGTCGCGCTCCGGATCCTCGCCGCGTCGGGCGACATCGCCGAAGGTGGCGCGTCGGTCGACCACGCCGGCCCGTCGACCGGCTGCCAAGAAGGTCACCACTCGGACCGCCAGGGATCGGGCGTCGATTTCACCGGTCGCTCGAGCCGTGTCGCGCAAGAACGCTCCCAAGGCGGCACGAATCTTCGTGTACACGGTGGCGAGTCTCGCCGCGATCATCATCACGTTGATGATGGTGGTGGTGATCTTCCAGACCCGGTTGGCCGAAACGCAATTGAACATCGATGTGATCGAGGACCAGATCGCCATCGAGCGCACCCGGTACGACGAGTTGCGACTCGAGCGATCGACGCTGCGCGAGCCTTCGCGGCTGGTTGCCGAGGCCACGGCTCTGGGCATGGTCCCCGGGGCCAAGACGATCTTCACCGATGTCGATCCGAACGCCGTGGCAGAGGTGTTGGTGTCGATGGGCGGACTCGACCCCGAGCAGTTCGCCAACACACGAGATCCCTTGAAGAACTACAGCGCCGTCAAGGCCCTGGTGGGCGGCTGACATGGCCACCTCGTCCCGCCGTCCACCGGCGCGTTCTCCGCAGCGTCCGGTCAGAATCTGGAAGGTCGGTTCGTCCCGCCGTCGTTTCCAATGGTTGGCTCTCGTGGCAATCGGAGCGGTGTCCCTGATGGTCATCAGGAGCGCTGACATCCAGGTCGTGCGGGGCGAGGCTCTACGTGCCGACGGTGCGAATCAGCGGTCGTCGTTCGTCAAGATTCCTGCGTCCCGTGGGTCGATCTTCGATCGGGACGGCAACGAATTGGCGATCACCGTCCCGGCACTTTCTCTCTACGCCAATCCACGCGCCATCGTCGATCCGGTCGCCAGTGCGCGAGTCCTGGCGCAACTTCTCGGGCTCGATCAAGTGTCGGAAGCCGATCTGGCCGAGAAGCTGGCCGATCGCTCTTCCACGTTCGTCTACATCCAGCGATTCGTGGACCCGGCGTTGGTGGAGTCGGTGCTCGCGCTGAAGTTGAGTGGGGTGAACAGCGTGACGGAGCCGCAGCGTGTCCAGGTGGCGGGAACCTTGGCGCGCAACGTGATCGGTCGCACCGATCCTTTCGGTGATGGTTCCACAGGGCTCGAATTGCAGTACGACAAGGTCCTCAAAGGAGAGGATGGGCGCCGAGTTCGGGACACCTCGCGAGGTCGCTCCATGCCGGGCACGGCCCGAACTGTCGATCAGGCCCGGCCTGGAACCGATCTGGTGTTGACCCTGGACCGGTCCATGCAGTTCCAGACCGAGCAGGCGCTGATCGCCCGTGTGAGCGAACTCGAGGCGCGAGGCGGCAACGCCGTGATCATGGACACCGCGACCGGCGAGATCCTGGCCATCGTCAGTGTGCGCCGCAACGCCGAGGGACTCGTGGAGGTCACGAACGGGAACCTGGCGGCGGTGGAGGCGTATGAGCCCGGCTCGGTCGCCAAGATTTTCAGCATCGCCGCAACCATCGATGCCGGAGTCGGAGGACCATCGACGACCTACGAAGTTCCCGGGGTGTACGAATTCGATCCGGGGACGGAGTTCGCCATGAAGATCACTGACGCCTACCCCCATGATCTCCAGACGATGTCGTTGCGCGACATCATCGTCGACTCTTCCAACATCGGAACGCTGATGGCGGCCGAACCCTTGGGGCCGCAGCGTTTGCACGACTTCCTGGCGGCGTTCGGATTCGGCGCTCTCACCGACGTCGACTTTCCCGGCGAGAGCACCGGCGTCCTGAAACCAGCCAAGAAGTGGCGAGGATCGGAAAAGGCCACCGTCACCTATGGCTACGGTTTCTCGGCCACGTCACTGCAGTTGGTGGCCGCCGTCAATGCCGTGGCCAATCGCGGCCTGTACGTCTCGCCGCGTTTCGTGAAGGCCACCATCGACGAGAGTGGAACGCTGTGGGACACGCCGATCGGCTCCTCCCGTCGCGTCGTCTCGGAGTCCACGGCTCTGGTGATGGCCGATCTCCTGAAAGCAGTGGTGTGCGAGGGAACCGGATCGCGGGCCCAAGTGCCCGGTCTGTCGGTGGCGGGCAAGACCGGTACCGGTTACAAGATCCAGGACAACGGCACGTACCAGAGCGACACCGGATCTCGTGCGTACTTCGCCACCTTCGTGGGCTTCGTGCCGTCCTACGATCCCGCTGTCACCATCCTGGTTTCGATCGACGAGCCGGATCCCTCCAGTCGCGACCGATTCGGCGGTACGGCCGCTGCGCCGGTCTTCGCCAAATTGGCCGAGATGGCCATCCATGAACGTTCCATCGAACCGGCCGTCGGCGATGTCGGCTGTGCATTCGAGCCGTGATCCGGGGATGTCGTGAGCGAGATGCGCTTGAACGATCTCCTGGCTCGGAGCCAGGACCTGGCCTATCGCCTGGTCGGAACCGCCCCCGATCGGCCCGTGACCGCTATCGGACACGATTCGCGACGCGTCCAGGAAGGGTCCATTCACTGCTGCATCCGCGGTGAGCGGTTCGACGGACACGAATTCGCCGTGTCCGCCATTGCCGGTGGGGCCGGCGTCCTCGTGGTGGACCACGAACTGTCCGAAGTTCCGGACTCCGTCGTTCAAGTGATCGTCGACGATGTTCGCGTCGCCATGGGTCGGCTGTCAGCCGCCCTGCACGGTCATCCATCCCAACGCATGACGGTGGTGGGGATCACCGGGACCAACGGCAAGACGACGACGGCGCATCTACTGGCTTCGATCTTGGGTGCAGCCGGCGTGCGCACCGAAGTTCTGGGAACTCTGCAAGGTCGCTTCACCACGCCGGAGAGCCCGGAACTGCAGGCCACTTTGGCCCAGCTTCTCGAGACCGGAACCCGTGCCGTGAGCATGGAAGTGTCCTCGCATGCGTTGGCCTTCGGACGAGTGATCGGGACGACGTTCGCCGCCGGGGTCTTCACCAATTTGGGTCGGGATCATCTGGATTTTCATCGAACCCAAGAGGCGTACTTCGCCGCCAAGGCCCGTCTTTTCGAACCCGACTTGGCGTCGGTCGGGGTGGTGAACGCCGACGACCCCTTCGGCCGTCGCTTGTTGGACATCGCCCATGTGCCCATGACCGCTTTCGGTCGCGACGACGCTCGCGACGTCTCAGTGGGCATCGGGAGTCATGAGTTCACCTGGTCCGGTCGCCGGGTTCACGTGGGCATCGGGGGAGAGATGAATCTCATGAATTCTCTGGCGGCGGCCACCACGGCTCGCGAACTCGGCTTCTCCGTGGACGACATCGTTGCCGGACTCGCGGCTGCCGGACCGGTCCCGGGTCGTTTCGAACGCATCGAAGAAGGGCAGGACTTCACGGTCCTCGTGGACTTCGCTCACACTCCCGACGGCTTGTCGGAGTTGCTGCGATCGGTGCGATCGATCGTCGGTGTGCAACGGGTGATCGTGGTCTTCGGATGTGGCGGAGACCGCGACAAGATGAAGCGTCCGATCATGGGAGAAGTCGCGGCCACCCTGGCCGACAAGGTGGTGGTGACCTCGGACAACCCGCGGTCCGAAGATCCGGAAGCGATCATCGCCTCCATCGTGGCGGGAATTCCCGACCACATGCGCACCCGTCTGCTCGCCACCGAGCCGGACCGGCGCCGAGCCATCGCACGTGCTCTCGGGCATGCTCGGAGCGGCGATGTGGTCCTGATCACCGGCAAGGGCCACGAGACGACCCAGACGGTGGGCGACGAGGCATTACCCTTCGATGACCGCTTCGTCGCGCGGGAAGTTCTGAGGGGTGGAACATGATCGCCGTCATGATCGCCGGAGCCACGGCCATGTTCGTCTCATTGGTGGGCAGTCGATTCCTCATGGGATTCTTCCGCTTCCGTGGCAAGGGTCAGCCCATCCTCGGCAAAGAGGACCACGGACCGGAACATCACAAGTCGAAGGCCGGCACGCCGACCATGGGGGGACTGGCGATCATCGGAGCAGCGGTGGTGGGCTGGGTCGTGGCGCACCTGCGCGATGGCTTGGCGTTCTCCAACCAGGCCATGATCATCTGGGTCGGCATTCTGCTCATGGCCGGAATGGGACTACTCGACGACGTCATCAAGGTCAACAAGGGCCACAATCGCGGCATCTTCTGGAAGAAGAAGGGGTACCTCACCTTCGCCATGGCGGCCGGCATCACTTGGTGGCTGGCGGCGGCCACCGACATCTCCGAAACACTGTCTCTCACGCGGTACGACTGGCCGGGTTGGGAGATTCCTTGGTGGCTCTGGGTGCTGTGGACGGCCGGCATGATGTGGGCCACCACCAATGCCGTGAACGTCACCGATGGTCTCGACGGGCTGGCCGCTGGGTCGGCTCTGTTCGGGTTCCTGGCCTTCACCATCATCGGATACTGGTCGTTCCGCAATCCGTCCTTCTACGGAGTTCTCGACCAAGGTCGCTTCTTCGGCGGCACGGTCAATCCGCTGGACCTGGCGGTCCTGGCCGCGGCCTTCGCCGGTGCCTGCGGGGGCTTCCTGTGGTGGAACGCCGCGCCGGCGCGCATCTTCATGGGAGACGTCGGAGCTCTGGGCATCGGCGCCGCTCTCGGGCTGTTGGCCGTGGCCACCAACACGCATTTCCTCTTGCCCCTCATCTGCGCGGTGAACGTCATGGAGGCCGGATCGGTGGCCATCCAGATGGCCATCTTCAAGGGATCGGGACGGACGCGTCGCTTCTTCCGCATGACGCCCATCCACCACCACTTCGAGCTCATCGGCTGGCCGGAGACCACGGTGATCATCCGGTTCTGGATCATCGGCGGCATCTGCGTGGCGGCCTCACTGGCTCTCTTCATCGGTGACTTCACGCGGATGAGCGATCTGGCCAACCGGGTGTTGCCGTGAGTCGGCAGGTCCTGGTCTACGGAGTCGGAGTGGCCGGACTGGCCACGGCTCGGGCCCTGGTTCGTCGTGGCGTCGAGGTCGTGGCGATCGACGACCGCGTCGACGCGGCAAAGTCGGCGGCCCCGGCCGCCGTGGGAGTCGAGCTGAGACTCCAGCCGAAATCGGAGCAGCTCGAGCGACTTGTGACCGCCAGTGCTTTCGTGGCTCCGGCTCCGGGAGTCCCGGAGAACCACCTGGTCGTGGACATGGCCCGGCGTCACGGCATCCCACTCAAGTCGGAATTGGATCTGGCCTACGACTGGGAACAGGGCCGTCCAGGCGGACCCCGCCCCATGCTGGCGGTGACCGGAACCGACGGCAAGACCACCACGGTCACGATGGTTGAGTCCATGCTCAGGTCGGCGGGAATGCGGGCCATCGCCTGTGGCAACACCGACATTCCACTCGTGGAGGCAGTGGACGAGGACGTGGACGTTTTCGTGGTGGAGGCCACCAGTTTCCGTCTGTGTTTCGCCGAGACGTTTCGTGCCGAGGCTTCGGCCTGGATCAACCTCGCTCCTGACCATCTGGACTGGCACAGTTCCATGTCCACCTACGAAGCGGCCAAGGCGCGGCTGTGGAGCAACGTCGGTCCTTCGGACACGGTGGTCGGTTTCCTGGAGGACCCGGTGGTCATGGCTCATCTCCGCCGATCGGTCGCCCGACAGATCACCTTCTCGGATGGATCCGGCGACTATCACCGCGACGCTGCCAATCTGATCGGTCCAGCGGGGACCATCATGGAGGTAGCCGAGATGCGTCGCTCCTTGCCCCATGACATCACCAACGCTCTGGCGGCCAGCGCGCTGGTTCTGGAGTCGGGATTGGCCTCGGTGTCGGCAGTGCGCGAATCGCTCGGCGGTTTCGTGCCACCGCATCACCGAATCGAGCTGGTTGCCGATCACGAAGGAGTGCGTTGGTTCGACGACTCGAAGGCCACGACTCCGCATGCCGCAGTGACCGCCATCCGAGGTTTCGACTCGGTGATCCTGATCGCCGGGGGACGCAACAAGGGTCTCGATCTGTCGCCCATGGCTGCCGAATCCGGCCGAGTTCGGGCCGTGGTGGCCCTCGGTGAGTCGGCGGCCGAAGTGGAGAGCGTCTTTTCCGGACGGGTTCCGGTGTCCACGGTCGGTTCGATGCGCGACGCCGTTCTGGCCGCCGCCCGTCACGCACGAGCCTCCGACGTGGTGTTGTTGTCGCCGGGGTGCACGAGTCTCGACTGGTACACCGGGTACGCCGCTCGTGGAGACGACTTCGTCCGGAACGTCCGTGAATTGATCGGTGGTGTCAACTCAGATGCCTCATCGTCCGAGTTCGCCGCCCCTCCATCGAAAGGATCTCGCACATGACAGTTGCCGTTCAACGTCGCAACTCGACCAGAGTCGACATTTCAGAGCGCCGACAGGCCGCCTACGAGCGCGCCCGTCGTATGCGTCGCGGCGAAGGTCGCCTGAAGTCCCGCTATCAGGAGCGGGTCGATCGCGCCCCCAAGCCTCTCGGCTTCTACATCATCGGCGCGGTGTCGGTGACGCTGGTGCTGTTCGGGCTGGTCATGGTTCTGTCCTCGTCATCGATCGTCTCGTTCCACAACGGCGGATCGCCCTGGAAGTTCTTCTCCCGCCAAGCGTTCTGGGCCGTCATCGGTCTGGGTGGCATGTTGTTCGCCTATCGATTCCCGCTCGGCGCTCTCCACGCCGTGTCCCGAGTTCTTCCCGTCTTCGGGTTGGGGGCGATGATGCTGGCCTTCGTACCGGGACTGGGCGTCAACGTGAACGGCGCCCAGGCCTGGATCCGCGTGGCTGATCAGACCTTCCAGCCGTCGGAATTCATGAAATTGTTCATTGTCATCTACGGCGCCGACCTTCTGAGCCGGCGCGAGAAGGAGATGGGAGATCTCCGCCGCACTCTGGTTCCGTTTCTGGTGGTGGTCGGAGCGGGTGCCGGACTGGCCATGGTGCAGAGCGACATCGGCTCGGCCCTCGTCATGAGTGGTATCGCCACCGCTGTTCTCTTCTTGGCCGGTGCACCGCTGCGTCCTCTCCTGACGATCGGGGCGGCCGTGGCTGGAGCCGGCCTGCTCTTCATCCGCCAGAGTCCGGACAAGTACTCGCGGTTCACGTCGTTCCTCGACATCTACGGGACCCGGGACAACGAGGGTTACCAGGTGTACCAAGCCATGATCAGCCTCGCCAATGGCGGAATGACCGGAACCGGGATCGGCGCCGGCTCGGGCAAGTGGGGGTACGTCCCGCTGGCCCACAGTGACTTCATCTATTCGGTGTTGGCCGAAGAGATGGGATTCCTGGGTGTTCTGGGCTTGATGACATTGTTCGGGGCCCTCATCTATTTCGGACTGCAAGTGGCGCTGTCGTGTCGGACGCGCTTCGGGATGCTGCTTGCCGGGGGTATCTCGGCATGGTTCTTGATCCAGATCACCATCAACATCGGTGGAGTGACCGGATTCCTCCCGGTGACCGGGCTCACGCTCCCGTTCATCTCTTTCGGAGGGACGTCCTTGTTCGTGTCCATGGTCGCGAGCGGCCTGTTGCTGAACGTGGCCCGTCGACCGCGATGACCACCTTCGCCGTCATCGCCGGAGGGGGGACGTCGGGACACGTACTACCGGCCTTGGCGGTGGCCGAATCATTGGTCGATGCCGGACATTCCCTCGCGGAACTGGAGTATTTCGGAGCTCGTCGAGGTGTGGAGACCCGGCTGGTCCCACCGAGTGGATTGCGCGCCGAGTTCTTCGACGTGGTCGGCTTGAAGCGCGAGATCTCGGTATCCGCGCTGGTCAACAACCTTCTCTTCGCCCCCAAGTTGCTCAGAGCATGGTGGAGGGCGGTGCGGCACTTACGCCGGAGTCGACCGCGGGTGGTGGTGAGCGTCGGTGGATACGCCAGCCTTCCGGCGGTGCTGGGGGCTCGAGTGCTGAAGATTCCGATCGTGGTGGTCACCTACGATCGGACGCCCGGGCGATCGAGTGCTCTCACCAGTCGATTCGCCGCCGCCGTGGCATCGGCATTTCCGGAAGGGATCTTGCCGCGTTCGGAGTACACCGGTGCGCCGGTGCGTCGGGCCTTGAGAAATCTCGACCGGGAGGCGGAACGAGCCTCGGCCCGTCGGCGCTTGGGACTCGAGGCCGATCGCTTCTGCATCGGTGTCATCGGCGGATCTCTCGGATCGGGCATATTGAACGATGTGACGTTGACTCTCGTTCGACACTGGTCCTCCGACCCGGGGGTCGCGATTCGGCATGTGGTGGGTGGTCGCTTCCTCGAGACCCATCGACAGCGGTTGATCGACACCGCAGTGTCCTTCGACGACGGGACCTCGACCATGGACGAGCGAGGCGGACTGCACTATCAGATCATCGGTTACGAAGAGGACATGACGTCGATGTATGCGGCCGTGGACGTGATCGTGGGACGAGGTGGAGCAGGAACGGTGGCCGAGGTGGCGGTGACAGGGACCCCGGCGGTGCTCATCCCTTGGTCGGGTTCTGCCGACGATCATCAACGAGCCAATGTTGCCTGGTTGGCCGATGAGGGAGGCGCGCTCGCCATGGATGAGACCGTGGTCGCCCGGGAACTTCCTCATCTCCTCGACGAACTGCGCCGGGACCCGAATCGGCTGCACTCGCTGGGTCATCGGGCGCACGAGGCCGGAGCGCGCAGCCGGCTCGGCGCCATCGCCGATCTCGTGGAACGCGTGGCCGCCGAGGGTTCGTCGTGATCACTCGACTCGACCTGTCCGTGCACCGGCGGATTCATGTCGTCGGCGTCGGTGGACCTGGGATGAGCGCCATTGCGCTGGCTCTCGCCGAGATGGGTCACGAAATCTCCGGTAGCGACATTCGCGAGTCCCCGACACTCGACCGCCTGCGGGCGTCCGGTGTCAGGGTCCACCTCGGTCACGAGGCAACTTTGGTCGACGGATGCGATGGAGTGACGGCCTCTCCGGCGATTCCCTCCGCGAACGTCGAGGTGGCGGCCGCTCACTCTCGCGGTCGGTTCCTCAGTCGAGCCGAGATGTTGGCGGCGATCTGTGCCGTACGGCCCACGGTCGGAGTAGCCGGCACCCATGGCAAGACCACGACGACCTCGCTCCTGGTGAATTCCTTGGCCGAGGCCGGTCTTCTTCCATCCTTCGTGGTGGGTGGAGAAATGCTCGACACCGGCGTCAATGCCCGCTGGGACAACGGACCCTGGACGGTGGTGGAAGTCGACGAGAGCGACGGAACCCATCTTCATCTGCCCTTGGCAGCCACCATTCTGACCAATGTCGACGTGGACCATCTGGATCACTTCACCGACTTCGATGCCATCGTCGACTCCTTCCGCCGGTATCTGTCGGCGATCGCGGGTCCGAAGGTCGTCTGTCTCGATGACCCGGGTTGTCGTCGGGTTCTCGACGGTCTCGAGAATCCGGCTGATCCGTCGATCGTCACCTATGGATCTCACCCCGAGGCGAACGTCCGTTTCGAATCGGTCGAGTCGCATCACGGTCGGACCAGTTTCGACGTGAGCATCGCCGGCGGCGCACCCAGACCGGTGTCCACGGACCTGCGCGGCGTGCACAACGTCGCCAACATCACCGCCGTCATGGCCATGGCGCAGGCCTTGGGCATTCCCTGGGATCCGGTGGCGACGGCAGTGGCCGGCTTCGCCGGAGTCGGACGTCGTTTTCAGATCATCGGGGTCGAGAGCGGTATCACCTGCGTGGACGACTACGCCCATTTGCCACGTGAAATCGATGCCGTGCTTCGTGCGGCGCGTTCCTCCGGCGACGATTGGCGTCGAGTGGTGGCGGTCTTCCAGCCCAACCGCTTCAATCGCATGTCGGTGACGATCACCAC
>JBJTYE010000146.1:0-5161 GCA_046082625.1 Actinomycetota bacterium | reverse complement strand
ATCGTTGGCCGACCAGGATGTCTGCAAGAGGTCGTGGAAGCCCACGACGATTGTCAGCCCTCGACCGTTATGGCGGCCGTGGGGCAGAGATCGGCGGCCTGCTCCACCTTCTCGCGCAGTTCCTCACCGGGATTCTCTTGGAGGATGTAGAGATAGCCGTCGCTGCGGACCTCGAACACCTCCGGGCAGACCTGCATACACGAACCGGTGGAGGCGCAGACATCGAAATCAACTGTGACCTTCATGATCGAGTCCTTTCACGAAACGACGTACCGACGACGCTAGTGCGTGGCGGCCTGAGTGTGGCGCTCGTATGCCGACAGCACCGCTTTGAGCGATGCGGTCACGGTGTTCTCGTCGGTGCCGACTCCCCAGAGGACGTCGCCATCGGCGTCGATGGTCTCCACGTAGGCCACGGCCCGGGCCTCCGAGCCCTTGCCGATGGCGTGCTCGGAGTAGTCCACCACGTCGACCCGGGCCTCGAGTCCGGTCCGCATAGCGTTCACGAAGGCGTCGATTGGACCATTGCCGTCTCCGGTGATGGTCCGGTGTGCCCCGTCGATCACCAATTGGGCGGTGATGGTGGTGCGGCCCCCGCTGCCGGACATGCTCCGCATTTCGTGGCTTTCGAGCACGAAACGCGGCGCGTCGGACAGGTATTCGGATTGGAAGGCGGTCCACATGGTCAGAGGACTGATCTCGGTTCCCAGATCCTCGGTGATGTGCTGGATGTTCTTCGAGAATTCGATCTGCAACCGGCGCAGTAGGTCGAACCCGTGCTCGGTCTTCATCACGTAGGCCACGCCGCCCTTGCCGCTCTGGCTGTTGACGCGGATGACCGCTTCGTAGGTACGGCCGAGATGCTTGGGATCGAGGGGCAGATACGGGACGCCCCAGACGTCGTAGTCACCAGGCGCCTTCCGGTCGACGGCTGCCTTGCGGTCGATGGCTTCGAAGCCCTTCTTGATGGCGTCTTGATGACTGCCGCTGAAGGCGGTGTACACCAGGTCGCCGACGTACGGGTGACGCGGGTGCACCGGCAGACGGTTGCAGTACTCGGCGGTGCGACGCAACGCATCGATGTCGGAGATGTCCAATTCCGGATCCACGCCGTTCACGAAGAGATTCATCGCCAGATTCACGATGTCCACGTTGCCGGTGCGCTCTCCGTTGCCGAACAGTGTCCCCTCGACTCGATCGGCTCCGGCCATGACGCCGAATTCGGCGGCGGCCACGGCACAGCCGCGGTCGTTGTGGGGATGCAAGCTGATGACGACGCTGTCGCGGTTCTTGATCCGGCGGCAGAACCACTCGATGACGTCCCCGTACACGTTGGGGCTGTAGCACTCGACCGTGGCCGGCAGGTTCAGAATCAGCGGTTTGGCCGGAGTGGGCTGGATGACGTCCATCACCGCCTCGCAGACCTCGATGGCGTATTCCGGCTCGGTCAAGGTGAAACTCTCCGGCGAATACTCGTAGCGAATGTCCGAGCCGGGGAGCGTCTTCTCCATCTCCAGGCACTTCCGGGCGGCGTGCACGGCGATCTCCTTGATGCCGTCCTTGTCCAAGTTGAAGACCACCTCGCGCTGCAGGGGATTGGTCGAGTTGTAGAAGTGCACGATGGCTCGCTCGACTCCTTGCAGCGACTCGTAGGTTCGCTCGATCAGCTCGTCCCGGCTCTGCACCAGGACCTGGATGGTCACGTGATCGGGAATCCGGTTCTCGGTGATCAACTGCCGCACGAAGTCGAAATCCGGCTGGCTGGCCGACGGGAATCCCACCTCGATCTCGGTGAAGCCCATGGCGCACAGTTCTTCGAACATCCGGCGCTTGCGTTCCGGATCCATCGGATCGATGAGGGCCTGATTGCCGTCGCGCAGATCCACCGAGCACCACAGCGGGGCCTTGTCGATGATGCGGTCGGGCCAGGTGCGATCGGTGAGCACCAAAGGCACGAAGGGCTGGTACTTGGCGAATGGCATCCGGCCGCCGCCGGCGTTGGCGAAAGTGGGCGCTTCGGTTCTGTTCGTCTCGATGGTCATGGTGGTCCTGTCTGAGGTGCTGGTGCGATTGATGCCGGAAATGAAAAAACCCCGGCGCTGGAGCGCACGGGGCAGGGCGAACGCGTTATGCGGCGTTCGCCTTACATAAGGAGGAGGCCGTTCAGTCGGGTCACGGACGGCACCCTACCCAAACCCGACACCCACCGCAACGGTGCGACCGTGCAGCCGCGGAACTCCTGGTGACGCCCGCTATGGAGCGGAGGGAATGGATCGGGCGCCGAAGCGGTTGTCACGAACTCTGCGAATCGGCGACCGTCGATTCCGAACGAAGGGATGTGCCATGGGTGCAGCAGTGGAGTTGTCGACGGCCAATTTCGATACGACGGTGTCGTCGAACGACCTGGTCCTGGTGGACTTCTGGGCGGCCTGGTGCGGTCCGTGTCGCCAGTTCGCGCCCATCTTCGAATCGGTGGCGGCCAAGAATCCCGATGCCGTGTTCGGGAAGGTGGACACCGAAGCCCAGCAGGAATTGGCCGGGGCCTTCGGCATCCAGTCCATTCCCACGCTGATGATCTTCCGGGAAGGAGTTCTGCTGTACAACCAGGCCGGTGCCCTGCCCGAGCACGCCCTGGAGGATCTGGTGGGCAAGGCTCGGGCCCTGGACATGTAGGCCGTCCGGGCCGAGATCGCCGCGCAGACCCCTTCGGTCTGAAAGCCGACCCGTTGCTCGATGGTGAACGTCGTTCACCCTTGGGGCCATGACTTCGGGGCGCTGACCTGGGGAACTACTGAAGTCTAAATTCGACTGTTTTCCTGGAACTTCGGTTTACTCGGCCCGTCGGGCATGTGTAGAGTCCCCTTTGCCGCACCCGCCAGCGGCACCAACAACCCGGCCGGCTCGAGCTTCACCGCTCGCCACCGGGTTGTTGATTTTCCGAGTCACTGACGCACTCGGTACGGATGTCCCGATTTCGCGATACCGAGAGGTTCACGGGCCCGCCGTTATGTTGGCCCGATGATCGTGTCATCCGCCGGAGCAGGGATCGCCGGACTTCCCCGGGTGGAACCGGACGAGGTCGGTTTCGACGCACGGCGTCTGGCGCGTCTCGACGACCACTTCACGCGCTACATCGAGACGTCGCTGCTCACCGGATGGCAGGTGGTGATCACCCGCGACGGCAAGGTGGTGCACGACCGCAACGTCGGTCTCGCCGACCGGGAGAGCGGACAGGCCGTCGCCGACGACACCATCTGGCGCATCTATTCCATGACCAAACCCATCACGGCGGTGGCGGCGCTCATGTTGTGGGAAGAGGGTCTCTTCGAGATGCGCGATCCGGTGTCGAAGTTCTTGCCGGAATTCGCCGAGTCCAAGGTCTGGAACGGCGGCACGTTCATGAATCCGGTCCTCGGTCCGCAGACCGAACCCATGGAGATGTGGCATCTCTTCACCCACACCGCCGGCCTGACCTACGGCTTCATGTACTCCCATCCAGTGGACGAGATCTATCGCCGGGCGGGACTCGAATGGGGATTCCCGCGGGATCTCGATCTCGCCGGGGTCTGCGAACTCTTGGCCCGCCAACCGCTGCTGTTCCAGCCCGGACGCGAGTGGAACTACTCGGTCTCGATCGACGTCCTCGGGCGTGTGGTGGAGGTCATCAGTGGACGACGTCTGCGCGACGTCATGCGGTCGCGCATCTTCGAACCGCTCGGCATGTCCGACACGGCGTTCTTCGTCCCGGAATCCAAGGGCGATCGTTTGGCTGCGCTCTATGGTGCGCATCCGGCGACGCGGGCCGCAGTGCGAGCCGACGGCGCCGACCGCGGTGCCCGTCGGGACCCGGCGGCCGATGGTGGTGGTGGCGGCCTGGTGTCCACCAAAGCCGATTACGTTCGCTTCGCCGAGATGTTGCGACGAGGTGGCGAATTGGATGGACGTCGGCTGCTGTCCTCGCGCACCGTGTCCTACATGGCCAGCAACCACCTGCCGGGCAATGCCGATCTCACGGCCTTCGGACGACCTCTCTTCGCCGAGACCACCTACGACGGAATCGGCTTCGGCCTCGGCGTCAGCGTCACCCTCGATCCGGTAGCCAACAAGACGCCGGGTTCGGTAGGCGACTTCGGCTGGGGAGGCGCGGCCAGCACCTGGTTCATGGTGGATCCGGTCGAGGATCTCACTGTGGTCTTCATGACCCAGTTGATGCCCTCCAGCACGCATCCCATCCGCAGTCAGTTGAAGCAACTCGTTCATCAGGCGCTCGTCGACTGAGGGGCCTGCGAACCAGCGATACGATTCGAGGTGAGTCGTCGGCGGTGGCGACCGGAGGTGATGTGATGTACCGAGCAATTCCCCGACATTCACGGGTCTTCGTGGCCGGACATCGCGGACTGGTGGGCAGTGCCATCATGCGTCGCCTCGAGTCCGAGGGATTCACCAACCTCCTGGCGGTCGGACGCGAGGAACTGGACTTGCGCGACCAGGGCGCGGTCAACACCTGGTTCGAACGGCATCGCCCGGAGTACGTCTTCCTGGTGGCCGGCACCGTGGGTGGCATTTTGGCCAACAGCACCCGACCGGCCGAGTTCATCTACGACAACTTGATGATCCACGGCACGGTGGTGCACGCCAGCCACCTGACCGGGGTGACCAAGTTGCTGTATCTCGGAAGTTCGTGCATCTACCCGCGCCATGCCGCCCAGCCGATCACCGAGGATCAACTGCTCACCGGACCCCTCGAGCCGACCAACGAGTGGTACGCCCTGGCCAAGATCGCCGGCATCAAGTTGTGCCAGGCCTACCGACGTCAGTACGGCAGCGACTTCATCTCGGCCATGCCCACCAACTTGTACGGGCCGCACGACAATTTCGATTTGAACTCCAGCCATGTGATCCCGGCGCTCATCCGCAAGTTCCACGACGCCAAGATCTCCGGCAGCGCCGAGGTGGAGGTCTGGGGGACTGGCAGCCCCATGCGCGAGTTCCTCCACGTCGACGATCTCGCCGATGCCTGCCTGTTCCTGGTGGAGCACTACAGCGACGATCTGCACATCAACGTCGGTACCGGCGTCGACCTGAGCATCCGCGACTTGGCCGAACGGATCCGGGACATCGTGCATCCGGAAGCGCAGCTCCGGTTCGACACCACCAAACC
>JBJTYE010000145.1:0-9220 GCA_046082625.1 Actinomycetota bacterium | reverse complement strand
CCGCTCGGCAGCCATGCCGCCGGTTCACAAGTGGCGATGCGTGGTCACGTCAGCGGTCAGGGCGTGTGGATCGAGTTCGCGCAGGGCCCGCACCGCCAGAGTGACGATGCTCTCCTCATCGGCTCGAGTGGCGTCGGGCGGCAGGGTCAGGGACATCAGGAGTCGCGTCCCCTGACGTCGAATCGCCACGGTGGGCATGCGGCCGAGCCGGATCACTGCCGGCAGCGAGGCCAGGCGTTCCTCCACGGCAGCCACCAATCCGGGTCGGGCTCCGGAGTCGAAGTCCTCCACGGCCTCCACGACCGCCGTCCCCGTCGGTGTCGACCAGCGGCCATACGGTGAATCTCCGTCGGGACGAACCTCGACCAGCGGAATGTGCCGTCGAATGGCACAGACGGCCCCCATTTCGCGCAGACCGGGGATTGCAGCCGCTTCACGGACCACCAAGGCCACGTCGCAGCCCAGCGATTCCACCGGACAGAGGGTCGGATCGAAGGCGCCGACGCACACCGAGTTGCCCTCCAGTGGGAGGCACCGCACCACGTCATGGCCTCTTTCGCCCAACTGGCCCGCCAACACGGCACCTTCGCTGCGATCCCCGTCCACCAGAAGAATTCTCATGAGCTCACCTTGCCGGAGTGGCCTGGATCCCCGGTACCGGCCAAGGGCCGACCTTGGTGGGACCAATGTCACCAACTCTCAGCCGGCGAGGACGCGAGCCACGGCGGCATCTTCCAGACGCAGAAAGCACCGTCGGCCGTTGGTCCGGCTGAGGTGGGCGATCTCCAGGTCGTCGGCCACCAACTGGCGATCGGGTCCGGACAGGGCCCGTACGCACTTGACGATGGCCGTGGAGAGGTTGTCATCGGCCGCCCATTGCGATCGCAATCGCGCGTCGATGGACTCCGCATCGCCGCCGAGGACGCTGAAACCGTGTTCGTCCATCAAGGTTCCGTCGTACATGATGTGGAACAGCTGGTCTCCCGTCGGTTCGAGCCCCACCTCCACCAGAAGGATCTCCACCTCGAAGGGCTTCACATCGTGAGTGAAGGTCTGTCCGAGGATCTGGGCGTACTCGTTCGCCAGGCTGCGGGCCTCCACATCGTCTCGGGAGTACTGGTAGCCGCGAATGTCGGCATTGCGCACGCCGAAACGGCGCAGTTGATCGAATTCGTTGTACTTGCCCACTCCGGCGAATCCGATGCGGTCGTAGATCTCGCTGATCTTGCGCAACGTGTTCGAGGGGTTCTCGGCCACCACCGCAATGCCGTCTCGATACTGGGCGGCCACCAAGGCTCGGCCGCGGGCGATGCCCTTTCGCGCGTAGTCGGCGCGATCCTTCATCAACTGCTCGGGAGCGACGTAGAACGGCTGGTTCATACCGACCCTCCCCGAGTGGAGCGACGCGCCTCGATGAGACGCCCGAACCGACCGGCCAAGTCGGCATCGTCGAGCGACACCCAGCCGTCGGCGGTGATGGTGGCCACCACCGGGTAGATCCCGCGCTGGACATCGGGACCACCGGTGGCGGAGTCGACGTCGGCGGCCTCCCACAAGGCGGCGCAGGCCAGGTCCACGGCGGCATTCCGGTCGAGATCAGGTCGGAAGCCCACCTTCAGAACCGTGGCCGCCGGCCCACCTCCCGAACCGGTGGCCACGAAATCCTTCTCCTCGTAACGACCTCCGGTGATGTCGAAGTCCCAGAGCCGTCCGATCTGTCGGGCCAGGTCGTACCCGGCGAAGATCGGCAGGACCGCAAGCCCCTGCATGGCGGCCGGAAGATTGGATCTGACCATTTGCGACAGTTGGTTGGCCTTTCCCTCCAGGCTGATGGAGCGACCGTCGAGCTTCTCGTAGTGCTCCAACTGCAACTGGAAGATCTTGATCATGTCCATGGCCACGCCGGCCGTGCCGGAAATGGCGACACCGCTGAAGCGATCCGCCGGGACGACCTTTTCCATCTCGCGGTTGGCGATGCGGTTGCCCATGGTGGCACGACGGTCACCGGCCATGACCACTCCGTCGGCGAAACGCAGGGCGAGCACCGTGGTGCCGTGGGGAGCCTGGATCAGCGGTCCGGGTGAGTGTTCGAGATCGGTGAAGGGGTCCAGACCGACGCGACGCAGCAAAGCGGTGAAACTACTGCCTGGATCACTGGAGGGGTCGAAGAGCGGAACGGACACCCGTCATTCACCACCCTTTTGGATGTAGGACTTCACGAAGTCCTCGGCGTTGCTCTCGAGCACGTCGTCGATCTCGTCGAGGAGATCGTCCAACTCGGCCTTCAACTTCTCACCCTGTTCGGAGCTGACGGCGGCTTCCTGCGGCTCGGGAGTCGAACGGTCCGCGCCGGTCTTCTGCCTCTGTACACGCTCTGCCACCGCTTCCTCCTCGACTCGTCGCCGGTCAAATACTGCCAGCCCCGAGTCGATTCACCACCGTCAGGTGGGTCAGGTGGCGAGACGGTCCAGCAACTCGGCCAGTGTGTCGGAGGAGTCGAAGAGTGGTCCCACCAGGTCTCGGGTCCCGCGCAGGGGTTCCATCATCGGAACCCGACGTAGCGGGTCGCGACCGATGTCGAAGACCATGGAATCCCAGTTGGCGGCCACCACCTGGTCGGGCCAACGCTGGAGACAGGTTCCCCGGAAGAAGGCCCGGGTGGACGACGGGGGTTCGATGGTCGCTCGCGACACGGCCTCGGCGTCGACCATTCGGCGCAGTCCGACTCTGGCCGCCAGGCACTTGTCCGGACGCATGTCGTGGTATTGCAGGTCGAGCGCCTTGAGGCGGGTGTCCCCGGGACGGAGGGAGTGGCGCTCGGCGTACCCGTCGATCAGACGCTTCTTGGCCGCCCAGTCCACGATGTCGGACACCGAAGCCGGATCGGTGCCGAGTCCGTTCAAAACATGCTCCCAGAGGTCGAGGACCACTTCGCCGTCCTCCGAACCGACGGCATCGAGACCATGGGAGCGCTCGTACTTGCGGGCCATCTCGAAAAGCGACCATTGGATGTCGAGGGCCGACATTCGTTCGCCGGAACGAAGGAGCATCGTCCGATGCAACGAGAGGTCGTAACTCACCTGCCGCATGGCCGGAACCGGGTGGGCCAGCGCCAGGTCCACCCCGAGAGCGTTGTCCTCGATCATCGACAGAACGATCGCAGTGGTCCCGACCTTCAACGCGGTGGCCGCCTCGGACATGTTGGCATCCCCCACGATCACGTGGAGGCGGCGGTACTTCTGCGGATCACAGTGGGGCTCGTCCCGCGTGTTGACGATGGGACGCTTGAGCGTCGTTTCGAGACCGACCTCTTCTTCGAAGAAGTCCGCCCGTTGACCGATCTGGAACGGGACGTCGTCGGCGGCCGAACCCGGGAATTCACATCCCACCTTTCCGGCCCCGGTGAAGATCTGTCGGCTGACGAAGTGCGGGGTGATCTGGGCCGCCAGTCGCCCGAAGGGAACCTCGCGGGCCAAGAGGTAATTCTCGTGGCATCCGTAGCTGTTCCCTTTGCCATCGCTGTTGTTCTTGTAGAGAATCACCGACGAACCCTCGCCCAAATGGCCGGCGACCAGATTCATGGACCGACGCACGATCTCTTCGGCAGCCCGGTCGAAGAGCACGACCTCGAGTGGGGTCCGGCATTCCGGGGTGGAGATCTCCGGATGGGCGTGATCGACGTAGTAGCGGGCGCCGTTGGTCAGGACGGCATTGACGAGGTGGTACTCGACCTCCGGATAGAGGTCGGTATCGAGGCTGAAGCCGCGGGCGTCGGTGCCGGGGCGTTCGTGTTCGAAATCCCAGTCGATCGGCGCCGAGGTGGCCGCCACGTACGCGTCGATCAGCGCCGAAGAGGCCAGGACCGGGTTGGGGTCTCCCCCGCGCACCATGATCCCGTATTCGGTTTCGATCCCGCAGACCTTGGGTACAGCCACCGACGACCGCCTCTACAGGTATTGTCCGGTGGCGTTGCGCTCGATGGCGCGCCCTCCGGCCAGACCCGGGTTGTCACTCACGGGATTGATCAGAGTACGGATGAAGACGATGCGCTCGCCCTTCTTGCCCGAGATCTTGGCCCAGTCGTCCGGATTGGTCGTGTTCGGCAAATCCTCGTGCTCGCGGAACTCCTGTCGGATGGAATCGAGCAAGTCGGAGGCACGAATTCCCCCCTCGCCTCCGGCGATCAGCCGCTTGATGGCCAGCTTCTTGGCCCGGCGCACGATGTTCTCGATCATGGCCCCGGAGGAGAAGTCCTTGAAGTAGAGGATTTCGCGGTCACCGTTGGCGTAGGTCACCTCGAGGAAGCGATTGGCCTCGTCGTCGCGGTACATCGCGTCGACCGCGGTGTCGATCATGGTGGACACTGCGACCTCCACCGAACCGGCGGCCGAGGCCTCGGTGGCGGCGATCGGCACCTCGTCGGTCAGGTACCGGGCGAAGATCTGGCGCGCCGCCATGGCGTTCGGGCGATCGATTTTGATCTTCACATCCAGACGGCCAGGGCGCAGGATGGCCGGGTCGATCAAGTCCTCGCGGTTGGTGGCCCCGATGACGATGACGTTCTTCAAACTCTCGACGCCGTCGATCTCGGCCAGCAACTGCGGGACGATGGTGGACTCCATGTCCGAGGAGATTCCCGAGCCTCGAGTCCGGAACATCGAGTCCATCTCGTCGAAGAAGACGATGACCGGCCAACCCTCCTCGCTCTTTTCCCGTGCCCTCTGGAACACGAGGCGAATCTGGCGTTCGGTCTCTCCGACGTACTTGTTGAGGAGTTCCGGACCCTTGATGTTGATGAAGTAGCTGCGACCCTTCTCATCACCGGTGCGGGCGGCCACCTTCTGAGCCAGGCTGTTGGCCACGGCCTTGGCGATCAGGGTCTTGCCGCATCCGGGGGGACCGTACAGCAGGATGCCCTTGGGAGCCGGCAGCTGATACTCGGCGAACAGATCGTGGTGCAGGAACGGGAGTTCGACGGCATCGGCGATCTGCTCGATCTGGGTGTCGAGACCTCCGATGTCCACGTAGCTGACATCGGGCACCTCTTCGAGCAGGAGATCCTCGACCTCGGGTCGGGGCAACTTCTCCAACAAGAGGTTCGAACGACGGTCCAGTCGGACGGTGTCGCCGCTACGCAAGTGGACGCCTCGCAGGACGTCGGCCAGTTCGCAGACCATTTCGTCATCGGTTCGGCCGATCACGATGGCCCGCACACCGTCGTCGAGGACCTCTTTGATGGTCACCACCTCTCCCACCCCTTCCGAGGATCGAGCCGTGACCACGTTCAGACTTTCGTTGAGCACGACCTCGGCACCTCGTTCGAGGATGTCGATGTCGATGTCGGGATGGAGGTTGACGCGCATCTTGCGTCCGCTGGTCAGGACATCGGCGGTGCCGTCCTCGTTCTTGCCGACCACCACTCCGTAGGCCGAGGGGGGTTGTGACAATTTGTCCACTTCCTCGCGCAGAATGGCAATGTTCTCCCTGGCCTCGCGCAAGGTTGAACTGAGTCGCTCGTTCTTGGCCGTCTCCTGGGACAAGAGGCCCTTGGTCTCGAGCAGCCGCTCCTCGAGCTGACGCACTCGCCGGGGCGTATCAGCCAGACGACGACGCAGGAGCTCGATCTCGGCCGCCGGATCGACGGGCTCCGGTCCCTCCGACGGTTCTCGCGTTCCAGACGACGCCGTCTCGGATCCGACTTCGAAGCCGTCTCCGTTGGGGGTGTCATTTCCTGCCACGACGCCGTCCTCCATGGTTCGTTCCCTGAAAACTACAAGCGGCCCCGCGATGAATCATGGCGCAGAATCGGATTCCCCGTGTCGGCTGGGATACAATTCGGCTTCGACCCGGGCTGCTGCCCTCCGGACAGCCATCGACAAGGAGTACACGAGTCTCATGAAGGTTTGGATCGACCAGGATCTCTGCACCGGTGACGGCCTCTGCGAAGAGATCGCTCCGGACGTCTTCACCCTTCTCGACGACGGATTGGCCTATGTCAAGGAAGGCGACAAGATCTTCGCTACCGCCAAGGGCAATCCCCAGGGCGGAGACGGAATGGCCAACATTCCCGATGGCCAGCTCGACGCCGTGATCGAATCGGCCGAGGAGTGCCCCGGCGAGTGCATCTTCATCGAACCCTGACCGGTTCGATGCCAAGAACGAACGGGTTCAGGCGTCGTCGCCCAGGAGCCGTCCCACCGTGAGGAATCCGGTGTGGGCCACCATGCGGTGATCGGGTCGCACTGCTGCACCCTCCACGTACCAGCCACGATGAAGCACCTCGAGGGTGCGGGTGGCCGTCCAGCGGGAGTTGGCCAGGGCTTGCCGAGTCTGGACGGCTTGGGTGATCGATGGGGTGTAGGCCACCAGGATGCCGCCCGAGCGGAGTGCGCCTTCGGCATGGGGAACGACGCGCCACGGTTCGGGTAGGTCCAGCACCACGCGGTCGTAGGTGCCGTCGATTCCCTCGTAGCAGTCGCGGATCTCGACGTGGTACCGCTCCAGCACTTCGGACCCGAGGAAGGAACGAACGTTGTTGGTGGCTCGTCGAGCGAAATCCTCGCGAATCTCGTATCCGGTCACCTCGGCTCCGTAGCGCAACATGGTCATGGAGAGAGCACCCGATCCGACGCCACTCTCCAGGACGCGGACCCCGGGACCGATGTCGGCGAGGATGCAGATGGGAGCCAGATCCTTGGGGTAGATCACCTGGGCGCCGCGTGGCATCTCCAGCACGAAGTCTTCGAGCGTGGGCCGAAGGGCGATGTAGCGGGCTCCCCGAGTGGACTGCACTCGGGTTCCTTCGTCGCGTCCGATGATGTCGGTATGAGGGACGAAGCCGGCGTGGCTGTGGAACTCCGCACCGTTCGCCAGTTCGAGCAGGTAGCGCCGCTGTTTCGCATCGATGAGGAGCACCTTGTCCCCGGCGCGAAAGACGCTCACGTCGAGCCCTTGGTTCGCCGGCCCCGGGTCACGAATGCCTCCACTGGCACCGGAGTGTGGGCCGCGGCCCGTTCCGTCAGTCGGCAAAAGGCACACGTCTCGTCGTGCGCTGCTCCGGTCGGAGCGCCGCAGCGCGCACAGGCGTGCAACGTCTCGCCTCCGCTGCGGCTACCGAGCAACGGAGCCATTCGCTCCAGGAAGCCGAGATAGAAGGAGGCTTTGCTGCCCGGGGCTCGTTCCTCGAGAGCATTCAGTGAATCCTTGTAGCCGAGATGACGGTTGCCGGCCGCGAGTGGGCACTCCTCGACGATGTAGTCGATGCCGCGGATGATGCACCAGGCCGCCATTTCCCGCTCGGTGAGGCGCACGAGTGGCTTGGCCTTGCGCGGGAACCCGCTTCCCGCCGGGAGGACCGGAAGTTGGCGAGACAGATACTCCACGTCCCAACGGAGAACGTTGCCGTAGAGAACCGCCGCTTCGTCGTCCAAGTTGTGTCCGGTCACGACCACGTCGTAGCCCTTGTCTTTGGCGACTCGGTCGAAAATATGGCGCTTGCTCATCCCACACGCCGAACAGGGAACGCGTCCGGTGGCCTTGGCCGCCGTCGGAACGGAGAAACCGTAGTCATCGGGAACCGAGACGATGTGGAGAAGGAGGTCTCGCTCGGCGGCGAACTGCTCGGCGTACATCCGTGACGAGTCGCTGTAGTCGCCGATTCCGAGGCCGATGTAGAGCCCGTCTGCTCGGTAGCCGAGGTCACTGAGCAGATCCCAGACCGCGAGTGAGTCCTTCCCGCCCGAAACCGCCACGAGCAACCGATCCTCGGGTCCGAACATGGAGAAATCCTCGATGGCCCGGGCCACCTGGCGGCGGCAGAGTTGCACGAAATGCTCGGCACAGAAGTTGGCGTTGTGACGTGGCAGATCGATGATCGCCGGTCCGCGGCAGGTGCGACACTTCACGGTCAGCAGCCTCCGGAGATCACCGGGCGGATCTCGATGGTGTCGTCGGGATGGAGCTCGGCATCACCGGGCACCAAGGTGCCGTTCCGGATGACGAGGTGCGCCTCACGAGACAGCTCGAGTTCGGCCAGCAGGGCATGCACTCGACGACGACCATGGATGATGATCTCGCGGCGGGGATTCCTCAGAACGACCTTCACGTCGAATCCTCAGGATCGACGACGGGCTCGACGGTTCGTCCGAGTGGTGCCCTGCTCGGGGACCAGAGCCGACACCGTCAGGCTCTGGCCGGGCTCCAATCTCTCGACCGCAACCAGTTGGGCCGGACGGCTAAGGAGCCTCTTCAGAAGACGTCCGGTCCAGACCAGCGCACCGATGACCAGCCATCCTCGGCGACCCGACAGCACTCCGTCCTTGAAACCACGTGTGCGGAGATACCGACCGATGGCCATCAGACGCGCCGGATCTCGACCAGTGCGGAACGTCGACGACCGCTGCGCCGACCGAGAAGATAGAAGGTGACCACCAGGACGACTCCGACGGCGCCGGCGATGGCCAGGATGGTCGAGCGGCGATCCTCCACCTTGTCCTGGACATCTCCTTGCAAGGCTCGCAACTTGCTCTCGATGTCCGATCGCGAGATCGGCGCGGCGGGACGACGTTCGGCCATCAGACTGGCTCCTTCCCCAGGGTGGCCCGCTTGACCCGGGCCAAGGACATGGAGGCGAGCACGAGACAGACCACCAGGACGATCACATAGGGAACCCAGCTGAAGGCTCCGGCGAACGCGGAGGTTTCCGTCTGCAGCAAGCGCAGGATGCCGAGCAGCACCAAGGTCAGTCCGAGACCGAGAAAGATGGCTCCGGCACTTCCGAGGGCCAACCAACGACCGGCCCCGCGCAACGGTGTGAGGGTCTCCTGTTTGGCATAGTCCCGGACCAGATCCAGGACCTCGGACACACTGGCCGATTCATGTTCATCGGGTCGGACCACGCCTTGTTTCTAGCAGGCGTTCGGGGAATCCGCACCGGAGGTGCCCATCAGGCGCCCTCGCCGAGTTGGAAACGCACGACGGCCTCCAAGTCGTCCAAGAGGTCCTGCATGGTACGCAGTCGATCCAGCGCGCCCTTGCAACACAAGAGACGCTGTTGATCGGCGGCACCGAAACCGGCCGAGGCCGCCAGGGCGAAAGACAGGTCCGATGCATCCAGGACCTCGGCGGCGGTCGCCAGTCGTTCGATGGCTTCGTGATGTCGGTCGGGCAGTCCCGAGAGATCGGCCAATCTCCGCAGACGGTCCAGAGTCGTGGCGACCAG
>JBJTYE010000144.1:0-12622 GCA_046082625.1 Actinomycetota bacterium | reverse complement strand
TCGGTTCCGATGGAGGAGGCAGCCGACTTGTAGCGCGTCTTCAACTCGCTCTTGACCGCCTTGTTGCGCTCGGCCCGCTTGGCGTTCGTGATGATGCGCTTCTTCTGACTCTTGATATTTGCCACGGGAACCTCGGTCGATCGAATGAGCACCGCAAGGCTACCAGCGAGGAGCGATCCGCCCAACGCCCGATCGGCTCCGGCCCAGCGTGGAAACGGTAGGGTACGAGCGACTCGGTCGGTCTGCTCCGCCCCTCCACCGTGCTGCCGCCATGGACCTCTCCAGAATCCGCAACTTCTCGATCATCGCCCACATCGACCACGGCAAGTCGACGTTGTCGGATCGCATTCTGGAGCTCACCAATGCCGTGGAGGCCCGGGACATGCGGGCCCAATACCTGGACACCATGGACCTGGAGCGGGAACGCGGGATCACCATCAAGGCCCAGAACGTGCGGGTGGAGTGGAAGGGTCACACTCTGCATCTCATCGACACACCCGGCCACGTCGACTTCGGGTACGAGGTCAGCCGATCGCTGGCGGCCTGCGAGGGCGTGGTGCTGGTGGTGGACGCCGCCCAGGGCATCGAGGCCCAGACCTTGGCCAATTGTTATCTGGCACTCGAACACGACCTGGAGATCGTGGCGGCGCTGAACAAGATCGATCTGCCAGCAGCCGATCCCGATCGCTACGCCCAGGAGATCGAGAACGTCCTCGGCATCAAGTCCTCGGACATCCTGCGGATCTCGGCCAAGACGGGTGTCGGTGTTCCCGACCTCCTCGATGCCATCTGCGAGCGCATTCCGGCTCCGGCCGGCGACCCGGAAGCTCCGCTGCAGGCGTTGATCTTCGACAGCCAGTACGACCAGTACCGCGGGGTGGTGTCGTCGGTTCGGGTGGTGAACGGACGGATGACGTCGGGCAGCAAATTGCTGTTCATGCAAGCCAAGGCCCAGCACGAGGCGATCGAAATCGGGGTCCGTCGTCCGACGCCGACGCCGGTTCCCGAACTCGGTCCCGGGGAGGTCGGCTACTTGATCGCTGGCATCAAGGACGTGGCCGAGGCTCGGTCCGGTGAGACGGTGACCGTGGCGTCCCGTCCGGCGTCCGACGTGCTTCCCGGTTACCGCGATCCCAAGCCCATGGTCTTCTGCGGCCTGTACCCGATCGACGGCGACGATTTCGAGTCGCTGCGCGAGAGTCTGGAGAAGTTGAAGCTCAACGACGCCAGCGTCACCTACGAGCCCGAGACGTCGGGTGCCCTCGGCTTCGGGTTCCGGTGCGGCTTTCTGGGTCTGCTGCACATGGAGATCGTGAAGGAGCGCCTCGAGCGGGAGTTCGGGCTGGCGCTCATCGCCACGGCGCCGAGTGTCGAGTATCGGGTGATGAAGACCAACGGCGAACTGGTGACCGTCGACAATCCTGCCGACCTGCCGCCCCCGCAGAGCATCGACTACATCGAGGAGCCGTACTTCCGGGTCAGCATCATCACTCCGAAGGAATACACCGGCACCCTGATGGAGCTGTGTCAGTCCCGCCGTGGCGACATGTCGAAGCTGGAGTATCTGTCGCCCGAGCGCGTCGAACTGCACTACCTGATTCCTCTCGCCGAAGTGGTCGTGGACTTCTTCGATCAGATGAAGAGTCGGACCCAGGGCTACGCCAGTCTCGATTACGAATTGGCCGGCTACCGAAGGAGCAGTCTGGTCAAGGTGGATCTGCTCCTGAACGGCGTCGTGGCCGACGCCTTCTCCACCATCGTGCACCGCGACAAATCCTTCGACTACGGGCGGCGGATGTGCGAGAAATTGAAAGAACTCATTCCCCGGCAGATGTTCGACGTGCCGATCCAGGCGGCCATCGGTGGCAAGGTGATCTCGCGTGAGACCGTGAAGGCCAAGCGCAAGGACGTGCTGGCCAAGTGCTACGGCGGTGACATCACCAGAAAACGCAAACTCCTCGAGAAGCAGAAGGAAGGCAAGAAGAAGATGAAGGCCATCGGCCGGGTGGAGATTCCCGGCGACGTCTTCATCTCGGCCTTGAAGTTGGACGACTGAGTCCGTGACGAGCGCGCAGGTCTTCCGTTCGCTTCGGACCCGCAATGCCCGCTATTTCTTCGGCGGTCTCCTGGTGTCGAACGTGGGCTCGTGGCTGCAGTCGACGGCCATGGCGATCCTGGTGTACCGACTCACCGGTCGGGCCACCGACCTCGGCATCACCGTGGCCATGCAATTCCTGCCCATGCTGCTGCTCGGAGCCTGGGCGGGAGCCATCGCCGACCGCCGCGACAAGGCCCGCATGTGCCTCGTCACCCAATCGGCCATGGCGGCACAGGCAGTGGTGCTCGCGATGCTCGACTTCGCCGGGTTGGTCACAGTGCCCATCGTGTACGTGCTGTCTTTGGTTCTCGGTGTGGCAAACGCTTTCGACAATCCGGCCCGGCGCGGTCTGGTGGTGGAGCTGGTGCCGCCCGCTGACATCAGCAACGCGGTATCGCTGAACACTGCGGTGATGACCGGTTCGCGGATCTTCGGACCGGCCCTGGCGGCCGCGCTGGTGGCCCCGTTCGGCACGGCGTGGTGCTTCTTCTTGAACGCCGTCTCCTTCGTGGCGGTCCTGGCCTCCCTCGTGTCCATCGACCGACGGCACCTGTTCCCATCACCCAAGGCGCCACCCGGAGGGACGCCGGTTCGGGATGCATTGCGCTTCGTACGATCGGACCGCGAGATCCTGGTCTTGCACGTGGTGCTGGTGCTCGTGAGCACCTTCGCTTTCAACTACTCGGTGTCGCTTCCCAAACTCAGTGCGGTGCGTTGGGGAGACGAGCGGTGGTTCGGCTGGGTGCTGGCCGTGATCAGCGTCGGCAGCGTGATCGGATCGCTGTACGCGGCCTCGCGTGAACAGGCGTCGCAACGACTGTTCATGGGCAGTGTGGCGCTGATGGGTGTGGCCGGTCCGTTCCTGGCCTGGGCGCCGTCGGGCGGGTGGGCGTTCGTGGCCGCTCTGCCCCTCGGTGTGGGTGGGGCCGGAGTGCTGTCCTCGTTCAACGGACTCGTCCAGCAACAGAGTCCTCCCGACATGCGCGGGCGATTGTTGGCACTGTCGGCCGTGGCGTTCCTGGGGTCGACTCCCATCGGCGGGCCGATCACGGGAGTCATCGCCGACTGGGCCGGACCGGAATGGTCACTGGCCTACGGCAGCGTGGTGGCTCTCGGCTCCTTGGTGCTGGCCTCCTTCATGTTGTCCCGACCCCGGACGGTGACCGCACCGATATCTTGACCCGGGTGAGTGGCCGACCGGTTCTGCGCGTGATGCATTGGTCGGCCATGGACGATCGGACTCGCGCCGATCTGCTCGACCGGGACATCAACAAGGCGATCCCGGATCAATTGCGCCAGCAGATCGCCGGTTTGGTGGTGGATGTGCGCGAGCGCGGTGACGAAGCCCTGTGCGCGGCTCTGCGAACCTTCGACGGGGTTGCGGTGGAATCGGCTCAATTACGCGCCAGCGACCAGGAGTTCGAAGAAGCGTCGCGTTCGGTGACCGGAGAACTGCGCGAGGCCATCGTCGACATGGTCGACCACATCCGACGTTTCAATCGGGCCCTGTTGGCGCGGCTGGCGGATTGGGAGTTCGAAAGCGAGCCCGGACTGATGGTGGGTGAGAGGGTGACTCCCATCGAGTCGGCCGGTCTGTTCTGTCCGAGCGGCAAAGCGAGCTACCCGAGTGTGCTCGCCCAGCTGGGCGGTCCGGCGGTGGTGGCCGGCGTGGGACGGATCGCCGTCGTGGTCCCACCGCAGCCGGGGTCCGGTGGGCGGATCGATCCGGTGGTGCTGGCCGTGGCGGCGGAACTCGGACTGCGCGACGTGTTCCGGGTGAACGGTCCGGCAGGGATCGCAGCGTTGGCCTTCGGAACCGAGACCATTCCGCGGGTGGTCAAGGTGATGGGTCCGGGATCGATGCCGGTGACGGTGGCGCAATTGGAGGTGCAACGATTCGGGACGGCGACCCAGATGGCTCTCGGGCCCACGGAGAGTCTGGTCATCGCCGATGAGTCCGCCGATCCGCGTCTCCTGGCCGCTGATCTCTTGACCGAAGCAGAACATGGCACCGACAGCTGCACCTTGCTCGTGACCACCAGCGATGCGTTGGTGATGGCGGTCGAGAGCGCTCTGCAGGAGCAACTGACCGATCTCCCGACTGCTCGGGCCGAAGCGGCGCGGTCGTCGTTGGGTGTGAACGGGGGCTGCGTGGTGGTGGCGAGTCACGCCGACGCGGCTGCGGTGGCGAATCTGTTCGCTCCGGAACATCTTCAGGTTGCGGTGCGCAACGAGGTCGAGGCCGAGGTCGTGGGGCGGCTGGTGAACGCCGGTGAGATCCTGGTGGGTCAGAACACTCCCTTTGCAGCGGCGAACTTCGTGCTCGGTTGCCCGGCGTCGCTGCCGACCAACGGGTTCGCCCGGGTGTCGAGTGGTGTGACGGTGGATGCCTTTTTGAAGCGAACGGCGGTGGCCCGGGCCGATGCGAGGGCTCTGGAGAAGTTGGCGCCGACGATTCTGGCGCTGGCCGAGGTGGAGGGATTCCCGGCCCATGCCAACTCCCTCCGCCGCCGCTTTCCCCACCTCTAACCCCTTCGACATTCCCCATTGGGCGCGAAAGCGTGCCAAAAGGTGTCGTTCTGGCTCCCATTGACCGTGTCGAAAGGGACGCTTCGACCCTGGTGTCGTTCATTGGGGGCGAAAGTGACGCGAAATGGCACGCTTTCGCGCCCAAGGGGATATGGGGTGGGAGACTGGGGGCATGACGCGCGCCATCATGTGGTTTCGCCGGGATCTTCGCCTCAACGACAACCCGGCACTTCTCGCCGCCCTCGCCGACCACTCCGACGTCCTCCCACTCTTCATCGTCGATCCCTTCCTGGTCTCTCGGTCCGGTCGACCGCGCCTGGCCTACATGTCGGCCGCACTGTCGGCTCTCGACACAGCGCTCGACGGCGCTCTCACCATCCGCATCGGTGATCCGGTCGAGGTGATTCCCGATCTCGCCGCCGACCTCGATTGCCACGACGTCTACGTCGCCAAGGACTTCGCTCCCTACGGCCAGCGCCGCGATCGCGAAGTCGCCGCACGGCTCACCGCCGCCGGCTGCCGCCTGCGCGGCGTCGGATCACCGTACGCCGTGGATCCGGGACGCGTCACCAAGGACGACGGATCCTCCTACTCGGTCTTCACCCCGTTCTCGAAGCGTTGGCTGGCCGAAGGCTGGTCGGCGCCCCTCGATGCTCCGTCGCAGCCGACGTGGATCAGCGCCGCCGGGGTCGACGTGGCGATCGACGAGGCCCTCGGTCATCCCTCGGTGGACTTCGACCTCCTGCCGCACAGTGAGGAGGCCGTGCAGGACCAATGGGACGAGTTCCGCTTGCGTGGGCCCGAGGGCTTGGATGGTTACGCCGAACGTCGCAACGATCCGGGCGTCCCCGGTTCGAGTCGCCTGTCGGCGGCTCTGCGATGGGGCATCGTGCACCCACGCCAATTGCTGGCCGATCTGCAACCGATCAAGTCCCACGACACCTACCGCAGCGAACTGGCTTGGCGGGAGTTCTACGCCGACGTGTTGTACCGATTTCCCGACACCGGTTGGCGCAACCTGAACCGCAAGATGGACGGACTGGTGCATGACTCCGGTCCGGTGGCCAAGGAACGGTTCGCGGCTTGGTGTCGGGGTGAGACCGGCTACCCGATCGTGGATGCCGGAATGCGAGAACTGGTCACCACCGGCTGGATGCACAACCGGGTGCGCATGATCGTGGCGAGTTTCCTGGTCAAGGATCTGCACCTGCCCTGGCAATGGGGTGCCAAGTTCTTCATGCAGCATCTGGTCGACGGAGACCTGGCCAGCAACGCCCATGGCTGGCAATGGACGGCCGGCACCGGCACCGACGCTGCCCCCTATTTCCGGGTCTTCAACCCGGTCCTCCAAGGGGAGCGCTACGACCCGAACGGGGACTACGTCCGTCGCTTCGTCCCCGAGGTGGCCGAACTCCCCGCCAACCAGATCCATGCTCCCTTCGACGCCAAGCGCAAGGGAGCCGGCGTGCCGCTCGGGTACGTGGCCCCGATCGTGGACCACTCGGTGGAACGCGACGAGGCACTGGCGCGCTACAAGGCCATGGAGTGAGCATGGAGTGGCCTCGCCCGCACTGTGACAGAAGGCGATGCCAACGTCGGGCGCTCCGGCGCCCCTGAATCAGGGCGATATCCTGCGGGTGCCATGTTGGACGAACGCAAGACCGCCATTCTCCGGGCTGTGGTGCAGGAGTACATCGGCACCGGACAACCCGTCGGCTCGACCCACATCGCCAACGCGCCTGGGATCAACGTCTCCTCGGCCACGGTGCGCAACGAGATGGCCGTGCTCGAGCAGGAGGGCTTTCTGGCTCAGCCCCACACCTCGGCCGGCCGCATCCCGACCGACAAGGGCTATCGCTTCTTCGTCGACCACTTGAGCCATCCCGGCCGACTCGACGACGTGAAGGTGACCCAGGTCCGACAGTTCTTCGACGGGGCGCACGGTCGCATGGAGGAGTTGCTGGCTCGCACTTCGCAATTGGTCGCCGGTCTCACCAACTACGCCTCGGTGATCGTCGGTCCGAAGTTGGAACGCGTCGAAGTGCGTTCGGTCCAGATCGTCGGGTTGTCGGCGCGCCAAGCCTTGATCGTGATCGTCATGTCCAACGGCTCGGTGGAGAGCCAGCATCTGGAATTCGATCAAGAGGTACCCGAAACCCACCTCACCGCCGTCAGTATGCATCTCCAGCGTCATCTGGTGGGTCGGACTCTGGCCGACGACGTGGTCGTGAATTCGTCCGGTGACCACCTGGTGGACGCGGTGTGTGGCAGGGCCATGGAGGCCATTCGACGGATGGATTCGGACGATCCGGTGTACGTCGGAGGTGCGTCGTCCATGGCGGCGGCCTTCGAAGCCGTCGACGTGGTCCGCCAGGTCCTCCAGACCCTCGAGCAGCAGTACCTCGTGGTGAGTCTGGTGCGCGACATCCTGGATCGCGGACTCAGCGTGTCCATCGGAGCCGAGCACGGCATCGAACCCTTGGCCAGTTGTTCGGTCGTGGTGTCGCCAGTGGTGGTGGACGGACAGCAATTGGGCACCGTGGGTGTCCTCGGTCCCACGAGTATGGATTACCCGCAGGCCCTCGCCACCGTGGAGGTGGTGTCCGACCGTCTCGGACGCCGCCTCGGCGAAGGCTGATGTCGACGACGGCGAAAGCATTGGGAAGCCGTGGCTGACTACTACGAACTGCTGGGCGTCGGCCGCGAGGCCACACCGGAGGAGATCAAGAAGGCCTATCGGCAACTGGCGCGCCAACTTCACCCTGATGCCAATCCCGGCGACGAGTCCGCCGAGGAGAAATTCAAGCAAGTGGCCAAGGCCTACGAAGTGCTGTCCGACCCCGAGGCGCGTGCCCGCTACGACCGCTTCGGAGAAGCCGGTGCAGGTTCTCAGAACATGGGGGACTTCTTCGGCGGCGCCGGCGGTCTCGGAGACATCTTCGAGTCGTTCTTCGGGGGGAATCCCTTCGGTGCATCCCGGGGGCCGGCCGGTCCACCGCGAGGTCAGGATCTCGAAGTGGTGGCCGACCTCGATTTCGAACAAGCGGTCTTCGGAGCGACGGTGCCGGTCACGGTGCGCACCGCCGAACGCTGTCCCGACTGCGACGGATCCGGAGCCGGTGCGGGAACGCAACCGGTGACCTGCGCCGACTGCAACGGATCGGGCCAGGTCCAGCGCGTTCGCCAGAGTCTGCTCGGCCAGATGGTCACCTCGCAGGCCTGCGGACGCTGCCGGGGATTCGGCCAGGTGGTGGTCACCCCGTGCTCGCAATGTGATGGCAACGGGCGCGTCGTCACCGACAAGACCTTTCAAGTGGACGTGCCGGCGGGAGTGGACACCGGATCGACGTTGCGTCTCACCGGACGCGGCGCCGCCGGACCCCGAGGAGGCGGAACCGGCGACTTGTTCGTGCATCTGCGGGTGCGACCGCACGATCGCTACGTTCGCGACGGATTCGATCTGGTCACCGAGATCGAGGTCTCGATCGCCCAGGCCGCACTCGGCGTCTCGCTGCAGTTGCTGACCTTGGACGGCGAGGAGACCTTGGTGATTCCGGCCGGGACCCAACCGGGCCGCATCTTCACGTTGCGTCGCCGGGGCGTGCCGCGCCTGCAGTCGAGTGGACGCGGGGATCTGCGGGTGATCATGAAGGTGGTGGTCCCCACCAAATTGAGCGCCTCCGAGGCCAAACTTCTCCGCTCCTTGGCCGCCGAGCGAGGCGAGGACGTGGCGCCCGAGGACGCCGGATTCTTCTCCAAGATCAAATCCGCCTTCTCATGAACGATCGACGTTCGGCGGCGGCCCACGTGTTCGCCGCCGATGTGGAGCATCCCATCCTCGACGAGGACGACATCCATCACCTGGGACGCGTCCTGCGTCTGCGGACCGGAGAGGTCGTCACGGTGTCCGACGGTCACGGTTGCTGGCGGCCCTTCCGACTGGTGGACGGACCGGAGCATCTCGAACCCGTCGGAGAGATGGTTCGCGAAGTGCGTCTCGAACCGGAGATCGGCGTGGTCTTCGCCCTCACCAAAGGTGACCGTCCCGAATTGGTGGTGCAGAAACTCACCGAATTGGGTATCGACCACCTCTGGCCGGTGATCACCGAGCGGACCGTGGTGCGCTGGGACGCGTCGAAGGCGGCGAAACAGCACGAGCGCTTGTCCAAGGTGCTCAAAGAGGCGGCCATGCAGAGTCGGGCCGTGTTCCTGCCCCATCTGCACCGGGTCCGGCAGTCGTTGTCCGAGGTCGTCCAGGCCCTCGGACCCGGGGGCGCAGTGGCGCTCGCCGAACCGGGTGGGTCGCCCCTCACCGATGCGGTGAGAGTCGTGATCGTCGGGCCCGAAGGGGGCTTCACGACCGAGGAACTGACCCTTGTGAACGCCCACGTCTCGCTGCCCGGGGGAATCCTGCGCGCCGAGACCGCGGCCATCGCCGCCGGTGTGCTCCTGGCCGAGAATCGGCGATGCGGGAGCGCATCGTGAACGCCTCGACCGGCTTCGGGGTGTACGTGCACATTCCTTTCTGCCGCCATCGCTGCGACTACTGCGCCTTCGCCACCTTCACCGATCGCGATCATGTGATGGTCGAGTATTTGCGAGCCCTGCAACAGGACATCGCTCGCGCCATCGACGCCGGTCTGCCGACGGCGACGTCGATCTTCGTCGGAGGTGGCACCCCGACCCGGGTGCCACCGGAGCTGTTGATGGGGGTGGTGACGTCGATCCCGGTGACCGCGGATGCCGAGATCACCGTGGAGTGCAATCCCGACGATTGTTCCGACTCTCTGATGGCCGCGTATCGCAGTGGCGGTGTGAATCGGGTGAGCATCGGGGTGCAGTCGCTACAGCCCCATGTGTTGCTGGCCCTCGGCCGTACGCACGATCCCGACAACGTCGTGCGGGCCGTGACAGCCGCTCGATCCGAGGGGATCGACAGCGTGAATCTGGATGTCATCTACGGGGTGCACGGCGAGACCCGCGCCGATTGGGAGCGCACGGTCGAAGGCGTCGTCGCTCTCGAGCCGTCGCACGTATCGGCCTACGGGCTCACGGTGGAAGCGGGAACGCCATTGGCCGACGACCCGTCTCGCCATCCCGATGACGACCTCCAGGCGGACATGTACGAGTCCGTCGACCGGCTTCTGTCTCGGGCCGGACTCGTGAACTACGAGATCTCCAATTGGGCGCGTCCGGGACGTGAGTGTCGACACAACCTCCTGTACTGGCACCAAGGTGACTACCGAGGGTTCGGTAGTGCCGCGCATTCGCACGAGGGAGGGCGACGATGGTGGAACGTGCGTACGCCGGAGCGCTATATCGACCTGGTGCGCTCGGGTGTCGGTGCCGAATCGGCACACGAGGACCTGGATCCGGAGACCCGCCGGCGTGAGGGCTTGCAGTTGGCTCTGCGCATGGCCGACGGGGTGCCGGAGGAGGCCTTCGATCCAGGCGATCGCGCCGATCTCGCCCACCTCTTGGAGGAGACCGAAGGCCGGCGCCTCCGGTTGAATCGGAACGGCCGACTGCTGGCCAACGAAATCGCCCTGCGACTGCGCTGACCAGGGGAGGAGTCACCGACGACTGGGCTAGGCTGAGAGCGGTTCGGGCGTGTAGCTCAGTTGGTTAGAGCGCCACCATGACACGGTGGAGGTCCCGGGTTCGAGTCCCGTCACGCCCACTCGATGCGCCTTGCGTCGTCAGTAGGAGTCGTCAGCGAGCGTTGTCCCCGAAGCGATACTCGTAGGTCAGGGTGTCGATGCGACTCTTGAGTTCGTCGTCGATGGGCGCGCCGACCGCCGCCACGACATCGGCGAGTTGCTCCGGGCGACTGGCTCCGATGATCGGCGACGTGATGGACGGGTTCGCCAACACCCACTGCACCGCCAGCGTGGCCAGAGACACCCCGGCCTCGGCGGCCATGACCTTCAGATGATCCACGGTGTCGAACATGCGGTCGTGCCAGTAGCGCTCCTGGTAGCGCCCGGCGGCGTAGCCGAGCGTGAATCGGCCTCCGGCGGTCGGTTCGCCGCGTACGTGTTTGCCCGAAAGGAATCCGCCCGCCAGTGGGTTGTACGGAATCACGGCGATGCCTTCTTCCGCGCACAGCGGCAGCAGTTCGCGTTCGTTCTCCCGGAAGAGCATGTTGTAGCGAGGCTGGACCGAATCGAAGCGAGCCACGCCGAGCACTTCGGACCGTCCGATGGAGCGCGCCAACTGATACGCGAGAACGTTGGAGCAGCCGACGTAGCGCACCTTTCCGGAATGCACGAGATCGTCGAGAGCGCCGAGCGTTTCGTCGATCGGAGTCTCCGGATCCCAGGAATGAACCTGATAGAGATCGATGTAGTCGGTGCCGAGGCGACGCAACGAAGCCTCCACGGCGCGCATGATGTTGTGACGGGAGCTTCCGCTGTTCCACGGTTTCGGGCCGGTGGGAAAGAAGCACTTCGTGGCCAGGATGAAATGGTCTCGTCGGCCCTGCAGCCAGCGTCCGACGATCTCCTCGGTGCGTCCGAAGAGATCCGGTGGAGCCCCGAGCGGGTACACATCGGCGGTGTCGATGAAGTCGATCCCGGCATCGTGGGAGGCGTCCATGATGGCTCGCGACGTGTCCTCGTCGCATTGGTAGCCGAAGGTCATGGTGCCCAGACACAGGCGCGAGACCTTGAGACCGGTTCGACCGAAGTTCACATGGTGCACTGGCGATTCACGTTCCTTTCAAGAACCCGAAGACCGGGAATCGGGAGACTGGCGTTCGACCACGGCCTGGGATTCGCGAGCCGCGCTCAGAAAGATGCCCTTGGCCATGAGCGAAGTCTCGGCCTTGCGTCGGGCCAGGTAGAGACGCGACCGGGTCTCGTGGATGCCGGGATCGTCGGGGGCGGCCCAGGCGGCGAAGTCGGCCAGATGACTGGCGAGGCGGTGGTCGCCGGCTTCGTGAGCCGCTTCGGCCCGCTCGATGAGGCGATATGCGCCTCCGGCCAGTTCGGCGATGACCGTGGCCAACGACGCGTCCGAGGCCGGCTTGAGTCGCGACGGCGCTCCATCCCACCATCCTCCATAGAGTCGCCAGATGTTGCGTACGACGAACTCGGGTTCGTCGTAGAACGGACGCAAATAGGGCTTGGCCAAAGTGTCGGCCGGAACGCGCACCGAGTGAATGATGGCGTCGAGGGTTTCTCCGGCGTTCATCATGCCCAGGACTTCACGTTCGAGGTCTTCGAGGGCGGTGGCGATCTCGTCCAACACTCTGGCGATGCGCTCGCGGCCGGCAATGGGAAGACCATGAGCGGGGACCAACAGTTCCGGTCCGACGGCGATCATCTTGCGCAAGGCGGCGGCCCAGTCACGGGGATAGCGCTGCACCTTCTGGGGATTTCCGGCGTTGGGGAAGTTCCAGATCACGAAGTCGCCCGAGAAGATCCACTTCCGTTCCGGTACCCAAGTCCAGAGATGGTCGTCGGTTTCGCCGCGGTCGTGAAAGAATTCGATCCTCTCGTCGCCGATGGTCATCGAGGCATGGTCGGCGACCAGGGTGCTCGGTCGCAGGACCGAGCGGGGCAGAAAACGCCGGGCGGAGTCCTTGATCTCCACCGACACTCCGGTCTCGTCGCCACCGACGCTCAGATTCAATTCGCTGCGCAACCCCCCGAATTGCCGGGCGTTGATGAACAGATTCCACGGCGACGTCAGGTCGTAACGATCGAGGCGCGTATCCACATTGAGGTGCCCGATCACTTCGGGTCGCTGGTGGCCTCGACCTTCGGCGTCGGCGGCGAAGAATCCCGAGCCACCGACGTGGTCGGCGTGGCCGTGGGTATAGACGAGATGGCTGAAGGGTGAGTCGGGCCGCCACGAACGAATCGCCCGTACGACATCGGCTCCGGTGTGGACCCCGGAGGTGTCGAAACTGACGAGACCGGCTTCGGTATCCCAGACCGCCGCGTGGCTGAAACTCTCGACCAGGGCCAGATCCGGGGCGATCTCGGAGAG
>JBJTYE010000143.1:0-3924 GCA_046082625.1 Actinomycetota bacterium | reverse complement strand
CCACCGGTGACGTCTATCGTGCCGCCTTCGATCGCCTGGTCCTGCCGGCCGCCGAGGAATTCGCTCCGACCTGGCTGATCGTTTCCGCCGGTTTCGATGCGCACCGCGACGATCCGATCACCGACATGTCGTTGTCGGCCGTGGACTACGGCTCGATGATGTCCCGACTGCTCCCGTTGGTCGAACCGGGTCGCGTGCTGGTGATGCTGGAGGGCGGGTACGATCTCGAGGCCTTGTCGGCGTCCACGGCGTCCACTCTTGCCGCCTTGGTCGGGATGTCGCCATCAGCCGGCGGAGCGATGTCGACGGATGCACCGACTTCGTCGTGGACGCGCTTGGACGAGATCGTCGAATTCTGGGCACGGCTCGACGGCTGAAGAGCCCCGGTCGTCATCGAGCGGACGCGTCTAGTCTGATCACGTGGTGCCCGACCGATTCGCTCCGGTTCTGGCCGAGTTGGCCGATGTCAGCCAACTTTTCCGGGACGCCGGCAAGCGCCTGTACCTGGTCGGTGGTTCGGTCCGGGATCTCCTGCTCGGTCACGAGGCATCGGCCATCGACTTCGACGCCACGACCGACGCCCGACCGGCCGAGGTGAAGAAGATCCTCGCCCCCTGGGCCGATGCCCTGTGGACGCAAGGAGAGAAGTTCGGAACCATCGGTGCTCGCAAGGGGGACCGGGTCTACGAGATCACCACCCATCGCGCCGAGGCCTATCACCCCGATACGCGCAAGCCTGAAGTGGAATTCGCCGACGCCATCGAAACGGACCTGTCGCGTCGCGATTTCACCATCAATGCCATGGCCCTCGAGTTGACGAACGACGCGCCGACCCTCGTGGATCCCTTCGACGGCGTCGCCGATCTGATGTCCCGGACGCTGCGGACTCCGCTCGATCCCGACATCAGTTTCAGCGACGATCCTCTCCGCATGATGCGCGCTGCCCGATTCATCGCCCGCTTCGCCATGACACCGGTTCCCGAACTGGTGGCGGCGGTGAAGGCCGAGACCCGTCGACTGGAGATCGTCTCGGCCGAGCGCATCCGAGACGAATTGAACAAGCTGATCGTGGTGGACAGTCCCTCGGCAGGCCTCTGGTTCCTGGTGGAGACCGGTCTGGCGGAACAGTTCTTGCCGGAGCTTCCATCCATGAGACTCGAGCACGATCCCATCCACCGTCACAAGGACGTGCTCACCCACACCTTGGCCGTGATCGAGAACGTGCGACCCGACGCCCATTCGGAGTTCGATTTCCGCATCACGCGTCTGGCCGCTCTCTTCCACGACGTGGGCAAGCCGCGCACGCGCGGTTTCCAGGACGGCAAGGGGACGACCTTTCACATGCACGATGTGGTGGGTGCCAAGATGACGCGCAAGCGTCTCGTCGCCTTGCGATATCCCAATGACGAGGTGGAGGCGATCACCGAATTGGTCCGTCTGCATCTGCGATTCCACACCTATGAGATGGGTTGGTCGGATTCCGCCGTTCGGCGGTACGTCAACGACGCCGGGCCGCTGCTCAACGAACTCAACGTTCTCACGCGTTGTGACTGCACCACTCGCAACGAGCGGAAAGCGGCTCGTTTGTCGCGGCGGATGGACGAACTCGAACAGCGCATCGCCGAATTGGCGGCGCGTGAGGAGTTGAAGGCCATACGTCCGGAGATGGACGGCAATGCCGTCATGGAGCATCTCGGGATCGGAGCCGGACGAACAGTGGGTCGAGCATTGGCCTTCCTTCTCGAGATCAGGCTGGAGGAGGGATTGCTCGGTGACGCCGAGATCCGCAAGCGTCTGGACGCTTGGTGGTCGGCCCGTGTGCCGGACTGAATGTTCGGTTGAGTAGCCTCGGGGCGATGCCGACCGGTGAGAACTCCTTCGGACCCTTCCGAGGTCTGACGACGTTCCGGTCGGGACTGGTCGACCATCGCATGGCGCGGCGGGCGCTGATCAACGAGTACCACCGCGGACGACTCGGCCGCGAGGAAGTGTGCGACGCACACCCCGAATTGATGCGGGCCGCCCGCGGCGTGGGACGGCGAACGCAGACACTGTGTCCGATCTGCGCCGAGGACAACCTGGTTCTCGTGACGTACGTCTTCGGACCGCGTCTGCCGGGGCACGGCAAGATCGTGGCCGACAATCAGGAACTCGCCACCTATCACCGACGCACCGAGGACTACACGGCCTACGTGGTCGAAGCGTGTTGTGCATGTCGCTGGCACCATCTGGTGCGCGTCCTTCCCATCGGCGGCCAGCGAGCCAACCGGAGGGTGGGTTAGCCGTGATGCGACTCGGCGCGCGCGGCCGCCGATCCCCCCGCCGCGGAGGGTGGTTGCCGTACGAGTCGACGCGCCGCTTGCAGCGCGACGGCGTCATGGGATTCGTCATGATCGCCGTGTCGTGTCTGGTTCTCCTGATCTTCGGCGCGGCCGACAGCGAGTTCGGCATCGAATTCGTGGACGGCGTTCCGCAGACCACGGGTGGAGAGCCTTGCGCCCTGTACGAGACGGTTTCCGTCGTCGACGGCTCGTCCCCGGTGCGGGCCATGGTGGACTGCGGCGACATGGACGGCCTGGGTTTTTCCGGGGTGATCCAACATCTCTTCTTGGCCCTGGCGGCGGTGGGCGTCCTGCTGTTGCTGAGTGCCGTGTTCTCCTTCGTTCTGGCCTCGCGAATCCCGAGCGACACGCTGGCCATGCCGATCTGCGTGGCCGGCATCGTCATCGGGGTGCTCGCCGTGTGGTGGGGAGTCGGGGGCGAAGGTCCTGGCTTGGCGTTCCAGGGTCTGCGGGAGGAGGCGGTGGTCGGATACCTGCGCAGTGGGGGCTCGGTGACCACCAGGGACGGCGCGGTGTCCTGGGGGGCCGGCCTGTTGGCGGCCTCGTTCGTGCGGATCACCAGGCCCTGACCAGTTCTGCCACACCCCCCGCACACACTCGAACTGTGAATCCGTCCCACCCCCGGTACACTTCGTCGCCTGCAATACCCTGCCCCATCTCCGGGGCCCCGGATCGGCCCGCCGATCCGTGTCCGAAGGGAGTCACACGCTGATGATGCGTGCCTACGAATTGATGATCATTGTCGACGGTTCCGTGGAGGACCACGTCGCCCAGCAGTGGGTGACCTCGGTGACCAAGACCATCGCCGGAGCCGGCGGTTCGGTCCACGGCAAGGCCGACTGGTGGGGCAAGCGCCGACTGGCGTATCCCATCAAGAAAAAGGATGAGGGCTACTACTTCGTCCTCAACCTCACCGCCCCCGGAGGAGCTCTGGACGAACTCGAGCGGTCGTTGCGCATCGCCGACGACATCCTCCGCCACAAATTGCTGCGTCTCCCGACGGCAGAGGCCGCCCGTCGCGGTCTCGTGGCCGCCTGATCGCATCCGCCGAACTCATCAACCGTCTCCACATCAGGAGGGACACATGGCATCGAGCAATATCACCGTCGTCGGCAATCTCACTCGAGATCCCGAACTTCGCTACACCCAGTCCGGAAAGGCGACCGTGACCGTCGGACTGGCGGTCAACCGCCGCTACCAGGTCAATGGAGAGTGGCAGGAGCAGACCTCGTACATGAACGTCGTGGCCTGGGATCAACTGGCCGAGAACATTGCTGCCTCGCTGACCAAGGGCTCGCGGGTCCTGGTCTCGGGCCGTCTCGACGTTCGCGAGTACCAGAGTCGCGAAGGCGAGAAGCGGACGGCCGTGGAAATCGTGGCCGACGAGATCGGTCCGACCTTGCGTTGGGCCACCGTCACCATCGAAAAGACTCCGCCCCGCGGTGGCGGAGACTCGGGTCCCCGCCCCACCCGGGGTTCGGCGGCTCCGGCCGACGAGGCTTTCTACGGCGACGAAGAACCCTTTTGATCGTCGCACCACATCCACTTCTTTCACCAGTCTTCACGAGTAAGGAAAAGCCAT